>JBAZSW010000004.1:0-163808 GCA_041662245.1 Parcubacteria group bacterium
GAATACTACAATCACAAAATGTATCAATGGGATTTAAAAAAGATGACTCCCATTGGATACAGGAATCATCTTTTAGAATTTGCTAGGTAGTTTTTTATTTCGTGTCTACTTTAAGGGGTACACTTCATAATATCGGGGTTTTATTTTTTATTCTTTTTTTCTTAGACTTCTTCTTCAAACGAAAAAAGAAACTGCAATAAAAAACCGCTCAATCAAGAACGGTTTTTTAATATATTTGAATGTTTTTAGATTACATTTTCTCAATATCATTCACTACATCTTCGATACTTTTCTTTTCTGGAGTAGCAGATTGAGCTTGAGCTTTAGATCTTTCAGATCCTTCTGGTTCGTTAATTTTTAGATTTACACGAGCGTTGTTTTTTGCTCCGATAACTCTTAACAAAGTTCTTAAAGCCTTAGCTGTTTGCCCTTCACGACCAATGACTATTCCCATATCTTTTGGATCAACATCCAAACTAATAAGAACACCCATCTCATCAACTTTTCTTTCTACTCTCACTGCATCTGGATTATCAACAAGCATTTTAACCACTTGTTCAATAAACCCTGCGTCTATTGTTGTCTCTGACATACTTTTTTTTCTTACTAATTATCGAAACGACCCTCAGTTATTTAATCGTTCCATCTAGATTATAAATTATTTGTAAAACTTTGTCAAACCGACAGATTAGTCGTCAGCAATCAGTCATCCGCAATTAATAATTAATACTTTTTCTAAACTTTTAATTTTTTATCTCGTCTGTCGGCAGGTGGCTATTTGAAATTCAAAATTTTAAATTTGAAATTATTTTCCTATACATCCCTTATCCGCCACGTATCCTTTTGCTGTAGCTTCTTCAGCGCTGCTAAAACAAACCAAATTTTCTGGTTTGATATTTTTTGCCCAACGGCAATCTGGTTTATGATATTTGGTAGAATTTTTGCTTCCCACAAAAACACACTTGCTATCAACATTTTTAACCTCTGCTTCAGATTTAGACGCAATAGCTGTACTACTTTGGCTATCTACCCCCAAAACATTCGTCTTGACAGTGGCGGAATCCACCAAATCAGCCTCCGGAACTTTTTCTATTACTAATGATTGCGATTGAAATTTATGCCCTTGAAGAATTCCCGCCTCAAATGAGATAATTGCCACCAAAAATATCCCCAATCCCAGCACTATCTTCTTTTCATATTTTTCCCAGAAAATCCTTATTTTTTGGAACTTCTTCACATTTTTGTTTGACATATTCGTAAAATTTGATATACTAATTCTTGTTATACTGTTTCAATTTAATTCATACTTATTTGAGCTTTATCAGACTATATTAGATATACTTTTTGATAGACATACCTCAAATAATAAATTATTTAACTTGTAACGGCATTAAGTTTAATATTCTAAATAAATCTATATGGCACATCGTAAAGCCGGTGGATCCACTCAACTTGGTCGTGATTCTATATCAAAAAGACGAGGAGTTAAAATTTTCGGTAGTGAAAAAGTAAATACTGGAAACATTATTGTCCGCCAAAAAGGAACTAAATTTCATGCAGGAAAAAATGTCGCTCGAGGCGCTGATGATACTTTGTATTCTCTAACTGATGGAGTTGTGGCTTTTAGCAAAAAGAAGGTTGTCGCATTTACAGGCAAATTGGATAAAAGAAGATTCGTAAGCGTGATTCCAGCCAAGAAGAAATAGTAACATTTACAACAATATTTAGGACAGATCATCCGCAAGGCTGGTCTGTTTTTTTATCCCTACGAATTTATACGAATTTATGAACCGTACGAATTTACAAATTCCATTTTTGTTAATCAACTCCCCTCTCCACTTTTGTACTCAAAGGGGGAGATGTCCAGCAGGACAGAGAGGGTTTCTTAATTATTTAGAAACTTTATAACTTTATAAACTATTTATTTCCCTTCGCTACTTTTATAAATTCAAAGAAAAGCGGATGCGAGCTAAGTGGCGTAGATTTAAATTCTGGATGAAATTGAGTTCCTAGGAAGAAAGGATGTTTATTTTTAGGGAGCTCCGTGATTTCCATCAATCTTCCGTCAGCTGACTTACCCGAAAAAACCAAACCTCCCTTTTTTAGTCTTTCGACATAATCAGGATTTACTTCCCAACGATGTCTGTGGCGTTCAGAAATTTCTTTTTTTCCATAAGCCCCGTAAGCGATAGTATTTTTCTCCAAAAAAGCTTTATAAGCTCCTAGACGCATAGTGGCTCCGTAATTCTTATCCTCTAAATTTTTCTTTTGTTCAGGCATAATATCAATCACCTGATTTTTACTTTTTCTATCAATCTCAGAAGTATGCGCGTCTTTTAATTTCAAAACATTCCTAGCAAATTCTATTACCGCTAGTTGCATTCCATAGCAAAGTCCCAAGAATGGAATTTTATTTTCTCTGCAATATTTAATTACGGCAATCTTTCCCTCAATTCCCCTTGAACCAAAACCTCCCGGAACGACAATTCCATCGTAAGTTTTAAGCTTATTAATATCCGCTCCTTTCTTTTCAAACTCTTCACTGTTAAACCATTCGATTTGAGGTTTTACTTTAGCTTTGTAACAAGCATGTTTAATGGCTTCGATAACACTGATATAAGAATCTCCTAGCATAAATTCTCCTGTGCCAAAATATTTACCTACAATTCCGATTTTAACTGTTTTCTCTGATTTTTTAATATTATCCACTAATTCATACCATTTTTTCAGATCTGTTTTTCTGCTTGGCAAATCAAGCTTCTTCAAAATTCTGCGACTCAAATCATCTCTCTCGAAATTTATCAGCACTTCATAAACATTATCCACATCTGGAGCAGAAATGATATCTTTTTCATTTACATTGCAAAAAAGACCTATTTTTTCCTTACGTTTATTATCGATAGCCACCTCACTTCTGGCAATAATAATATCTGGGTTAATTCCATTGGCGTTTAATTCTCGCACTGCTTGTTGAGTCGGTTTAGTTTTCATTTCTCCTACTTTTGGAGGATATGGCAGATAAGTAATCATCACAAAGATTACATCTTTAGGGTTTCTCAATTTCATTTGCCTAGCGGCTTCCATAAAAAGCATGTTTTCGTAATCACCGATAGTTCCCCCTATCTCAGTCAAAACCACATCGGCATCATTATTTTTAGCCGCCGCTTTAATAGTACGAATCACTTCATCTGTAACATGCGGAATTATCTGGACACATTTCCCTTTGTATTCCAAATTTCTCTCTTTGGTAATAACTCTTTGGTAAATGCTTCCCGTAGTCATATAATTTTCCCCCGGAAGAGCTATCTCCATAAATCTTTCGTAATTTCCCATGTCCTGATCAGTTTCCAATCCGCAATCCATAACAAAAACTTCTCCATGTTCGGTAGGATTCATCGTTCCAGCATCCACGTTCACATAGGGATCAATCTTTATGGCTGTAGGTCTATAACCACGAGCTTTCAAAATCGCCCCCAAAGATGATGTCGCAATTCCTTTGCCGATTCCACTCATTACCCCGCCTAACACAAAAATATATTTCTTGTTATTTTTTTTCATAGCTATGCTTTATGAATTTTATTTAAAAAATTAAAAAATTTAAAGAGGAACATTATTTTTCCTCTTTGATTTCAATACTAATATTAGTTTTAATATTTTTTATAAATTCTATTGTTATTTTTCTTTCACCAGTTTCTTTAATTGGAGACTCTAACTTTATAGCAGTTTTGTCTACTTCAACATTTAATTGATTTTTTATTTCTTTAGCGATAACCCCAGCATCAATCGAACCAAAAAGTTTTCCCCCTTTAGCTTTGGCAGAAATGACTATTTTTTTATCCCTTATCTCTTTGGCCAAATTAGTAATTTTGACAAGTTCTTCTTTTTCTTTATTAATACTGTCAGCTTTAATTTTTTCTACTTTTTTTAAAACATCGGGCGTAGCAATTTGAGCCCATCCTCTAGGAAATAAAAAATTTCTCGCATAACCGTCAGAAACATTCACGATCTCCCCCGCTTTTCCCAACTTTTTTACATCTTCTAATAAAACGACTTTCATAAAATGACACCAAAAAACAAAACTAGTCTCGAAAAAATAAATCGAAGGACTAATTCTTTTTTGTTTCTAATTTTTAAATCTCTACATTATATTATATCAAAAAAAACAGTTTAGCAAGAAGCCAAAAAAATATTAATTTCCAAATTTAAATTCTAAAATTTTAGATCAACTAATGCCAGAAAAATGTAAATTTATTACAAAAAACGGAAGATAGCCAGTGGCTACTTCCGTTAATTACAATCACAGCAAATAAATAAGCAGTTTAATTCTGTAATTGATATAGGTTAAATCATCTGGTCCAGCACCTTTGATTGGACCTTTTCTAAAGAGTTTCAGCGCCTTTACTAAATCTTTTAAACTTAAATTTTCTACCAGAACAAAATCAATATTTGTCCTAGAAAAAATTTTGTCCAAACGATTGCCTATTTCAATTAACTTTTCGATAACTTCCAAAGAAAAAGAAGATTCACAAACAGTTACCTCCTGATGATAATCGCCCAACTGCTCAGTTAAAATTGGCATCAGACAGCAAAAGCAATTTCTCTTATCTTGAGCTGTTTGAAAAATTCTGCCTGGCACAACTTGTACGATTTTTCCCATGATCCGCTCCTTTTTGTTTGAACTTCTTGAATATGACCTCTATAGCTTAGATAATTCACCGTTTTACTTAAAAAAGAACTAAAAAAACCGATCCTCGCGAGAGGCCGGCTTACTTTTATCAAGAAAAAATAATATTTACATTTTCTTAGCAAAAACAAAGCGACCTCTCGGCATAAACCAGAAGTAAAAGCTATAATATAATGTTTTTGCTAATTTATTATTCATATTTTTTAAACCTCATTTATTTTAAGCTACACTTAGCGTCTTGTCAAATCGTAATCTAAAAAAATAACCCCGCGTCAATGTGCTAACTGACACGGGGGTAATACTATCGAATCATCGAATCAATCTCATATTTCCAGGATCACCAAGGCTATCTTTGGTAAGATTAAGATCACTTAGTGACTTGGCAAGATTTTCTGCGCCGATCGCTTTTCTTCTTGCTGTTGCCTCTTCTTTTTTTATTCTCCTTTTTTCTTTTCTTATTCTCCTTTCTTCTTCCGTTAACTTGTTGCGACTCATCACGACTTCTGCCTTTTCCATATACATTCCCCCTAAAATTTTCTACAACTTTGTTTTCTTGAACACAAACAAACCCCTCGCCTCTTGAAAATTACGCTTATTCCTCCTCAAATGTTGAAATAGTTCTTTCCTCTACTCTGATTGAGGCTATATATTGAGAAAAAATCCTACGAGTATCTAGAGAAATATATCCAACATCAACAGGATAATCCCCAGCTTCAATGAGCCTCTCCATGGGAGTAGTATTCACCTTTTTTTCTTTTTCTGCGTTCGGCATTCTTCTTCTCCTTAAACCAAAACTTTTGAAATTCCAACCCCAGGATTGGGTAATAGCGGTAAAACATCTTTTTCTTTACGTTTAATAATTCTAATTACAAATCCTAATCGATAGATGAGAAGCGCCATTCCATCTTGACTACGAATTATCGCTCCGCTGGTGAGCATATTTAAACTATTTATGCCCTCAATACTATGTCCCAAGGGCATAGATTTGCCATTAACGCAAAAATGCCCCAAAGCAGACATGTAGACAACTCTCCCATATCCCTTAGGAATATTCAGTAATTCCTTAGGAATAACGTCAGATAATTCTTTTGGAAATATCATTGCCCCCTCCCTCAAAGAAGTTAATAACAGAAAACTAAACGTACAAATTGACAAAATAACTAAAAAACTGACCCCTTTGGAGGTCAGCTTCTTTTTATTGGTAAAGTTTTTAATTTATCTTTTACCCGCAAAAACAAACTGACCTCCTTGTGTCAGTAGAATAATTAATTTCACGATTACAAAATAAGTTGTTTTTACAGTTTGATTTTTCATACAAAGTTATTATATATTTTTTATTTTTTTTGTCAATGTTTTTTAATAAAAAACTAGGCTAAGCGATTGCTACCGCTAACCTAGTTTTACCAAAAGAAAAAAGATATATTACTGAAGCCTTATTCTTAGGCTCGCGTAAGGAACAATCCAGTTCCTTCCCAATAACTCGATGGTTTTTTCATCAGGCATGCCATCGCTGATTACGCTTACCTCCAGATAATCATCGCCCATGTCAATTATTGATACTTGCAGAAAGCTTCCTCCAAAATTGACAAAAGGCACACCTTTTCCCAGTCCTTGTCGCACCAACCCTTCGAAACTTTTTTCTTTTTCAGCCATATCCTCCCTCCTTAGCAAATTGTTTGAAAAACTAGCCCCGCTCGCAAATCCTCATTACTTTTATCATAAAAATAAAAAATAATCAAATGTTTGTTCCTACGTTTTATTTATCTCCTATTTATCGCCTAAGACTAATAGCTAACAACATAGACAACAAATCAATAATCAGTTAATATTAATAATGTTAAGTACTGAAAAGATATCCAATGAAAGACACAGCCCCCAAAATAATCATAGCTATAGCCGCCTTTAATGAAGGTTCTGTAATAAAAAATGTTATAACAGAAATAAACAGTTTTGGTTTTTTTGATATTGTCGTAGTGGACGATGGAAGCAAAGATGATACTTTTACCAAAGCAGGAAATATCTCCGGAGTAGTGACTCTACGTCACAAAATTAACAGAGGTAAGGGAGCAGCCACAAAAACAGCCATAGAGGCGGCTAAATTATTAGGTGCTGATATAGTCGTTACGATGGATGGCGATGGCCAGCATGATCCATCCGATATAGAAAAGCTCATTGCTCCCATAAAAAATGAAAAGTTTGATGCAATTTTGGGAAGCAGACTTATGAACCCGAAAGGTATGCCTTTTTATAAAATAATTCACAATAAAATTGCCAATCTTATAACTTGGTATCTTTATGGATTATGGGTTACTGATAGTCAATCCGGTTTTAGAGCCTATTCAAAAAAAGCTATTGAAAAAATCGATACCAAGGGTGATAGATATGAATATGACAGCGAAGTTATCCGAGAAATATATAAACACAAGCTAAAACATAAGGAACTCCCCATAAAAGTTCGCTATACCGAATATTCAATGGGCAAAATTCAAAAACAAGGGTTACTTAATGGAGTTAAGACATTATATAAAATGATTTGGAATCTTGTTTCATAAACCTACGCCTGTGTCATTCCCTTGAAAAAGGGAATCTCCCTCATTAACAAAGAGATCCCCGCATTCGCGAGGATGACAAGGCAGATGTAATTAAATTAATCATAACTCACATTTTTAAAAAACTAATTTACTAACTATATGAAATTTCACATTTATCAAATCGTTATCGGCACTATCTCAGCCATAATGATTTACAATGGTATTGAAAATTATCTAAAAGGACGCAATGGTCAAACATTTTTAAAAGTCTTGGTGAGGGTTATCGTATGGGGCGGGATGACTGTCATTGCTATCTTTCCTACTTTCACCAATAATGTGGCCGAAGTCATTGGGATGGAAGGTAATATCAATGCAGTAATTTTAGTTGGTTTTATTTTCGTGTTTTTGATGATATTTAAACTTTTATCCGCCATCGAAAGACTAGAACAACAAATTACGGCCGTAACTAGAGATGAATCACTTTTTGAAATAAAAGACAAAAAATAACCATGAAAAATAAAAAACTATTGATTTTTTCTCCATATTATCCACCTCATATCGGAGGACTTGAATCTCATGCAGATGAATTTAATAAATATTTATCACAAGAAAGTGCAGAGATTGTTGTTTTTACACCTCAACTACCACAAGACACACTCTCATTGGAAACAAAGCATAATGGAGTGAAAATTGTTCGCTTTCCAGCTTTTGAAATAATATCCAATTATCCTCTGCCTAAATTTTGGTCAGACAGGTTTTGGAATTTATTTTTAGAATTATTCAAACAGGATTTTACTATCGTTATTTCTAGAACTAGATTTTTTAATACTTCTTTTTTGGCTTTAGTATATTCAAAATTTACCAAGACAAAGTGGATTCATATCGAGCATGGCAGTGATTTTGTAAAATTATCCAGCAAGCTAAAAACATTTGTCGCCAAACTTTATGATTATACTTTTGGTTTTTTGATTTTTCGCTTTTCTGATTTAAATATTTCTATTTCAATAGCAGTACAAAGATTTATTGCTAAATTTGATAAACGTCAATCCCCTATTATTTATCGAGGGTTAGATTTTGAAAGTATTGATAAAAATAATCCTGATTTAGAAATCAAAAAAGAATTAGGAAATAAGATAATAATTTCTTTTGTCGGAAGATTGTATAAATGGAAAGGGATTGAAAAAAGCATTCAAGCTATAATAAGTCTTCCTCCAGAAATAAAAAATAAAATAGTGCTTTTGATAATCGGCGATGGAGAAGATTTTGCATATCTCAAAGAAATTTCCAAAAAAGAAACATCCATAAAAATGTTAGGTTATTTATCTCGTGAAAAAGCCATCGGTATTTTAAAAATATCCGATATTTACATTCATTCTGCCTATCGTGGAGGCGGTCTCTCCACTTCTCTTTTGGAAGCTATGTACTGTGAGTGTGCTATCATAGCTACACCTCATGAAGGAGCGGATGAGGTTGTCCGAAATAATGAAAATGGAATATTGATAAAAAATCCGGATGCGCAAGAAATAGCTCAACAAATAATATTATTATCTGAAAATAAAGAATTAAGACAAAAATTATCCCAACAGGCCAAAAAAGATATTTTAAAAAATTTCTCTTGGGAGAGATCGATCAATTTATATGCAAATATTTTTAACCAATCATAAAAACCAATTTTTGATATTACTATCTGTTATCCTATATACTATTTCTTTTTTGATAAATAGCATTTTTGATATTCCTTATTTTTTATATATAAGTGGCTTTTTCTTTGCTCTTTTTATTCCCGGATTAGTGCTAAAAAATATTATTGACCCCAATAATGACCTAATTGGCAACATAATCGCCGCTCCAATATTCACAATATTCTTTTTTGTTCCATTTTATTATTTAATTACGAGCATCCTTCATGGGAAAATTAATTTTATTATAATTTTTGTATTAATTTTAGTTATTACAATAGTTTCAGCCATACAATCACACAAAAAAAGGGAAACAAAAAAAGAGAAATATCTGTATGATAAGCATCTCCTATTTGGCATTGGAGCGTTTTTACTTATTCATTTAATTACAACTTTAGCTTATCGATTTGTACCAGAAATTGATGGGTACAAAGATATTTTAAGAATTGATGACGCTATATCTTCGGGAATATTTGATATATCATATCGACCACTATTCACTTTTTTCGCTACTTATCTTTCTTTAATTTCTCAAATTTCCCCCTACTGGCTATTTAAATTCGGGCTGATCATCATTCAGTTATCTAGCATATATTATCTTTATCGAATAATAAAATCTTTTGGTGCGAATAACTCTGTAATAAAATATTTAACTTTATTAACAGCTGTTTCTGTTCCGGTAATTAATTTAGAAATAGATTATATCCGACCAAATGTAATTTTCATTGCCACATTATTTCCTTTTGTTTATTATCTTGCTAATGGCTTAAGTGGAAATAAAAAATTTCTAATGATCTCCACTGTCCTTTCTACTATTGGAATTTTATATCATGAATTTTTTGTTTTCTTATTCGCCTTAAATATAATTTTTGTTTTTTTATATTTTTGGAAAGAATTTACCATATTTAAAAAATTACTGACTCTTTTATTTATTTCTATCACAATACTGATTCTTCTTAGTAATATTGAAAAAATTTCTACCCTACAAAACATCTTAAATACATTAATCAACTTAATGCAACTATTTGCTAATGGAATAAGTTGGAAATGGTGGTATATGAGCACTTACCTAAATATGGATGGAAACAATCTTGGCTGGATTGGCTTGGGCGGAGCAATCAAATTTTATGCCTATTTCTTGAGTCCCTTTTTATTTTTAATTTTAATCGTCTATCCTTATGTTTTTATTAAAAAATTGAAACAAAAAGATACCGTAACTAATTTGGAAAAAGTTTCATTTTCGATATTGATGATTGGGTTAATATTCGCCGAATTTTTTCCCAGAATCGATTTCAAAACTCTTCCTGATAGATTTTGGCCAATAATATCAATGTCTCTTATATTATTAACAATTCCGGTCCTCTCCCACTTCAAAAATTTACTTAATAAAAAAATTGTTTTATTGATAATTCTACTACTTCTAGTTACTGGAATTGGCGGTTCAGTTTATATAGCTAAAGTAAAGGCAGGCTATACAAGCTCCAAAGAATACAAAGCAGCTACTTGGATAAAAAATAATACTCCAAAAAATTCACTTTTTATTACGCAAGGAGGGAATGGGGCAATGCTTGACTATTTTGCCAAAAGAAAAAATATTGTTCCCACTCCGTCGTTCTTTCTCTTAAAGAGTAAAGTGCCAGCAGAAAGTGCTGCTAAAAAAAGTGAAAAAATACTTAAAAATATAAACGATCTTTTCCAAGACAGTTTGAAGAATCCAACTGACCAAAAGCTTTCCGCGCTAAATTCCAATTTGAAAGCTTATAATAAAGAAAAGAAAGACGAAGAATTAACAAAAAACCTTGAATATTCAGAATATCAATTGCCTGCTGGAGAAAATATTTATATCCTTTATTCTTTCGATAAATTTAATAATTATTATTCGCAGAGAAAATGGTGGCAGAATGCAAATTTCCAAGGCGCTGACTTAACTAAATTTAATGATACCAGTGAATATGAATTGGTGTATAATGATAATAATATAGTTTATATTTGGAAGAAAATTAATTAATAAATTTATACTTTTTTAATTTTCATCTTAAACTTTTAACTAATTTATGTGCGGAATAACCGGTAAGATTTATTTCAATGATAACCCTGTAACCGAACAGGATGTTTTAGCGATGAATGAAAAAATTCTGCATCGCGGACCGGATGATGGTGGGGTTTATATTTCTCCTGATGAAAAAGTTGGTTTAGGACATCGACGACTTTCCATTATTGACCTCTCCCCTCTTGGTCACCAACCGATGAGTTATTTGGAGAGATATAAGATTGTTTTTAATGGTGAAATTTATAATTTTCAAGAAAAAAGAGAGTTACTCCTAGAGGCTGGCTATACTTTTAAATCCAAATCTGATACGGAGATTATCATGGCTCTTTATGATAAGTTTGGCAAAAATTGTTTAGAGCATTTGCGAGGGATGTTTGCCTTTGCGATTTATGACGAACAAGAAAAAACTATTTTTTGCGCGCGCGATCGAGTAGGTAAAAAACCTTTCAAATATTATCTAGATGATAATGTTTTTATATTTGCTTCCGAACTTAAGGCTATCCTGACTCAAAAAGATTATAAGAAAGAAGTCGATTATCTAGCTATTCATCATTATCTTACTTATCAATATTGCCCTACTCCACTGACTGGATTTAAGGATATAAAAAAATTAGAACCGGCTCACTTTCTATTTATTGATTTAAAAAATAAAAAGGTTGAGAAAGAAAAATATTGGAAATTGGATTATTCCAAAAAATTGAATCTTTCCCAAAAAGAATGGAAAAAGAGAATTATGCTAAAATTGGATGAGTCTGTGCGTTTACGCATGATTTCCGATGTGCCTATTGGCGCTTTTCTCTCGGGAGGTATTGATTCCAGCGCGATAGTGGCGCTGATGAGCCAGCATAGTGATAAACCCATTAAAACTTTTTCTATTGGCTTTGGCGAAAAAAAATATAATGAACTCCGCTATGCTAAAATTGTTGCAAGGAAGTTTAAAACTGATCACAAAGAATTCATCGTTAAACCCAATGCTATCGAGCTCCTTCCAATGCTTGTAAGACAGTATGAGGAGCCTTATGCTGACTCGAGTGCCCTACCTACCTATTATGTTAGTAAATTGACTAGAGAATATGTGACTGTCGCTTTAAATGGTGATGGAGGTGATGAAAACTTTGGTGGCTATGGTCGCTACAGCGTTCAAAAATTTGGACTTTGGTATGATAAAATTATGCCTCTTCATAAATTTATTGTCTTACCCATCAGTAAGTTTTTAGCTAAAAATATTAAAAATACTTTTTTCGATAGAGCTTATGTTTTTGCCGAAACACTTTCTCAAAAATATAACTATCGGTATATTAATTATATCCGCTATTTTTCCAATGAATTAAAAGAAAAAATGTACACCGATAGCTTTAAAGAAAAAACTAAAAATATTGATTCGTACGACATAGTGGCTAGTAAATTCAACGAAGCTGGAACTAAAGATAAGATGGACCAATGCCTTTACGCTGATTTTAATACTTATTTACATGATGACCTAATGGCTAAAGTCGATATTGATTCTATGACTGTGGCGCTAGAAGGTCGTTCCCCTTTTCTCGATCATGAGCTCCTCGAGCTCACAGCTCAAATTCCCTTTGATCTAAAACTTAAGGGATATAATAATAAAAAATATATTTTAAAAGAAGCTTTGCAAGGGCTAGTGCCAGATGAAGTGATGTTTCGACCGAAAATGGGATTTGGAATTCCGATTGATATTTGGTTTCGCGGAGAGCTTAAGAATTACGCCTATGACCTCCTTTTATCTGAGCAATCACTTTCTAGGGGTATTTTTAAAAAAGAAGCCGTTTTGAGCCTCCTAGATGAACACACTAAAACAAAAATAAGTCATGCCTACAGAATTTGGGCGCTTATCACCTTAGAGCTTTGGTTTAGAGAATATTTCCCCTCGTAAAATTTAACCCCCATTTCTGTCCTTGCGAGTCGGTACTCCAACGTGGCAATCCAGAAATATGTTTATAATAAGTCACAGCAATATGCTCTACAAAAAAATTATTATTATCTCTTTTGTTTTTGGAATAATTCTTTTGTCATTGAATATTTATGGGCTTTTTATTTCTTTAAGAAGTCCTTTGATTTATAATCCGGAACTTTTCTCTCATAAAACAAGCGACATAATCACCATGTCAGAAACTGAAGTTTTTTCAAAAATATCCCAGAGAAAAGGACACACCAATGAAGAATTCTTGGAAATTACAACGGATTCTATTCATAATGGCATGCTTCACTATTGGGACGATGAACTAAAGAATGAGTTTAATCTAAGGATTCCTATTTATGAAAATTACATACTCTTTACACTCAGCTATATCCATCCTGGAATATTTCAGAAGTATGAAATAAGTGGCTTATGGGAAAAAGGTGTTGAGCGAGGTGTTGGTTGGTGTTCTCAGTCTTCCTGTATTCTAGCCTCAGCTCTAAGATCAAATGGCTTAAAATCAAAGGTTTATGTTATGCAAAATCATACTGTTGCATTAATTGAAGTTGATGCCAAAGAAAAAAAGGAATGGATTGCTGATCCTGATTATGGGGTAGTCATCCGTCATAGTATTGATGAAGTTGAGAGCAATCCTAAATTAATTAAATTATTTTACGAAGAAAAGGGTTACGATCAAAATACGATTAATAACTTAGTTGCAATTTTCGATAAAAATAACGAGATTGAGCGTAAGAGTAATTTCATACGCCACACAAATTATTGCTCTCTGAAACATCGAGTATTTGAATATTTTACATATGTCATAAAATGGATACTGCCATTTATATTAATTTTTCCGCTAGTCTACGCGAAGAGTATTAAGAGACGTCAACATTAATAAAATAATTATGAAAAGAAAAAGGATATTACACCTCATCACAGGTCTTGAAATTGGGGGTGCTGAGATGATGCTCCTTAAAACCTTACCAAAAATGCAAGATGATTTTGATAATCGTGTTTGCTGCATCATGGGTCATGGACCAATGGGTAAAAAATTGGAAGAAGCTGGCATACCCGTTTATTATCTAAATTTAAAAAATATTTTTGAGTTAGGTTTGATTCTCAGGTTTAGAAAAGTAACTAAAGAATTGAAACCCAATATCCTAGTAACCTACTTAATTCATGCTGATTTATTTGGTCGTGTTTTTGGCAGATTATTTGGCATAAAAAAAATAATTTGCAACCAACGAGGGTCACTGCTACAATGGGAATTTCTGAGGGTTATTGATAGGCTAACAAAATGCTTAGTTACCCATTATATTGTCCAAACCAAAGTCACTAAAAGAGAACTTGCGCAGAAACTTCATTTGCCTTTAGAAAAATTTACAGTTATCCCTAACTCCATTGATGTTTCAGAATATAAATTCGAACTAGACAAAGATGCAAAGAAAAAAGAATTAGGAATAAATCCTACTAATCAAAATATCGTTTGCGTCAGTAATTTGCGTCGTAGCAAGGGTCATGAATATCTATTGGAAGCTTTTGAAGAAATTTACGCCAAAAATAACAATATAAATCTGCTAATTGTCGGCGATGGTGAGCGAGAAGTTGAGTTAAGAGAAAAAACAGAAAACTACTCTTCAAAAAATAATATTTATTTTCTTGGAAAAAGAAGTGATGTAAAAGAGATTCTTAGGATAAGTGATGTCTTTATACTCCCTACTCTTGCCGAAGGAATGAGTAATGCAATTATGGAAGCTATGGCAACGGGACTTGCGATTATCACTACAGCTATTGAAGTAAATAAAGAACTTATCCAAGATAATTATTCGGGACTGTTGGTACCTACACAAAATAGCATAGCGATTAGTCAATCCATAGATAAAATCACTTATAATCTAAAACTCAAAAATCAGCTCAGATTCAATGCAAAAGAAAAAATAATAAACAACTTTTCAGTAAAGGCCTGTGTCGAAAAAACTAAGAATCTTTACAATACTATCTTATAATTTTTTCAAAAGAAATTCATTACAACCTATACTTCTGACTCCCGTGTATTTTTCGCAGATCATATTATACTTTTTAAAATAAACAATAATTTCTTTCACTGAAGCATACTCATAGGGATAACCACCTAACCAATCTTTTATATCAGTAAAAAAATTCATACCTCTTAAGGTTGAATAATTTTTAATATACGAAAATGGATTTTTTAGATTAGCTACTAGACCAATAACAAAATAAGTTACATATACACATTCCATTATTTTCTTGATAGCAACATTTGAGGAATTATAAAATCTTTTTAAATTTACCCATAATTTAGAAGTACCCTCTAGTATACATTTTGTGTTTTTATTATAAATAGCCAAATAAAAAACTCCCTCAGTTTTCATTAATTGAATAACATTTTCAAAGGCTCGATACATTTCACCAGTGTGATGCAAAACTCCCCAAGAATATACTATATCAAATTGACCTAGGGTTTTAATAAAATTCTCATCTAGGGCTGAACCTTTTGTAATTTTCCAGTTTTCAGGATTGCCATTTTTTTCTTTTAGATATTTAGCACAAGCAATAGAGAAATCATCCACATCTACACTGACGACTTCTTTTGCTCCGAGCAGATAAGCAGCTAGAGAAAATAATCCGCTTCCAGATCCAATATCCACAAAAGTTTTATCTTTAATCTTATCTTCACCTCCTAAAAATTCTACCAATGATTTTTTAGCTTCCTGTATTTTTTCATCTGTTAGCGTTTTTAAGAAATTCTGCCAATTTTTACCAAAACTAAAATGTTTCTTATTTTTATATGTATCTTCGTATATTTCATTTTTCATACTTTTTATTTTAATTATTTACAATATTCGCACAAGATGTTGGCTATTTTTTCTCCTGAATTTCCACGAAGAGAATGGGCTAATTCTTTTGCTGTATCAGTTTTAACATATTTATGGTTAATACAAAAATTAATTTTTTTAACTAAGTCGCTCAATGAATGAGCAATATGAGATCCATCTCTCCGTAATAAATATTCTGCATGATTAAATTTATAAAATCTTTTGACTGAACTATAAAAATCTAGTTTGTCTTCATCGAAAGCTATTCCTATAGCTGGAGTTCGCATAACTAAGGCCTCCAGAAGAACAGTTGAAACAACATTCAAAATTACATCTGAATTTTTTAAGATATTGCCATAATGGACGAGATCTTCCATTTGAAATCCCATGCCATCATTAAGTTGAATATTTTTAGAATTTGTAGTTTCTATTTTGACATTATTATATTTTTTAAGATTTTTGTAATATTTGATATCATCTCTGGGATGTAGCCTAACCAGCAAAAACCATTTAAACACTATGGATTTTTCAAACTCTTTTATTATTTTTTCAATTATTATATTTTCATTAGGAATCATTGGATGAGTCCCTGTTGTATATGTTATAATTTTGCGATCATTTGTAATACCCAAGTATTCGCATAAATTCTCTTTACTTAATAAATTTTTGTTTTTTAGATAAAAATCTAATTGTGGTATACCAACTTTATGTACACTCCCTTTATAATCTGAGAAAAAAGATAAGATTTCCTCTTCTTGAAATTTATTCCAAATTAATATTTTCTCAAAATTAATATTTATTGGCCCCTTAGAACTTAAATTATCCCAGCTATGAACCATTCCCACTATCGGGATGCACCTGTCCAGAGCCTCCTTTATGACGCTAAAATCAAATCTAAATGAAGGAGCTGTCACAAAAATAACATCTGGTTTTATTTTAGAAATTAATAACTTTGTTTTTTCATCTTTAGAAAATAAAAATTTAAAATAATCAAAAAATAAATACTGTTTTTTCCAAGATAAAAAAAATCTTAGAAATAAACACAAGCCTAAGATTAGGCGCTGAGAAAAAATTAAACTTTGATCTTTAGTTTTTACATCAAAAGTAGATGAGTTAATATATTTATTAAAAGAAATAATAGTGGCTTGAGAAAAAACCATTTGAAAAAATTTAAATTTTTCTGGAATAAAATGAAGTGAAATTGAAGGATATTGTTCATAATTAAATATCTTCTTAACATCTTTTAATGGAATTGGCGTAAAAATATGTATTTCATTATATTTTTTTAATAATAATTCCAAAAAAATAACATTTAAAAAAAGATTTTTAAATGTTGAACCAAATGGAGCAGTAATAATTATTTTATTCATATCAATCCAGTTTTATTTTAGTTTTATTTTATTATTTATTTTTTTCATCATGTATTCAGCCTTTAGCCAATCAAATTCATTATCTATATCAATTGATCTTTCTTTCGGCACAATATGTCCAACAATATTATTCCCAAAAATCTTATTTTTCTTCATCAATAGATCCCTGGTCATTACATAAACTGCACCGCTTCTTTTGTAAGCAGTTGGCAAATCCTGACGTCTAAAAACATTCTCCTTAATGCAATACGGAAATACCCTGTCTCCAATAATTTTTTTTATTTTAATTGGATGATTGCAATCAATCTCAACAAGGCTAACTGCTGAATCTGCCTGTTTATTATTTATAATCTTTTTCAGAGTTTCATCAATATCTTTTGCCTCACGTAATGGAGAAGTTGGCTGGAGAATAACAACGTAATCAAAAATGATGCCTAACTTTTTCTCCATAAAATCATTGGCATGTTTCATGACATCGATATGACTAGCTGTATCAGATGCTAATGCGGCTGGACGCAAAAAAGGAACCTGAACTTTTAATTTTTTTGATATATCAGCTATCTTTTTATCATCTGTAGAAACAATCAGATGGGAAATCAATTTACTTTTCTTTGCCACTTGGATTGTATAAACAACAAGAGGCTTCTTTCTTAATTTTTTTAGATTTTTTCCCGGAATTCCCTTTGAACCGCTTCTGGCAGTGATAACCGCTAATATCTTATATTTTTTTTTCATAAATCTAATCAATAAATTCTTTTTGAGTGTAAAGTTTTATCTTGGCTAAAACTCTAGCGATTTCTTTACTTGTATCATTTGAATGATATAGACAAGATTGTTCATATCTACCTACCTTTAATTGACGCCTGATTGCTTTTTCAATCTCTTTATTTGAATTATTGCAACGAATAACATTTTGCGCCCTTAAACGATTATCTTGCCTTTGCCCAATATCCACAACTGGGATTCCTAAATATGAACATTCCTTAATACCAGCTGAAGAATTTCCAACTAAACATCTTGCGTTGGATAGTAGTCTCAGAAATTTTTTAGGATGCAAGTATCTCAGAAATTTTATTTTATGATCGACTTCTTGATCATTAAACAATCTCAATTCATGAGATATTTTTTCTGCACCTGCATCAAAATTAGGCCAAAACCACAAAATCTGAATATCGAATTTATTCACTGCCTTTAGAATCTCTCTTGTATAAATAGATAAATTATCAATTTGACTTGTAACAGGATGAAACATTACCATAATATACTCTTTAGTAAAGTCAAAATTCGCACCACTACCCACATTTTTTAAATTTATATTCCCATTTTCTTTTAAAACTTTTTTTGCAACTTCAATATCCGGACTTCCAAAATTAAATACATATTTTTTTCTTTCTCCCATTCTTAAAATTCTTTCATATGCATCTTCGTTTGTTGCAAAATGTACATGTGAAAGTTTAGTTATGGCATGTCTTACTGATTCATCTAACGTTCCACTTTTATCCCCTCCTTCTATATGAGCAACTGGAATATTCATATACGAAGCGGCTATAGTAGCAGCAAGTACTTCAAATCTATCTGCTCTTACAACAACTACATCTGGATTTATTTCATTAAAAACAGATGAGAATTCAACTATTCCCAACCCTACCGTCTTAGATTTTGTAATAACATTGTCGCCCTCCAAATTGAAATGAACTTCGTAAACAAATTTGTAATTCTCTTTTTCTAATATATTTTTTATATTGAAATCATGTGAAACATGTTTACTCAAAAGCACAGAACCACCTAAAACAATATGTAATTCAACATCTTCTCTTTTTTTTAATTCATTGAGAATTAAAAAATTCCGACTATAATGAATTGGACTAGTAATTACAAAACAAATCTTTCTTTTGTGAATCATAAATATTTAATAATTTTTACCTAATCTTCCTGTATATCTTTCTCTTGTGAGTTTTTCTTCGGGAAGCAAATCTAAATTACCCGTACCCATCAATACATCATATTTATTTCTCCATTCACAAAGATCGATAAAGACATCAGGCTCATCTGCAATCATATGTGTTGTAATGGGTTTCAGCCCTTTTCCGACACTGTGAGATATTTGTGGCGTGTTTTTATCTATCGTAAAATGTTTTTCAATATAGTCGACCCCAATTCCCATTGAAAAAACTGCCGCTTCTAACCCCAAAACATGATCAGAATAACCGACAGAGTTGGCCACAGTCTTTAGCCAACAGAGTTTTTTTAAATTAGCTTTTTCCATTGGACAAGGATAAACCGATACACAATGCATAATTGTATATTTTCCTGATTTTAATATATCAATAGCTTTTAAAATCTCATCTTGGGTTGACATACCAGAAGAAACAATAACCTCTTCGAAATTATCCCTAATTTTCTTTAAAAAATCAAAATGCTTAAGATCTGTACTTGCTATTTTTATCGATTTTAACCCTAATTCTTTTAAAAATTCAATTCGACCAAAATCATAGCATGTTGTCATAAAATCAACATTATTTTTTTCACATTCTTCCTTCAATATATAATGTGCCTCATCAGAAAGCTCAAGTGAAGCATATCTTTTTTTATCTGGATCTATATCGCTTACATTTTTACTTTGCCAAGACTGAAATTTTACAATATCCACCCCAGTTTCTGCTGCAGATTTTATCATTTTTTTTGCCAAATCAATATTACCATTGTGACAAGAAGCAATTTCCGCAATTATTTTTGGTTTGTTACTCATATTTTTTTCCATTACATTCAAAAATTAAATAAATACTGTCTTTTGAATCCTCTTCTTCATATAAAGAATGCACCTTAATATCATTAAAAAAATTACTAAGAAAAATCTCTAGACTAATTTTACTGAAATAGTTTCGATGATCAAACCAATGCCACCTAGCTCTACCCATTTTTTCATATTTTTTATTCGGGAAACGATTTGGAACACTTATGAAAAATTTTCCATCTTTTTTAATAAATTTATACAAGTTTTGAAATGCTGGAAGCATGTCCTGAGGAGCCATATGCTCGAAAACCTCATAGGCACAAACGGAATCAAATTTTCCGAATCTCAATGGAAAGTTTTCAATAGTAAAATTCTCTAGTTTTATTTTTTTAGCTACACCATAATTAATTATTCCTTGTTTCAATAAATCTTTAATTAATCTTTTCCCATCTTTAATGGCAGATTTTCTTATATCTATGCCAACTACCTTTGAAACATTTGGAATTTGAGCAATCTTGATACTCACACTCCCATCGCTACATCCGACTTCCAAAACTTTCTTTCCATAATTAAAACTCTCAATTAGCTCGATTCTTCTCAGGTCGTCCTGCAACATATTTTTTACATTTTTTTCAACTTTATCAGGATAAAAAACTCTTTTAATTTGATCTTTATACTTTTCAGCACTATTATTTTGATCTTTCTCGTTCCACAAATATGATTCGATTACAACTGGCAACACGCAAGAAGAATCCGTGGATATAGTTTCTTTTTTTGCGAAAGAATTAAGCATTTTGCCTTCTTTGTCCAATAAAACAATTTTTTTAATATTCTTTATCATATTTAAATTCAATAATCAATTATCATTCTATGCTCATAAAACACATTATACAACTTTTTCTATTGAAATGCAAAATACTTCTTTCTAATTGCCAAACTTACAACATAAGCCATTACCCATACAAAAAAACTTAAATTGAAAGCTACCACCGCACCAAAAAGGCCATATTTAAAAATTAAAGTAAATGACAAAATAATTTTGGTAATATAATAAACGGTATCTGAGAAAACAATAACTGCATTCATTTTCTTTGCATATACATATCTTACAATCATATTCTGAGGAATATATAAAATAATAAACAAGACAAAATATTTTGAATACGAATAATATTCTGTATAGTTAGTGCCAAACAATAGCAAACAAAGTTTTACGATAAAAAAATAATAAAATACTGATAATATTAAAATCACTATACCAAAAAATAATACAATTGCTCGTTTATTTTTTAGTAACTGCCATAAGTCTTCATTCGTAATTATAAATTTAGGAAAAAGTATACTTAAAAGTGGCTTCACACTTTCTCTTAACTTGATTGGAATCAATGAAACAATTGAATACGCAGCTAGTGTCACGGGGGACAAAAAAGTTGCTAGTATAATTTTATCTACATTATCAGCCACTATTCCAAGTGCACTAATTTTTGTTAAAAAAAATCCATATTTATCAACATCTGGATCTTTATTATTATTATTTATATATTTTAAACTTTTTTGATAAAATAAAACATTAAATAAAGCAAAAATTCCTAGATATATGGTCGCTATTACTAACAAATTATCCTTATAAAACAAAATAGCCAAAACAGAAAATAAGGTATTTACAATTGATTGAATGGAAAAATATTTAGCTGAAATGTCAAAAAGTGCCTTTCCTTGCAAAAAACTATCCCATGTATTGAAAGCATAAAAGAATGGAAAAATTATTGAAGTTACCAGTAAAGATATTCCTAATGGAAAACTTTCCTTTATGTAATAAAATCCAATAATCCAAAGGATGGGAATCCCTATAATACTCCATAAAAAACTTTTTTTAACGACACTCTGATAATTCCCATCACTTCCATTGGCAACTGCCGCAGAAATTGATGTATTTAAACCTGAAATAGAACAAATTGAAACTATGGACCAAATAGAAATTATCAATTGATATTGACCAAATACTTCTTTGCTTAAAAATCTAGCGAAAGAAATATATAGAATCAAGCCAGCAATAATAGTTATAATTTGTCTTAAGCTAACCCAAAAACCATTCTTAATAAAATATGGCAAGTCGAGGCCTATTTTTTTGCCCAATTTTTTAGATAAACTATAGACTTTTTCTTGTATTTTATTTATTATTTTCATATTCAAATAATTTTTTTGAGGAATTTTCGCATTTCATCACTCATTTCATGCCCAAAAACCCTTACGTGTACAGCTTCAGTCAAAGTTATCAATTGTAATTTCAAATTCTCAATCATTTTTTTCTTTCAATTATTTCATTCTCTAAAATGTATCAACATACCACCTGCCCGCTAGTTGCTACAGCGTTGCAGGCGGGCGGCCGTGCCAACTCGACACATTGTATTCATATTATCCCAAAGCTCGACGACCACATTATTTTAACACAATCCCAAATACTAGCCCAATTCAAATACCTATCATCAAACAAGTAAAAAATATTTCAGCGGTATTTGCACAATGTTCTCCTTTTCAAAAATATTCAATTCGTTTTTTGATATAACCAGTCCATATTTTGCTTTTACTTTAGACGCTGTTTGAATTACTTGAGATATACCTTTATTTCCCATCCCAACCTCTATTATAATTTTCTCCCTTGCAAAACCCAAGATAAAATCCGCTCCACCCTGGGCATTATCATACGTGAGTGAAGTATTTATTTTTTTGAAAAGAAATCTACTTAAGTACATTCCAATCGTATCCTCCAGTAGTTTTCCTGAATAATTTTCTTTTGAAATTACATTACCAATAAAGTTATAATACATTGATCGGAAAGCTGGCGAAGCAAATAGGTATTTGGAAGGCTTTTTTACCTGATTCAAATGAGAGCCGTGAGGATACACTCTAATTAATGTTTCAGTTTTCTCTAGCGCATTAAAAATTTCCATAATTTTAGGACGACTAATGTTGAAAATTTCCGATAATTTTACATAACTTAGTTGTTCTATATCTGCAGTCGCATAAAGAATTGAAGGAATTTTTGAAATTGTTTCCGAATTAAATTGACCAGTCCTGGCGACATCACTGTTGATTATCCTATCTAACGTTTTATTTATTTGATCATAAACCAAGGCCTCATTGTTTAACATAACCATAAAAGGAAGCGAGCCATATCTCATATATCTTTCCATCTCCATTCTTTCGATATCAATCCAATATTCATTTATTCTATTTTCGATTCTGCGCATACCTGCATAGACATCTACCGCAGAGACTGAATTAAAAATTACTCTTCGAACTTCTTTTCGAAGACCTGCTGTTTCACTTTTTCCTGTCTTAATTTTCATATATTCCACAAAACTGAGTGGGAACAATTTTTCAAATATAGCCCTTCTTGCGATATCGGGGTTCGTATTAAGATTTAGCGCCGAAGATCCAGTAGCAAAAATAAAAACATTTTTTGACCTATCATACAGACTTTTTAATGTGATAGCCCATTTTTCATCATATTGGATCTCATCAAGAAATAGATAAAGAGGTTTATCAAGTCTTTCCATTGCGACTCCAATTAAATCTTCATATGCTTCCAAAACATCATTCAATCCGACGCCAAGAATTTGAACTATATGATCAACTGATAAATATAACCGGCGAACATCTCTGTTTTTTTCCACATAATACAACTGTGACATAATTGTAGTCTTTCCGGCGCCCCGAAGGCCGGTCAAAATAAGCCACCTGGCAGTGGATTTGTGTTCAAAAAAATCCGTAAAATATTTATGTAATTTTATATAAATATTTCTCTTGGGTCGTAGCTTTTTATTTTCATCGAAAATATAAGCTTCAGCTCGAAAATCCGCCTGCGAAATTTGATCTTGCAAAAACTTTATTATCTTTTCTCTTTTTTCATTATTAGCCATACCATTTTAAAATTATTTTAATGCTAAATATAGTTTACATTAAAACTATAAATCTTGTCAATATTTATTTACAAGTGTATAGAGACTCCCTATTTACGGCTAATTTAAACAACTTTTTGCTATTTTTCTTGTTTGCTTTCTTAAGTTAAAACGGAAGGGGGTTTTGAGGAATTTTCGCATTTCATCACTCCGGCCCTGCCCAAAAACCCGCCGATGCACAGCTTCAGTCAAAGTTATCAATTGTAATTTCAAATTCTCAATCATTTTTTTGTTTCAATAATTTTTATTTTTTTATCCATTTCTAATATCTAGTTATTATTGTTTTTGTACATTAGTAATGTATATTATTTTCAGTCTTTTATATATGTTATTTTCATCTTATAGTAAGTCGCCCTTCCTTTGCCAAACTTTTCAATTATCCCTAGGGATATTAATTTCCTAAAATCAAGATTTCTCGTCGGTTTTGCTCGTGTAGTTAGCTTAGCATAATCTCGATCGCTAACATATCCATTATTCTCTATGTATTTGATAATTTTCTTGTGATAATTCTTAATTGCCGTATCGGGAGAGATGACCACCTTTTCAAGCTCTTTACTGACGCGTAATAGTTCATCAATAATTCCGTCTGTAAAATATTCCAGCCACGACGTAAAATCGAATTGATCTTTAATATCATAATAATTTCCCATTACACCAACTTCTTGAAAATATTTACTGACATTATTATTGTAATAATTTTCAAAACTAAAAAGATTAAAAGTATTTAGTCCCATTTTGGCTAATAATACCTTAGTGGCTAGACGAGCTGTTCTGCCATTGCCATCAATAAAGGGATGGATGATTACAAATTGCTTATGAAATAATCCAGCCAAAATCAACGGGTCAATGATATCTTTATTTATATTTATATAACTCAATAAGTCATTCATCAGCTCTAATACGTCTAATTGCTCTGGTGGCAGATAAACGACCTGGCGAGCTCTTGGATCATTTACAAAAACTGCTTCTTGCCTTAATCGTCCGCATCGATGCTTTTCAATTAAATCTTGTGTTATGTTTTTTTGAATCTCCAATATCAAATCTAAATCAAAAGAATGCTCTTTATCTTTTGACAAAGAGCTCAGAGTAATTAACGCCTTATTGTAATTTAAAACTTCCCTCTCGCTATCACGAACATGTTTGGGGGCATTTTTTATAATTCTTTTAACGTCAGTCAAGGGTAATGGGTTTCCTTCAATGCTCGTAGAAGAAAAGGCGGAAATTTCCCGCGCCCGCCTCTCAAATTCTGCCAAAACAACATCCGAAAAATTCCGATTATTCAAATCAGTAATAATTTCAGTTATTTTTTTAATGTTAGCTAATAGTTGGCTAGAAATAGTATATTTTGGCTCAAACATAGATAATGATAGTTACTTATATAGACTAATTATAGACGATTATTAGACGATTGTCAACCTCTTACTCAGCCCAAAAACCCTCAGGTGCACAGCTTCAGTCAAAACAATTAACCTTAATTTCAATATTCTCAATCATTTCTATATTATGCATTATTTTACAATATTTTACAATTTAGCTATAATCTAGCCATAAGACTCGTTTGACACTCCCGAAGTAAGGTTTTATAATTAAACTATGAAAAATAACAACAAAACAAAAAAAGAAATGACTATTGATGATTTAGCGCTAATGGTAGCTAAAGGCTTTAATGATGCAAATGAAAGGATGAATAAACGTTTTGATCAAGTAGATAAGAGATTTGAGAAAATTGAATCACGCCTTAAAAATATTGAAGCTGATCTTAATAAAAAGTTAGACAAAATTGAACATAACACTCTTATTTATCGAGTTGAAAAATTAGAGAAGAAATTTGCTTAATATAAAATTTTAGAATTATTCAAAATATAAACAGGTCCACAACCTGTTTTTTTATCACTCATCTCATGCCCAAAAACCCTCAGGTGCACAGCTTCAGTCAAGGTTATCAATTGTAATTTCAAATTCTCAATCATTTTTTTCTTTTTTTAAAATATTTCACCTTTCTTACCTATTCCCCAAAATGTATCAACATACCACCTGCCCGCTAGTTGCTACAGCGTTGCAGGCGGGCGGCCGTGCCAACTCGACACCTACCTATATCGCCCCAATTATAAATCCCGAACCCATCCATTTCTCTATTATGCATTATTTTTCCGCTCCCGCCCATACTTGAAAATTTTATTATTTAGGTGCACAATCTAAATGCAATGACATCTCGAAAGAGAAGCTCTGAGATTCCAACTAGACGGGGTCGTTTTTTTATTCCAAATCTCGGACAGAAGTTCACACAATTCACATTGTTAGGTGGAGATTTTTTTATTTTATTTTTCTTTTTTTTAAAATGTATCAACATACCACGGCCGTGTTAAGTTGACACATTATATTGACATTGCAAACAAATGCTAGATTTCTAAATTAAAAAGTTTTGCAAAATGTCTTTTAATCTTATCTTCATTATCAATTTTTAAGGCTGTAATAACTCTGACATATTTTTGAGCAGAATACAAATCAATCACTTCCAGCATGGCTTCTTCCAAAGGATAAGGAGAAACAAATACGCTATGTTGAAGTTTAAAAAATTTAAGCTCTCGCAAATGATCTCGTAAAATATCGCGAAAAGCTCGGTCTTTCTCTGGAATGTCAAAAAGAACAATTCTCCATCTATTATCCCACTTTCTTGGCTTCTTAAAATTTATTGATTTTCCAATCAGACTAAGCATTCTTGCCTGCTTTATCCCCTCTGCAGTAAGCAGTAATTTAAAGGAACCATTGGGAGATATTTTTTCTTCAATTAATTTTTCTTTCGAAAGTTTACTGATGGAGCGATTAAAATTACGCTGGTCTATCCTTTCCCAATCTTTTTTTAATGTTCGAAGTGTCCTAAAATACTGTCTAGAAGAATTCGATACTCCTAAAGCCACACCGCCCAAAAGCACTAGCATAATCTTTTTTTGTGTTGTTCCAAATTTATGCATACATTATTTGTATCAACATACCACGGCCGTGTTAAGTCGACACATTTATTATATTACTTTTTTGGCATACACTGTAACAATAGGTATATCTAAATATACATTAAAACATGATTTTTACTGATAGTCTTTACCCCATTAAATAAAAACTTATCGGACGAAAAAAATACAACTATAATTTCAAAGACTCCTTGGAAAGATTGCGTTTTATTTATTATATTTTACCACTTTTCAAATATTAGTTCAAAGCAAGATTCCTGAAGCTAGTCCTGATTGCAAAAAGAAATTATTGTCGTGCCATGGACTTTTCAGACATGCTTCATTATAATTAAGTTACTATGAAAAAAAGCATTCATCATATATTAATTCAACCCTATTTAGGTATAAGTCTATTGCTTTTAGTATTTCTGCTAAAAGGGTTTTTATTTGTAACTATCTTACCTATTTTTCAAGGTCCCGATGAACCTATTCATTATGCCACTATCCAATATTTTGCAGAACCTAAGGAAAAAAATTGGGATATCCAAAAAATCGACAAGGAAGATTTCTTCCCTGATGGAGATAATACGAATACTTATCATTATTCTCAAGAAATCAAAAAAACAGCTGAAATTTCCCAATTTGATGAAATAAAATTTCATGGTACGAATACTTCACTTTTCTTATCTGGATCTGATGGAGCAATTGAGCAAACCCTCCCTCAAGCTTCTTGGAAAAAATATATTGATTCTTATCCTCCCTCCATAGTTGGCGGCCCATCTTTATATTATTTAGTTACTTCCCAAATTGAAAAGTTTTTTTCATCCTCTGACATTTTGGTTCGTTTTTTTTCCATTCGCATATTCTCTGTTTTTTTAGGAATATTAACTGTCCTTTTGGCTTATTTAACTACGTTAAAAGCTGGCTTCACCCAAAAACAGGCCTTGGTAATCTCTACCATTATCGCCTTTCAACCCATGTTTACCCAGACAGCAGCTATAATAAATTATGACATCCCTTTAATATTTGCCTTTTCACTTTTTACTTATGCGACAGTTGCTCTTCTGAGACATGGCTTTCAATGGAAATATTTTTGTTTTCTTTTTTTGGGAGCATTGGTAGGAATATTAGTCAAAGGAACGGGTCTTATTTTGCCCGTTTTGATTTTTCCGATTTTAATTTATCTTATTTATCAAAAAACAGATTTTGGTTTAGGCAAAAAAAAGTTTTTCTTTTATCTATCCGCTCTTTTTGTCATAGCTATTGCGTTTTTTATTATTTTCGGACCAAAAGGAACTACCGAAATTTTTACCGATTTTTCGGCAACTTCGAATTTTTCCTCCCCGCTTGAATCATTACAGAAATACATTGTCATCACTGCAGAACGCTGGGACTTTTTTGAGCTTACTTATTGGGGGAGCTTTGGCTGGCTAGACGCACAGGTTTCTGATTATGTATTAATTTTTATTTGGCTAACAGAAATAGTTGCCCTAGCAGGAATAGTTTATGCATTTTTCTTTAAAAAAATCCCATCTTCTTTTTTACCCGAAAAAAAATATATAATTTTTATGATTTTAATGCTAGTTGCCCTTCAAGGCTTAATTCGTTTTTATGATTGGAAAATTTTTTACAGTGATGGTTCTATTATAATCGGAACTCCAGGGAGATACTTTTTGCCTAATATTATTTCACATTTTTTGGTTTTATTTTTTGGCCTAGGATCCTTTTTCTCAAAAAAGAAACATTTTGATATATTGCTAATAACTTCCTTAATTTTAATGATTGGATTTTTCTTCTATTCTCTTTTTAATATTATTATCCCTCGCTATTATTTATGATTAAAAAAATTCCAAAAAAATATTATAAATTTTTTTATTTTGGATTTTTGTGTCTGATTATTTTTGTAATTGGTTACCGATTCGTCTCGATGCTTACGATTCCAGACTCTTCTTTTAATTTTGAAAAAAAAGATACCTCTAGAATTTATCCATTTTTTCCAATTACTCAAAAATTTAGCGCTTCCGAAAATAATCTTAATCAAATAAAAATAATCTTAAAAAATATTAATTTACAAGTCTCTGACAAGATTACCCTTGAACTTAATAATGAATCCTGTAATGAAACAATTGCAAAAATGGATATAACTAATACTTCTTGGCGATTTCCTATCTTTGACCGTTTTTCTTTTCCGGCAATAAGTGACTCTCGAGGGAAAACATATTGTCTTAAAATAACCTATTTTACAAAAAATGCTGACATTAAAAAAAGCGATTATCCTGAAGTTTCATTAGATTCTCAAATGCTTTTTATCCAACCATTTGAAAACACTCGTCCCAATTTCAATAAAAAAGCGAGCTCGCTGGTGATGCGTCCCGCTTACACAAATGGAGGTATCTTGGCCAATTTAACTACCCTAAAAAATAGAATTTCTCAAGACAAACCATTATTTCTTAAAAACAATTATCTTGTGACTTTATTTATTTCTTTTCTCACTCTTACCTTTTTGTTGCTTCTCTTTATTATATCTCACCATTCAAACAAAAAATAATTAACAACAATCTTATTTTCTATCCCATTTGTACATATAGGGTATGCGCTTCCATATTCCCACAAGCCCATGTTTTTTAAATTCCCTAAATGTATTTAAAAATAGTTCCTTTGCTCTTTTAATTTTCAAAATCTTTAAAAGTGATTTATTCTCCTTTTCTTTTATTTTCCTAAATTCTTTTATTTTTGAGTTTATAACTTTATCTTTTTCCAAATCTCTTTTTTCTTTTTTTATAACAATAGTAAAACCATTTCCTACTTTATCGTCCACGTCTTGAAAGTCAATTACTTTCCAGTTTAAATCAATCACTTCAATTAAATCCAGTAAACTCTCGGTTACCCAAAAAGAATAATGATTAGATTTTGGGACAGGAAAGATTCCTGTTTTATGCCTTTTTATAAGTTCCTCCGTGGTAGTTATAGGATTTTTTCTATCGAAAGTCCTTTCCTTATGAGGCACAATAATAAAAATATATCCACCCTCTCTCACTACTCGATACCATTCCTTCAGCGCTTTTATAGGATCAGAAAAATGTTCTAACACATGAGAATTAATCACAAAATCCTGCGAGTTATCTTCGATGGGCAAGTCATCTCCTTGTGCTACTATGTCCACTTTTAAAAAGTCTCCTCGCATCTCCAATTCTTCTCTTTTAAATACTGTTTCTTCTTCAGTATAATCAATATTCTGCGTGTTAAGACCAAAAGGATTATGTGCAGATCCTCCAATCTCAAGTCCCTTTAGCCCATCTAAATATTTGTGAGCAAGTGCACTTTCGGGAAATTTTTTTTCTTTCATTATCTTTTTTTATTAGTTATTTAGAGTATATTTAGTTTGTTTATTTTTTCTCTTGTACAAATTAAGCAACTTTGATTTAACTAAAATAAAATTAATTTTTTCTATAATTTATATTTTAAATCACCAAAGCTATCCTTTTTATTAAGTTTATCAAATTCTCGTTAACTTCACAAACATTATTGTTTGGACAAGCACCTGTGCAATATTTGACCAAAAGTGTATCCTGCTATAATTTTTAAAGAATAATACCTTTAAAATACTAACACTTTATACTTTCTCTTAAATAATCTATACTAGAAGTATGTTAAATTTAGAGACAAAAATTAAGGAAACTTTTCATATCAAGCCATCTCAAGCAGAAAAGTTAAAGAAACTCGGTATTATTACGGTAGGTGATTTTCTATTTCATTTTCCAGCTCGTTATGATGATCTTTCGAAGCTAGTTAATATCGCAGATATAATTCCAGAGCAAAGCGCGACTGTAAACGGAGAAATAATAAAATTTAACCTAAAAAGAAGTTGGCATAAAAAAATTAGCATCATTGAAATTCAACTTCAAGATGAAACGGGAATTGTCCGCGCCACTTGGTTTAATCAAAAATATTTAATTGATGTTTTTAGTAAAAATAAATATATCCGCCTCAGCGGTAAGGCCAAGCTAGATAAAAATGGTTTTAACTTCTCCAATCCAATCTGGGAAATATCCGACAAAAGCCCCAATCATACAGGACGAATTGTCCCAATTTATCCAGAAACCAAGGGCATTACTTCCAAATGGCTACGCTGGCAAATCGAAACTATTTTTAAAAATGATTTTGAGATTATCGATCCCCTTCCCAGTGAGATATTAAAAAAATATCATCTCCCTACTCTCAAGAAATCTCTTTTTGATATTCATTTTCCCAAATCAGAAGATTCTTATTTGGTAGCGCAAAAAAGATTTGCCTTTTTTGATATGTTTCTAATCCAACTGCATTCTTTACAAATCAAAAAACAACTCAAAAAAGAAAGTGCTCAAAAATTAGAATTTCCTGACTTGGAAATCAAAAAATTTCTCGATTCCCTACCCTTTGAATTAACTAATGACCAAAAAAAAGCTTTTAAAGAAATAAAAAAAGATTTAGAAAAATCCCATCCCATGAATCGCCTCTTAAATGGAGATGTGGGCTCCGGCAAAACCATCATTGCTCTTTTGGCAGCTCTTCAAACATCCATTAATGGCTTTCAGGTCGCCGTTATGGCGCCAACGGAAGTTTTAGCCTACCAACATTTCGAAAATTTTTCTAAAATACTCTCTGCTTTTAATATTTCTGTGGGACTTCTTACCAATTCTTATAAGTTAGTCAACGGTTCGGAGTCAACAGTTCAGAGTAAAGAAAAATTGTTATTAAAAAATTCGAAATTAGAAATTCAAAATTATTCCAATAATATTAAAAAGATTTCACGTGAAACAATGCTGGAGAAAATTAAAAATGGTGCTATTGATATTGTTATCGGTACCCATGCCATCATTCAAAAAGATATTCGTTTTAAAAATTTGGCTCTTATTATTATCGATGAACAGCACCGATTTGGCGTTGCTCAAAGAAGTCATTTGCAACAAAAAATTACTGAAATAAATGATGGCTTAGCTAATAAAATTCCTCATTTTTTAACCATGACCGCCACTCCCATTCCTCGCACTATCTCGATGACCCTTTTGGGAAGTTTGGATGTCTCCTTAATAACCCAAATGCCTAAAAATAGAAAACCTATTATTACTCAAATGGTATTACCCAATAAACAGAATGAAGTTTATAATTTTATTCGCAGTGAAATTAAAAAAGGCCATCAAGTCTTTGTTATCTTACCCCTAGTTGAAGAATCTGAAAAAATTACTGAAGTAAAAGCAGCTATCAGCGAACATGAGCGCCTTCTGCGAGATGTTTTTCCCGATCTAAGATTAGGCCTTTTGCATGGTCGAATGAAAAGCAAAGAGAAAGAAAAAATAATGTTGGATTTTAAAAATAAAAAAACTGATATTCTTGTGTCCACTTCAGTTATCGAAGTAGGAATTGATATTCCCAATGCGACAGTAATGATAATCGAAGAAGCCTATCGATTTGGACTTTCTCAGCTTCATCAATTTCGTGGAAGAGTCGGACGTGGCGAAAATCAATCCTATTGTTTTTTGTTTTCTAAAAATTCCACTGCTCGCCTAAAGACTCTAGAAAAATATACAGATGGATTTAAAGTTGCCCAAAAAGATTTAGAATTACGAGGTCCTGGAGATTTCCTCGGCACTCGCCAATCAGGACTAGCTGACTCTACGATGCAAAATATAACCAATATTAAAATGATAAAATTCGCCCTAGAGGAAGCTCAAACTATAATTAAAAAGGATATCTATTTAAAAAAATATCCCCTCCTCAAAAAATCATTAGATAAAATGAGCCAAAATATTCATTTGGAGTAACAATGTGGTAAATTTTTAAAGGGGTGGCATTCTGCTAAATGCTACCCCTTCTTTTTTAGAAAAAACTCCTTTCATCTGACAATTTAATGTCAGTCGGAACTATAATTGTTTTATCTTTATGGACTTTCCCTCTCTGGTGAGGAATGTGAAATTTGATAATCACATCACCAGTTTTGGGCAGATAATTGTCTACCCTTAGATGAACTTCATTTTGAAAAATTTCCATTCCTCCGAAATGATTATACAATCCATCTGGATCTTCAAGTTCAAAATTATGAGAAGCTACCATCTCTTTCTCTTCAAAAAGACTTATAAGAAAAATGTTTTGGTCTTTTACTGCCATAGCTATCATGCCATAATTTTTTTTACCAAATTCAAATTTCATCCGTTCTCTCCATTCTCATACTTTTTAATAAAAAATGAACAAGTCCCCTTCTGACTATAACCCATTTATTGTAATATAATATCTGAAGTTAATCAAATTCGGTATAATTAACAGTACCGCCCAATGGCTTATTGGTACATTGCCCTATCCTCTTGTCAGTTTATCACTAACAATGTATAATATCATATAGATACAATTTAATCAAGTATTGATGTGGTCTCACCAACCATGGAGCTTGTGTTTTTAGGGATTTAGCAAGATAAATCCCAAAAAGTCGCCCAAATAAAATCGGGAAGCTAAGTGGAACCGTCCAAGCTTTGGACCTTAGCAATTCATAATTTTGTTTTGGCGTTTTTTTATTTTTTATTAAAGGCAAAGCCGAAGGCGGGTTTCACAAATTAAACAATCAGCTATATCTAAATAAATACTAGGTTTTGTTGCGGGAGATTTATCCACAAGGTCGAAATGACAAACTCGAATGATTCATTGAAAAATTAAGCCTCTCTCGGCACTTTTTCAATTACCAAAAAATAACTAAATAATAATTTTAACACATAAATAATATGAATAAAGAAAACAAAAATGAAATTTTAAAACATTCTACAGCTCACATTTTGGCTGCAGCTGTTTTGGATATGTTTCCCGAGGCTAAATTTGGAATCGGACCAGCCATTGAGGAAGGCTTTTATTACGATTTTGAATTGCCTCGAACTCTCATTCCTGAAGATTTAGAAATTCTCGAAGAAAAAATGCAAAATATTATCAAGGAAAATCATCTTTTTGAAAGAAGGGAGATTTCTATTGAAGAAGCCTTGGAGCATTTTACGAAACTTAACCAAACTTACAAAATTGAATTAATCAATGATTTAAAAAACGCAGGCGAAACCACTGTGTCCGTTTACAAATCTGGACATTTTACTGATCTTTGCCGAGGACCGCATGTTGAGTCTACTAAAGAAATAAATTCACAAGCTTTCAAATTAACCAAGATTTCTGGCGCTTATTGGAAAGCAGACGAAAAGAACACTCAATTGCAAAGAATCTACGGAGTAGTTTTTAGCGATAAAAAAGAATTGAAAGAATATTTACATCAACAAGAGCAGGCTAAGCTAAGAGACCATAGAAAAATTGGAAAAGAATTGGATTTATTTTCTTTTCATGAAGTGGCTCCAGGCATGCCGTTTTTTCATCCTCGTGGAACTATCATTTATAATGAGTTAAAAAATTTCTGGATTGAAACTCAAAAAGAATTTAGTTATGAAACAATTCTCTGTCCTTCTATGTTGGACGTCTCTATTTGGAAAAAATCAGGACATTGGGATCATTACAAGGATGATATGTATTTCGTAAGTGCTGGAGAAAATGAAAAGCAGTTTGCATTACGTCCAATGGATTGCCCAGGAGCAATCTTGGTTTATAATAATTCTCTGAAGTCATATCGAGACTTGCCCCTACGCTACGCTGAGCCAGGCTTAATTACTCGTAAGGAAAAATCCGGACAACTCGGAGGATTACTTCGCGTTCAACAATTTACTCAAGATGATGCTCATATTTTCATTAGCACAGATCAAATCAAAGAGGAAATTAAGAACGTAATCCAACTAATAGACAAAATCTACAAACCATTTGGCTTAGAATACAAAGCCTATCTCTCTACTCGCCCAGAAGACTTTATGGGTAAAATAGAAGATTGGGACAAGGCTGAAGAATCTTTAAAAAAAATACTCGAAGAATTATATGACGGCAATTACGGCCTTAAAGAAAAAGATGGAGCGTTTTATGGTCCAAAAATTGATTTTCAATTAAAAGATGCTATTGGAAGAACGTGGCAATGTGCCACGATTCAACTAGACTTTCAAATGCCTCTCAAATTCGATTGCAAATACATAGACAAAGATGGGAAAGAAAAGACACCTGTTTTGATTCATCGAACCATAATGGGCTCTTTTGAGCGCTTTATGGGAATTCTAATTGAGCACTACGCCGGAGCTTTCCCAACTTGGCTTTCCCCCATTCAAGTAGCTATCGTACCTGTGAGTGAAAAATTCAATGACTACGCCAATGACGTAAAAAATAAACTTATAACCAGTGGGATTCGAATACACTTAAACATAAAAGATGAAAGCCTAGGTAAAAGAATCCGCGAAGAGGAAAAATTAAAAGTTCCTCATATCCTCATAATTGGAGAAAAGGAAGTTGCTGACAGCACTGTGACTGTGCGCTCACGTGGAGTGAAAAAACAAAAAACTTTAGGAGTGGAAGAATTTGTGAGTCAAATTATGAAAGAAGTGGCTAACAAAAAATAAAAAAGTCCTTAAAATATAAAGCTCTCTCGCTCCTGTCATCCTCGCGAATGCGGGGATCTCCTGTAAGTTAAATAAATAAAATAATATGAAACATTATTACGTTTATATTTTAACAAATAAAAAGGATGGCGTTCTATATATTGGAATTACTAATAATCTAGAGCGAAGGGTTTGTGAGCACAAAAATAAAAAAATAAAAGGATTCACAGAAAAATATAATTTAGATAAATTAATTTTTTATGAAGAGACTAACGACGTGGCATTTGCTATCCAAAGAGAAAAGCAGTTGAAAAAATGGAATAGAAAATGGAAAATAGATTTAATAGAAAAAGATAATCCAAATTGGACAGACTTGGCAAGTAGCTGGTATGGAGATTAAATGTAGAGATCCCCGATAAATTAATTTCTGAAGTTCTCCGCCGGCTGGCGGATCGCTAAGAAATTATATTTTCGAGGATGACACACTGAAAAACAATTTTTATTCTTAAAAAGTATATGCCTAGGTATATACTTTTTAATTTGAATTTTATTTTTTATTTCAATACCCAAAAAACTACTGCCTACAAGCTACCTACACTGAATTCTACCATCCTCCGCCACCGCCTCCACCACCGCCACCTCCAGCTCCACCGCCACCTCCTGAACCCGAAGGAGCAGAAGTATTGGCAGAAATACTCTCCGATAAACTCGTCATTGCAGAAGAAAAGTTATTAGCATCAAACGTTCCTAAGCTGCTACCTACATACCAAGCTGGCACATGTGTAGCAAAATATTCTTCCCCGTAAATTTCTTTTATTTTTTTTATCCAAATATCCGTAATTTCAAATAAAATCGCGTAAGGAAGAAACTTCTCAAAAATATTTTCTTCTTCATAAAACTTCGCCCTATCTTTATCCACTGTTTCCATAAAAAGTTTAAAACCATCAATTTGCCACTTCATTTGGGCTCCCTCTGTAGTCCGTTTGGGCATAATAAAACTAAAAATCAAAAAAATTATACTAGCAGAAATCGTTGCTAAGGCCAAACCTACAGAAACACTAAATAACATCATTCCTCCAAAGATAGTCAAAAAACAAAGAATCTGAAAAGCTGTCGCAAAAGAAAGTCCTGATTTTACAATTAAATTTTTGTTAATTAATATTTCAGTCCCTTTTTTCTTAACATCGGCCAAAACTTTATAAAAACTATTTTTTAATGAAGACAAAGTTACAATATTACCCGCACTAAATACTTCATCTAAAATAGCTTTCTGAGCTTCATTTAAGCCCTTTTCAGCCTCGGCATTATTAGTTCGAGTAAACTCATAATCTTTGGAATGAAAAAATAATATTTTATTATCCACTTCCCTTATAGTTAAAATTTTCTGAGTGGCAAAATTGATTATCTCGGCTGTAATAAAATTATTTTTAAAAGTTCCATTACTAAGCAACAACCCCATCTCTAGAGGAGACATTCCCTTGGGTGCTTCATACTCGGCAATGACAGTTTTATCCAGCTTGGGATCTTTGCCATATTTCTGCCAAAGCCTAAAGCAAATAGAAAAAATAATAACAGGAATCAGGAGAGAAAAATATTTTCCATATTTTTCCCAAAAACTAGGAATGTAAGGAGTGAAAATATTTTTAGGAAAAGTTACTGCAGCGGTAATTCCCTGTCCTACCGCTAACGTCCCTATTGAGTTAACTTCCAACATATTACTATTCATCCATTTAAAATCAGCCAAAATATTCCCTTTTTCACCCAAAAAACCAGAATATATATCCACAGTACTATTTTCTTTTTTTACTTCTTCAGGAAAAATTATTTCAATGCGTGCACTATCAATTTCCAAATCCCAAAAATTTCCTGTTAAATTCCAGTAGAATTCATCAAAATTATTATTATAAAAACGAATAGCATTTTTTACTCTATATTTAATTACATAAATGTGTGTGCCTTGGACAGTTGTGCTGGCATCTCCAATTTTCCAAGTTACAGTATTATCACTACTGTTTTTAGACTCGGTAAATTTATAGTCATTACCATTTTCGTCTTTAATACTAATAAGATCAATGGGAGTTTTCACAGTCCCCTTGCCATCAATATTTATTTTTTCAGGCAATATTCGAAATATTCCATGTTTACCAATAGCTTCACCACAATCAGCCACAATCTTTTCAGTGATATTCAAACTAGAATCTCGATTAATAACTATTTGAGAATCTAATCTTTTTACATACCAATCAGTAACGTTTTCGCGAGCCAGAGAATCTCCAACAAATAAAAATTGTGTGGCAAATAAGGCTAAAATTAGTTTGAAATAAATGTTTTTCATAATTTATTATAATGTATTAAGTATCATGTATTAAGTATAAATAATAATATTTGTCTTATCTTTTCTATTTTACCTTACAAACATTAAGAACTTTAAAACTTTATAAACTTTTAATTTTTGGTTTTCTGATTATAAAAAACAATCCAACTGCTACAATTGCACCCAATGTATCCGCCAGCATGTCTTTTTGTGCATCCCAAATATCTCCTTGGCTTCCCAAATAGGCTGCTCCAGCCACTGGATCAGATAAAGATGCATAAATCCATTCAATCAACTCATAACTCATCGCGATGGTCGCAATCACAAAAATTGGATAAGTAAATAATAAAAATTTGTTACCTACTAATCTTTTATTCCAAATCCACTCTGCTATTGCAAAGGCATAAAATCCCACTGAAAAATGAGCTATCCTATCAAAATGATTTCTCGAAAAGCCAAAAAAATCCGTCACCCAATCAAAAGGTACCCGCTCGAAAGTCCAATGTCCACCAATAGTGTGGAGATAAATAAGTACAAACATTAGCGCATACGCCATTTTGGAAAAACGAATTCCACCCCAATATATTCCCAAAATTAAAGCTAAAATAATCCATACCGTTAAATTTTCCACAAACCAAGTTGCTCTGTCCAATGGGTTAAAAGCTAAAACTAAGAACAAAACTGCATAACCTATCATTAAATACTTTAAAAAAAATTCTGATTCTTTTTTCTTTTGCATAATATTTTTTAAATTTTATTTTCTCCTTTATATTCTATCACAATTGACTAACAAAACAACAAAAATACTATTTTATCTGTATTTTTTTGGATATTTTAAAACATAGAATTCTACCTATTTTATATCGAAGACTATTGATTTTATAAGAAATTTTCAATAAAAAATCTTCACCAATTCAATCGATGAAGATTTTATGCGTCCTACCTTCTTTTCAGGAAAAACATGTATTAGCCATATCCATTTTTATTTCTTGCACAATTTTTTTAATCTGAAATATATCTTTCTCATCACAAACTGATTCTCGAGCGGCCGCTATCCTCTTTGACAAATTGTCCAATTTTTCTCTATCAGTACACTTAAGGTCTTCTGCTAAAAAAATCGTGACACGCTCTGCCAAATGTTTTAATTCCGGCAAAGCCCACCAACCAACTGCTATGTGAGTTGCCTCGTCACGTTCTTTTTTAATCCGCCTAATTTTTAATATTCCGTAAACTATAGGAAAAATTATCAAAAAAAATATCAAAAAAAATCCGAAAAATACAGGGAAGGAAAATGTATGCATGGCTTACTCCTTATAAATAAGGTTTAAAAAAAGAACAACTGAATATAATAATCCCCCTAATTAAAATCCATGTTTTTATTATACTATTTTTTACCATTTTTAACTAACTTTTTAATAATGGAAAAATTAAAAGCAAAAACACGGTTTCATCCGTGTCTTTTGAAATATTGTTTTTAATGTCAGAGATTCCTCCACTTCTAAATTTTTGACTACAAAAATTTATTCGGTCGGAATGACAATACCAAAACATTTACACCGACTCTAGCATTTTCAATATCTAGAATATTTAAAACATCCTATGCTCTAGAAACATATTCACCCTTATCTGTATTTACAATAATTTTATCCCCTTCATTTACAAATAAAGGAGTAGTAATCTTAGCTCCAGTTTCTACTGTTACGAGCTTATCTCCACTGGACGCGGTATCACCTTTAATCCCTGGGGGAGCATAAGTCACAGTTAAAGTTACCTTAACAGGAAGTTCGATATTGATTGGGTTACCATTAAAATTGATAATAGCCACCTCTACTCCTTCAACTAAATACAAGGCTAAATCTCCAATAACTTTTTTAGGCAGAGAAAATTGATCATAGGTTTTACTGTCCATAAAAGCAAAACCATCTCCATCTTGATAGAGATACTGGGCATAAGTTTTTTCTATATCAGCCTCATTTACTTTGTCAGCTCCTTGAAAAGTTTTTTCTAGAACTGCTCCTGTCATCAAATTTTTCAATTTGGTGCGAAGCACTGCTCCTGCTCTTCCCATTTTAGAATGTTCATCCCAAAGTACCTTGTAAGGCTCCCCTTCCAAAACAATATTTTTTCCTGATTTTATTTTTGAGATATTTAACATTTAAAGTTAATTTCAAATTTTAAATTTCAAATTTTAAATGAAATCCTAATTGATAAATTAATAAATTCAAATTTGATTCGAAATTATAAATTCGAAATTCGAAATTATTTAATAACTATTGGTGTTAATGCCATTATCCTAGATTGCTTGATAGCTCTAGTTAAAGTTCTTTGATGACGAGCGCAAGTCCCAAATCTTCTAGGCGGATAAATTTTTCCTTGAGAGTTAACGAATCTTCTTAGCAACTCTGCATTTTTATAGTCAATTTTATCTATTTTATCTTGACAAAACTGGCAGGTCTTTTTTTCTAACATTGGATTTGAAGCTTAAAATTATATTAAATTTGATTTAATACAATGAGCTAATAATTCTATTTAAATTAATTAAAATGGAACATCTTCAATCTTTATTTCTTCTTGTTCTTCATCTAGATTAATAGTGGGAATTTCCTCTTCCATTGCGGATACAGGAGTATTTTGAGCTGGAGCGGCAGTCGCTGGCGATACGTTACTTCTGGGTGATTGGGATTGATTCATTGGATTGCTAGCCGTTCTAGGGGCTCCATAACCACTTTGTCCTTGAGGTTTTGCACCAAATTGCATTTCGGTAGCCACTACCTCGGTTACTCTTCTCTCGACATTGTCTTTCCCTGTATAGCTTCTAGTTTGCAATCTTCCTTCAAAGAAAGCTTCTTGTCCTTTTACTAAATATTGTCCAGCAATCTCGGCTACTTTTCCGAAAAGAACAATATTATGAAATTCTGTAGTTTCTTGCTTTTGACCATTCTTATCAGTCCAATAGCTATTGGTAGCAAGACTAATGCTGGCTACGGTAGATCCCGTATTAGTAGTTCTAATTTCAGGATCACGAGTCAATCTTCCTACTAACGTCACTTTATTAATATTCATAATTTTGTTTTAAAAATAAATTGCATAATTATTTTTGCAATTTATTTTTATTTAAGAAATTAGATGTTTAGAATTTCGTCTAATTTTTCATCAATATCATCTCCTAAAATTTCATCCTCTTCTTTTTTCTTAGCTTTTTTCTTTGGTTTTTCTGTTATTTCCTTTTTAGTTTCTTTAGCAACCTCCTCTTTATTTTCTTTGACTTTAACTACTTCAGTCTTTGTCTCTTCTTTCTTTTCTTCCTTGGCCTCAGTTACAACTTTTTCTACAGGAATAACTTCTTTTTTAGGAGCTTCCACCTTTTTCTCCTCTCTTCTTGTACCGGCTGTCATCGAAAACTGACCTTTGTTTTTCTCATCAGCAATTTCTAAATCTTTCAATGGTGGCAAATTATCAGTCTTAACCAACATAAATCTTAAAATATCTTGGTTGAATCTCAACTCTTTATTCATTTCTCCCATTATATCATAATCTAAAGACATTTCTTCTCTCTCATCCCTAGTGGGAACAGTAAATCTTCTAGCTACATAAGTCCCTCTGCTTTCTCCTTTGATAATATAACTCAATCTTCTTTTTCTTACAAATTCTCCTTCTGTAAAAGTTCCCTTGTGCTTTTCAATTATTTGCTCTACAATTGGTCTTATTTTATCCAAATTGGCCTCTTTAGATTCTCCAATTAGATAACAGATTTCATATTCCATATTTTTCTACTTTTATACTAAATTAAACCAATTATTCCCATTCTCACAAAAACAGGATATGCTATAAATTTAATTAATTTAGTATTAATTATTATTTAAAAAATAAACTTACCAAAAGAAAGTCCCCTATTTGGTAAGTTTATTAAACATCTTATCCTTTTTTAAAAAAGGCGAGATATTCTTAGGACTTTCTTAAATTGTAATAGACTAACACTATCAGTTATTCCAACGCTTGTCAACAAAAAGCTCTCTAACTTTCTCGAAAACCACTTCCTGCAGGGATAAGTCTTCCGATGATAACATTTTCCTTAAGACCTTTGAGCGTATCTTCCTTGCTTTCAATGGAGGCGTTAATTAATACTCTGGCAGTTTCAATAAATGAAGCAGCACTCAAGAATGATTCGGTGGATAAAGCCACTTTGGTAATTCCGAGAATCACAGGACTGCCTTGTGCTTTCTTTTTACTGTTCTTTTTGGCTTTTTCGTTTACTATTTCGTATCTTTCACGACTAACCACATCTCCCACTAACAGTTCAGTTTCTCCAGAATTTTCAATCTTAATTCTACTTAACATCTGCCTGATAATAACCTCAATATGTTTATCGTTGATTCCTTCACCCTGAGAAGCGTAAATTTCCTGAATTTCTTTAACGATATAGCGATGCACTGCTTCATAGCCCATAACCTTATAAAGTTTTTTAAGATCAATGTGTCCCTCAGACAAAATTGTACCTTGAGCAATTAATTCACCATTGGAAACTTTAACACTAGCATTAGCAGGAATTTGATATTCTTTTACATCACTCTTATCAGAAGTGGATTCAATTTTGATAATAGTATATTTTCCTCTTGCATCAGTTTCGATACTCCTAACTTTTCCATCTACTTCGGAAATAAGAGCTTCTCCTTTAGGAGGACGTACTTCAAAAATTTCTTCAACACGAGGAAGACCTTGAGTAATATCTGAGCCGGCAACTCCTCCAATATGAAAGGTACGCATAGTAAGCTGAGTTCCTGGCTCTCCAATTGCTTGAGCGGCAACAATACCTACTGCTTCTCCCTTCTTTACCAATCCACCTCTTCCCAAATCCAATCCATAACATTTCTGACAAACACCCACTCTTGTTTTACAAGCCACAATACTTCTTATTTTAATCTTAGCAATGTTAGCTTTTTCAATTTCTTTAGCTTGTTCTCTAGTGGCCAATTCTCCTTTAGAGGCTAACTTCTTTTTAGTCTTTGGATCTAAAACATCCTCCAATAGAACTCTGCCTACTACTCGATCAGCAAAACTTTGTCCAATTCTATCAGAATCCTCTTTGTATAAATAAGTTCCTTCGCTATCGCCACAATCTTCTTCTCTAACTACAATATCTTGACTAACATCTACTAAACGACGAGTCAAATAACCAGCGGTAGCAGTCCTAAGAGCTGTATCAGCCATACCTTTCCTTGCTCCATGAGTGGACATGAAATATTCCAATACGTTAAGGCCTTCTTTAAAAGAACTCTTAACTGGAAGTTCCATAGTTTCTCCACTAGCATCTGCCATCAAACCTTTCATACCAGTCATCTGAACTACTACTGATTCACTACCTCTAGCCTTAGAATAAACCATTGCATAAACTGGACCTTCTTTATCTAAAGATTCTCTAACTTTATCGGTGATTTTATTTTTGGCTTCATTCCAAATTTCAATAGATTTATTTCTTTTTTCTTCAGCAGTCAAAAGTCCATCGTTATATTGGTCTAAAACAATTCCAATCTTATCTTCTGATTCTTGCATGATAGCTCCTTTTTCTTTTGGCACTACAAGATCATCCATTCCCCAACTAATTCCAGATTTTCCAGCTGCTTTAAATCCTAAGTTTTTTACATTATCAACAAATTCAGCTGTTTTTTCTTGTCCAACAGCTACTATCATTTTAGAAACTATTTTTTTTAATTCAGCCTTAGTCATCTCTGCATTTACAAATCTTAATTCCTCGGGCAAAAGTTCATTGAACATAATTCTACCAATAGAAGTTTCCAGCAATTCTCCATTAAAAATAACTTTCATTCTTGAATTAACCTTGGCGTAACCTAATTGATATGACATCAAAGCTTCTTCAGGAGAAGAAAATGATTTAATTTCTGCCTTTTTATTTTCTTTGATATGAGTTAAATAATAAATACCTAAAACAATATCCAAAGTCGGAATAGTTATCGGATCACCACTGGCTGGTTTAAGAAGATTTTTTGAAGAAAGCATCATATTAGCACTCTCTTCTCGAGCTTTGTCAGTAAGAGGTACATGAACCGCCATTTGGTCTCCATCAAAATCAGCATTAAAAGCACTACATACCATTGGATGAAGTTGAATTGCTTTTCCCTCGATAAGCACCGGTTGAAAAGCTTGAATGGAAAGTCGATGTAAGGTGGGGGCACGATTTAGAAGTACATAATGTTTTCGAATAATATTATCCAAAATTTCATAAGCTACTTCTGTGTCGGTATCCACCATTCGACCAGCCATTCTAACATTATGCGCATATTCTTTTTCAATTAAATCATGAATAATGAAAGGCTTAAATAACTCCAAAGCCATTTTCTTTGGTAAACCAACTTGGTGAAGTTTAAGTTGTGGTCCTACCACGATAACACTTCGTCCTGAATAATCAACTCTTTTTCCAAGTAAATTTTGTCTAAAACGACCTTGTTTTCCTTTTAATGAATCAGCTAAAGATCGAAGAGGTCTTTTTTGTCCTGTAGAAGCCGCTACTGAAGCATGCGAACGACGCATACTATTGTCAAACAAAGAATCTACCGCCTCTTGAAGCATTCTTTTTTCATTTCTGGTAATAACTTCTGGCGCTCCTAGACTAATCAATTTCTTAAGACGATTATTTCTATTAATAATTCTTCGATACAAATCATTTAAATCGCTAGTGGCGTATCTTCCACCATTAAGAGCCACCATCGGACGAAGATCTGGCGGAATAACTGGAATCACTGTTGGAAACATCCAATTTAATTCAAGAGTAGATTCCTTAAAACCTTGCAATAGTTTTATTCTTCTAAGAATTTTTTGATCTGTTGCTTTTCCGGCTTGAGCCAATTCTTTTTTAAGATAAATAATTGTGCTACCAATATCTAAATTTGACAAAAGTGTTCGAATCGCCTCAGCCCCGATTCCCGCTGTAAAAACTTGTCCTGCCTGAGAAGAAAGATTAAAATAATCAATTTCTGACAAAACTTGAAACAATTTAAGATTTTTTACTTCATTGACGATATAATCGCATTGCCCTTTTAAATCTTCCAATGTAGCATTTAATTCAGCGCTATCCTTTCCTTCTTGCTTAGCTTTTTTGAATTTATTTTTGTATTCTCTTTTAGCTTGCTCAATAAATTCTCTTCTTCTTTCTTCATCAATAGAAGTAACAATGTAAGCTGAAAAATAAACTACTCTTTCTAAATTTTGATAAGATAATCCCAAAGCTAAACCAACTCGGGAAGGAACACTTCTGAGAAACCAAATATGAGAAACCGGAACAGCTAATTTAATATGTCCCATTCGTTCTCTTCTAACGTTTGATTTAGTAACTTCCACTCCGCATTTATCACACACTATTCCTTTATATCGAATTCTCTTGTATTTTCCGCAATAACATTCCCAATCCTTAGCAGGACCAAAAATTTTCTCACAGAAAAGACCGTCTTTTTCATAACGTTGAGTTCGATAATTAATAGTTTCTGGTTTAGTTACCTCTCCCCTAGACCAACCCATTATTTTATCTGGGCTAGCAAGACTTAGGCGAACACTTTTGAAATCGCTTACACCTGTATTGTTTTCCATACTTTTTTTGGAAAAGGTTAGTCAAAACCCAAATGGGTCAATTGAGCTAACTTAAAATATTATGAGGTTATTTAAAATAAAGTTCTATTATTTTATGTATTCTTCTGTCTCATTACTTTTTTTGATTCCAGTTAATTCCACATCCATACAAAGTCCTTTTAATTCATTTACCAAAACGTGGAATGAAGCTGGGATGCTTGGACTACTAATTCTTTCTCCTTTGATGATCGATTCATAAGCACTAGAACGACCTCGAACATCATCTGATTTTATAGTCAACATTTCTTGTAATGAATAAGCAGCTCCATAACCTTCAAGCGCCCAAACTTCCATTTCTCCAAAACGCTGTCCACCAAATTGAGCTTTTCCTCCTAACGGTTGTTGGGTAATCAATGAGTAAGGTCCAATTGATCTCATGTGCATCTTATCATCGATAAGATGGTTGAGTTTCATTATATACATCATTCCCACAGTCGATTCGTTATCAAAATATTCTCCTGATTTTCCATCAATTAATCGAACTTTTCCATTTTCAGGAAGACCCGCTTTTTTTAATTCTCCTTTAATATCATCTTCACTTACTCCGTCTAATGCAGGTGTAGCTACTTTATAGCCCAATTTAGAAGCGGCCCAACCCATATGAATTTCCAAAATCTGACCAATGTTCATACGACTAGCTACTCCCAATGGATTTAAAATAACATCCATTGGAGTTCCGTCTGGAAGGTGTGGCATATCTTCGACAGGAGCAATTCTTGAAATAACACCTTTATTTCCATGACGACCAGCTAGTTTATCTCCCACAGCTACTCTTCGTAATTGAGCTACTGAAATTTGAATTTTCTTAATTACTCCCGTAGATAATTTATCCCCTTGTTCACGAGAAAATATTCTTACATCCACAACTTTTCCATGTTTACCATGGGAAAGATATAAAGATGAGTCTTTTACGTCTCGAGATTTTTCTCCGAAGATAGCACGTAACAACCTTTCTTCCGCAGTTAAATCTCCCTCTCCTTTGGGTGTAATTTTTCCCACAAGAATATCTCCCGAAACTACTTCTGCACCTACTCTAATAATTCCTTCTTGATCCAAATTTTTTAATCTATCTTCTCCGATATTTGGAATATCCCTAGTTACTACCTCTGGTCCTAACTTTGTGTCTCGCACATCAATTGCAAAATCTTCTATATGAATAGAGCTGTATCTATCATCATGCAATAATCTTTCTGAAAGAATAATTGCATCTTCAAAGTTGTAACCTTCCCAAGGAATAAAAGCAGTTAATACATTTTGACCCAAAGCAATTTCTCCATTATCAGTAGAAGCTCCATCAGCTAATAATTGACCTTTCTCTACTACGTCTCCCACAGTCACTCGAGGGATTTGATTCATACTGGTAAAAGCGTTGGATTTAGCAAAACTTTGCAAAACATATTCTCTTTTGTAATATTTATTTTTTGCGCCAGCTGGATTTTCTTCTTTTACAATCACTCTACTTGCATCAGCTACAATAACTTCTCCATCACGAATCGCCAAAACAACTTGTCCACTATCAGCAGCAGCCTTATCTTCGATTCCTGTTCCTACGATTGGAGCTTCCGGTTTAACACAAGACACCGCTTGACGTTGCATATTTGATCCCATCAATGCACGGTTGGCATCATCATGCTCCAAAAAAGGAATCATGGAAGTAGCCACAGAAATACATTGTTTAGCAGACACATCTACAAAATCTAAATTTTCGGCGTCAATCATTGAAGGATGTCCTTTAACACGAGCTTCAACATTTTTGGTCAAAATGTTTCCATGATCATCAGTCTTAATTCCGGCATGAGCAATACTTTTTCTGTCTTCTACTGTTGCATCAATAAATTCAATTTTTTCTGTAATAAAAGGAACAACCTTAATAGATTCTTTTTTAGTTTTAACGATTTCCTTGGCAAGTTTAGTATCAATTTTATCACCCTTTTTTCCTACGCCGGAAATATTTTCATCTAAAATTCTATTTTCAAGTAATTCAATTTCATTTTTTGAATATTTTTCCACTTTTAGATAAGGGGTTTCTAAAAATCCGTATTTATTTATTCTAGCATAAGTCGCCATTTGCCCCACCAAACCAATATTTGGACCTTCTGGAGTTTGCACAGGGCAAATTCTTCCATAATGAGAATGATGCACATCTCGCACTTCAAACCCAGCTCTTTCTCGAGTTAAACCCCCAGGACCCATGGCACTTAATCTTCTTTTGTGCTCCAGCTCTGCAAGTGGATTAACCTGATCCATAAATTGAGACAACTGTGAACTAGAAAAAAATTCCTTAATTGCAGCTGCTACGGGTCGAGAATTTACAATTTGTCCTGGGACAACTGTTTCGATATCACAAGTACTCATTCTATCTTTAGCATTCCTCGCCATTCTCGCCATTCCTACTCTTAATTTGTTTTGAATTAGTTCTCCTACTCCTCTTACTCTTCTATTTCCTAAATGATCAATATCATCAGCTTGAGCTAGAGGGTCATTATTAAGTCTAATAATTTCCTTAATTATTAAAATCAAATCTTCCACCATCAAAACCCTATTCTCTTTTTCATCAGAAAGACTAACTTCCAAACGTTGATTAAGTCGATATCTTCCCACGCTACCAAAATCATATTTATCAAAATCAAAAAACATCGAATCAATCATCTGCTTCGCATTTTCCTCTGTAGCAAAATCTCCTGGTCGCACTCTTTTATAAATTTCTTTATAACTCTCCCCTGCAGTTTTGGAGATATCTTTTCTTAAAGTTGTTTCAATATAATCAATATCACCTTTGTTAATATCAGCAAAAACTTTTCTCATTACACTATCACTTTGTCCGAAAGCGCGTAAAAGAGAAGTTATTGGCAATTTCCTTTTTCTGTCTATTTTAACAGAGATTACCCCATCATAATCTGTATCGATTTCCAACCATGCTCCCCTATTGGGGATAATTTTCGCTCCAAAAGTTTTCTTTCCCTTTTGATAATCCATTGTAAAAAACACACCGGGGCTTCGAATAAGTTGGTGAACTACTACTCTTTCAACACCATTGATTATAAAAGTTCCTCTGTCAGTCATGATTGGGAAGTCTCCCAAATAAATTTCTTGATCTCTAATTTCTCCTGTCTTTTTTATAAGTAGCGATGCTCTTGCCTTTAGCGGAGCTTCAAAAGAAATATTCTTTTCTTTTGAAACTGATTCCACATATTTCGGTTCGTCTAAATAAAAACCTGAAATGTTAACCTCCAAATTTCCAGAATTATCTTTGACTGGATTAATTTCGTCTATTAGGTCTTGAAAACCTTTCTCCAAAAACCAATCATAAGAATCTGTTTGAGATTCAATTAGGTTCGGAAGAGAAACCATAAAATTCTTTTTAAAGAATTTTCTCTTGGATAGAGATGATGATGAACCTATCCTTTTTTTCACCTTTAGTTCCTTCTTACTTTTAGACATAAAAACAATTCCCATAACAACTCTTTGCGCATTAACAAAAAGAGTCATCTAATGAGTTTTAAAATAAGTTATTTAATTGTCTTTTCGATATATATAATTCATTGGATATCTACAGAGTTAAGTATACATTATTTATATATGGTGTCAACTCTAAATATCTTTACAAAATAATAATCATAATAAATTATAAATAGAACAACCTCGAAGATCACAAAAAATAGTTTTTATTCACTTAATTCGATGTTTAGCAAGAATGAGCCCTTAATTTTAAATTAGTCCTATTTTTCAACAAGAACTTCCACCCCTGGCATTGGTTCACCACTTAAAAATTCCAGCATCGCACCACCTCCAGTAGAAACAAAAGAAAGCTCATGTTCCAATCCGCTTTCATTAACTGCCTGCACAGACTCTCCTCCTCCGATTACTGAAAAAGCGCCACTAGCAGAAATAGCTTCGAGAATTTTTCGCGTGCCATTGTCATAAGGCTTTTTTTCAAACAGCCCCATTGGTCCATTCCAAACAATAGTTTCAGCATGAGAAATAATTTCGCAAAATTTTTCAATAGTTTTTTCTCCAATATCTAATCTTCCCTCATTGGCAAAATCAAAAGGTAAAACAACTTTAGAATCAAATTGCATACCCCCATCAATCGCTTCATTAGCAATTTTTCCTCCCACCAGAATAAAATCATAATTTTTGACAAATGAACTTATCAGGGGAAGTTTGGTTTCAATTTTTGCTCCTCCAATAATAGCTACCGCAGGATGTTCGGGATGATCTTTTACTTTAGATAAATTTTCTACTTCTTTTTGGAATTGAAATCCTGCGTAAGAAGGCAACTTTTGGGCCACCCCCACAGTTGAAACATAACCTCGATGTGAATCGCTAAAAGATTCATTGACAAAAATATCAAAATTTTCTGCTAATCTAGTAGAAAAATTTTCATCATTTTCACTTTCTTCTTTATAAAATTTTATATTTTCCAACAAAAAAACATCATATTCACCAGCAAATTGCATTCGGTGCTTTTTAATCACATTAGAATCACAACTAGGAATCAGCTTTATTTTTAGACTCAATATTTTTCCAATTTCTTTAATTATATTGTTAAAAGAAAACATTGTCATCCATTCTAATCCGTGATGCTCTTTTTGATATTCTTCTGGGCGACCAAGATTTGACATCATGGTTACCTTTCCTCCCTGAGCAATAATATAATTTATAGTTTCTTTAACTGTTTCAATTTTATATGGCTCCTTAATAACATTTCCTTCGTAAGGAACATTAAAACTCACTCGCACTAAAACTTCCTTTCCTTTTAAATTAGCATCTTGTATTTTTCTAATTTTCATGGTGTTGTTTTTATTTTTTATTATTCAGTTAACGAGTTAACGGATTAACGAGTTATTTTGTAATTTTTTTATTAGTTAATTTTATATAAAACTTTTTAATATTTAGCACTTAGCAATAAAATTGTATATTAATTTTTGGATTTTCATAATTCGTTAACTCGTTAATGCGTTAACTCCATAATCATAAATTTAAATATTAATCCATCCCCAATATCCCCACAATCACCCCAATTACTGCACAAACAATAGCAAAAATCCACGCTCGCATCACTACCTTTGGTTCAGGCCAACCTTTAGCTTCAAAATGATGATGAATAGGCGCTGCTAAAAAAACTTTCCGACCAAAAAACTTCTTGCTTGTTAGTTGAATCACGACGCTACCACTTTCCAAAACATAAATAAAAACAATAATCAAAAGGGGAATGATTGAATTATTAAGCATCGCCACTACTCCCAATGTCGTTCCCAGTGCCATCGCCCCCGTGTCCCCCATAAAAAAACGAGCAGGATAAATATTAAACCAAAGAAAAGCCAAAAGCGCTCCTGAAATCGCCGCACAAAAAGCTGCCAAATCAATTTTATTTTGAGCAAAAGAAATAATAGCAAAAGATGAGAAAGCCATAAAAAGCACTCCTCCATTTAGTCCATCTAACCCATCTGTTTCATTAGAAGAAATAGCGGTAAATAAAATTATAAAAATAAAAACCAAAATATACCACCATCCAATATGAAAATCTCCAATAGCACTTAAATGTATCTTACTCATATTAAGTTTGTAAAAAAACCACCACGCTCCTAAAAAAGCAATTGATAAAAGCCACCAAAATCTCATCGCAAATCTCATTCCTCCACCCTTATTTGAGCCGATACCCTTAACACTCATAAAATCATCAAATAATCCCAATATGCCAGCAGTCACCAAAACAAAAAGAGGAACCCAAGTTTGAGCACGACTCAAAAAATCAAGTCGAGCAACAAAATTGATATTTGTCCATTTGGCGAGAGTTGGAAAAAAATATTCAGAAATAATTATTAAAATAAAAACTGTCACCCATACTATTAACCCTCCCATCGTAGGGGTCCCAGACTTACAAGCATGCATTTTATTGACAAAAGTTAGTTTTTTTCCATCAACAGAATTTTCTTTAATCTTTATTCCTATTTTATATTTGTATAAAATATTGGTCCAAATCGGAGTAATTAAAAAAGCCAGCACGAAAGCCAGCATCCCTGTGAAAAGAATTTTTATTACGTTAACCACTTCTGGAATAGTTTGAATTTGAGCGATAACCATAATTTAGGTGTTAGCTTTTTAGTTTTTAGCTTCTTAGGTAATTAAAATTATTCGAAAAACTACTAACTACTTTCCTAATAAGCTAATAGCTGTTTATATTTTACTCTGCTTTGATATATTGAGCAATATTCCCATCGCTACCATAATAAAAATAAAAGAAGTTCCTCCATAACTGATAAAAGGAAGGGGAATACCCGTAAGAGGAATAATAGCTAAAATAGCAGAAATATTTACAAACGCCTGAAAAATAACCCAACTTACAATTCCAATTGCTACAATTTTGCCAAAATCATCAGGCGCATTTCTGGCAATTCTTATTCCTCTAAAAGCAAAAGCGATAAACAACAAAACTACTACTGTCGCTCCTATCATTCCCAATTCTTCCCCTATAATCGCAAAAATTGAATCTCCTACGGGCTCTGGTAAATAATTGAATTTTTGGCGACTATGTCCTAGTCCCACTCCCAAAATTCCTCCTGAACCAACAGCTAACAAGGCCTGAGTGATTTGATAGCCCACTCCACGCGGATCATGTTCTGGATTTAAAAAAACTAACATTCTATTCAGTCGATAGGGCTCCATAACGATTAAGCCCGCCAAAGCCACTATACCACTGAAAAAAATTCCCCACATATGAGAAAGATTTGCCCCTGAAACAAAAAACATAGCTATAGAAATTAAAATGACCACACCCAATGTCCCTACGTCTGGTTGTTTAATAATCAAAAACCCCATAATAGCCAAAATTCCCAAAAAAGGAATCATCCCTTCATAAATATCCCTAATGCGATCTTTTCCTCGACTAGCTAGCCATGCTGCTAAATACAACACCATAGAAAGCTTAGCCATTTCTGAAGGTTGAAAAGAAATAGGTCCTAAATTTATCCAACGACTAGCTCCATAAATATTTTTTCCGACTCCTGGAATAAAAACTAAAATCAAAGCAACTATCGTAACAATAAAAAATGGTACGGCAAATTTTTTCCATACATGATAATCTATCCGACTAAAAAAATATAATGCTAAAAATCCAGGCAAAAATCCATAGAGAAATTGATGAGAAATAAAGTAGTTTTGATCACCAAATCTAGTCTTGGAATATAAAACACTAGCACTAGCAATCATCATCAATCCAAAAACAGACAAGGTAAAAATTATTGTCAGCAAGGGCTTATCCATTTGTCTAGTTTCTTTTTTTTCCAATTTTTTATATTTATTTAACTTTAACTTAAACTCTAATGTTTATATACCGCTATTTTCTTTTTTCCACTTCTCAATTTCCTTATGATTTCCACTGAGTAAAACGTCAGGAACTTTCCAGCCGTTGAATTCTTCAGGTTTAGTGTAATGAGGATACTCGAGACTAAATTTTGAATTTTTAATTTTGAATTTTGAATTCTCATCTTCCATTTGTGAACTATTTTTAGCTTCCTTTGTCTGTGAACTGTTGACTGCAAACTGCAAACTACTGCCAAAGCTTTCTTCCATTAAAGACTCCTTATTTCCCAAAACTTCCGGCAAAAGTCGACTAACTGAATCCACTACAATCATAGCAGGAATCTCACCACCAGTTAAAACATATTCTCCAATAGAAAACTCTTCATCAATAATATTTTGAGCTACTCGTTCATCCACTCCTTCATAACGTCCACAAATTAAAATTAAATTTTTATATTGAGCCAACCTCTTGGCATCCGCTTGGGTATATTTTTTTCCCTTAGCTGAAAAAAGAATCACCCGAACGTTTTTAGAATTTGATATTTGGAATTTCGAATTTGTTTGTAATTTGGAAATTGGAACTTGAGATTTTAAAAATTGAACACACCTCCAGATGGGTTCAATTTTCAATACCATTCCCGCTCCACCTCCATAAGGAGTATCATCTACTGTTTGATGTTTATCTGTAGCATAATCGCGAAGATTGTGAATTTTAATTTCAATCAAATTTTTCTTTTGCGCCCGCGCTAAAATAGACTCAGCAAAATATGAATCAAAAATCTTGGGAAAAATTGTAATAATATCAAATTTCATGGTTTAGCTTATTAGGTATTAGGTTATAGCTTATTAGTTTTTAAAATAAAATTATATAGACATGTCATTTCGATCAAATAAATTTATACGTGGAGAAATCTTAATTAAAAAATTAAAACAATTCAACAATATAACAATTCCAACACTTAGAACATTAATCATCTTACCATTTTTTATTAAAATTAAAAAGCTATATCAATCCCCCATATATTAAATAAAACCTCTTGCAAGGTATCGACCTCACAAGAGATTGGCAAAATTTTTATATTATCGTTTTCTTTCATTTTCTTTCAAAAATGTAGTCAACTATAGCGTTCACCGTTTCCAGTGTGGTAGCATCCCTTTGAGAAATTTCCAGACCAAATTTTTCTTCCGCATCCATTATCATTTGAGTCAAATTCAGAGAACTCAAACCCAAATCATCCACTAGAGAGCTACTTGGATTCATTTCTCTCTCCTCAATACCTGTTTGCTCCACAATTGCCTTAGTTACTATTTTCATTATTTCTTGCCTAGTCATAATAATGCCTCCTTTGACATATAGAAATTTTTCTAAAAAAAATAATAAGATTGCTAAAATTAAATATACCAAAAAATATACATAATATCAAAGGGTGTCTGCATAAATCATACCGACACCCTTTTTTTAATTTGACAACCCTTTGCCATATAAGGTACTGATGGCATCTTCAACAATCAAATTATTTCCACTCACCACTTGCACATTTTTTTCTTTTTTTAAATGAACAGTGATGATTTCCTGACCGCTTCTGACGACAACTACCCCAGTTGCCCTGGCAAATTGAAAGATGCGTTCAATTGATGGAGGTTCCTCCTCGTCAATGATAATTATTTTCTCGCCAGGTTCTCTGTCGCCAGTTTTATTAATACCAACTCTGTCCACCTCCCCTTTCCTAAAAATTTCCGCTTTCATATCGTGCCTCATAATCTTCTGACATAATCGTCAAGATGCTCAGCCACATTGAAATCCGAATACTGCTCACAAACATAGGCTGCCACACGGGTTGGTCGTTCATTGTGCATCAAAAAATTATAAAGATTCGTAAATTCGAAAATAACTTTCCCTCCAAGTCCCTCTGGCAGTCTGCTTCTCTTCTTTGATCTCTCTACAAACTTTTCCCAATCATTCAAAGGATGCTCGTTCATTCTTATTCACCTGTGGTTTAAAATTTATCGGATAAGGTTTAATAAAAAACCAGTTAGACGGACTTACCAAGTTAGCACATTACACCAGTTTAGTCAAATAAATAACTTAATCCATCTTGCCTTAATTCAATTTTACTGATATTATTTCCATTGTATTTAAAAAAATATGGAGAGATGGCTGAGCGGTCGAAAGCGACAGTCTTGAAAACTGTTGTGCCTTTACGGGTACCGGGGGTTCGAATCCCTCTCTCTCCGCCAAGTTAAATCCTTAACCTAAGGATTTTTTATTTAGTAAATAATTTTATAGATAATTATTTGCTAACGTATTAAAATAAAATACTAAAATATTTTATGTTATTGAGTTATTGTGCTATAATCCAAATATAAAATTATTACTTCAAATAAAATGGACTTGCACAAAAATATTCCTCCCCAAAAAAATGTTCACATCAATCATGAAGGCGAATATCTCGAAAATCCCCATGATTTTATGCTAGAGCAAAACAATCATAATATTCTATTGCATTGGCAGGGACCGGAGTATGAACATTATCCCAAAGAGAAAATTTGGTACAGTGTTGCAGCTCTAATTTTATCGGCTATTATAATTTATGCCCTTGTTATCAATAGTCCTATCATGGCAATTACCTTTGTTTTGATTGGCGCGGTAGGTTACATTCAACTAGAAAAATTTCCTCGAGTTTTGGATTTTAAAGTAACCAATGACGGCGTAATGGCAGGAGGAGAACTTTATGAATTTGATAACATAAAATCATTTTGGATATTTTATGAACCGCCTCATACTAAAATTCTCAGTCTCCACACCGATGCAATGCTCACTCCTTTTATTCATATTCCTGTTCACCAGATAGACCCCGTTAAACTGAGAGAAATACTTATGGAGTTTGTACCTGAAGAAAAACAAAAACCCACGCTTGTTGACACGATCGAAAGACTTCTGCATATATAAAAAACGCCAATGCTCCGAAAGTCTGCTAGGACTCTCGGAGTCTTTTCATCCATAAGTTTATATGATAGGATACGCTAGTATTTGAACACAAAATTGCTCTCGTAGTTCAACGGATACCTGTCCGCAGTGCTACAGCGTTGCAGGCGGGGAACGCGAGTTTGGCAAACTCGGCAATGTAAGTTAGAGGCAACATTTATAAAGACAAGCAAAATGAGCTCTCGTAGTTCAACGGATAGAACGCGAGTTTGCGGAACTCGTAATTGAAGTTCGATTCTTCACGAGAGCACATCTATTTTAAAAAACGCCCGTTTGGCGTTTTTTAACTTTCTATAAATTCTTTTTTTCTCCAAGCTTTAGATTGGCGACAAAGTATTTTTTGGGCTTCTTGCGGATTTAACATTATTTGTTCAATTACTTTCTCCATCCGCATGCCTTGCGAACCTTTTACTAAAATTAAATCTCCCTCACTGATTATATTTTTTACAATTCTTCCCGCCTCGACTGGATTATCGAAAAACAAAACACTCTTTATATAATTATCACTTCCCAATAAATTTTGAACTGCCTCACGCATCTTTTTGCCTACTAAAATTAACTTGTCAAATTTTCCTTCCAAAACAGTTTTTATCACATCCGCATGTCCTTTAGCAGAGTCTTCTCCTAATTCAAACATATCACCTAAAATAACAAATTTTCTATTAGCCTTTATTTGATCCAATGTCGCAATGGCTGCCAAAGCTGAAACGGGGGAAGAATTGTAAGTGTCGTCAATTATCAAACTTCCACTCACTCCTAAAATTAAGTTCATCCTCCCGCGAGGTGATTGGAAATTTTCCAGAGAAGCTAGCGCATTAATTAAATTAACCTTAAAATACTCACCTACTGCCACGGCAGCCAAAGCTGCATAAAGTTGATGCTTGGCAATAATTCGAGGTAGTCGCAAAGGAATGATTTTTCCTTTAAAATTTAACTTAAAACTCAATCCCCTAGAATTTCCTTTCTCGTCATAATTAAAGCGAACGTCCGTCACCTTGATATCAGCTTCCTCAGTAAAACCGTAAGAAATTATTTTTGCCTTTATTGTTTCTAATTCTTCTTTGATAAACAGATTATCCGTATTTAAAATAGCCACGCCACTGCCAGAAATTGATTTTACTAAAATGCTTTTTTCCTTAGCAATCGCCTTTATGTTTTTGAAAAACTCCAAGTGACTTGAGGAAATATTGGTTAAAATACCCACCTCCAATGGAATAAAATCCATAAGATATTTCATATCCCCCGGTCTATCAACAGCCATCTCTAAAACTAAAATTTCAGGATATCCCCAAGGAGTAATCAACCAAAAAATCCATTTTAAAAAAACTACCAGCCATTTAAATAAATTTTTTCCACCAGTTTTAGCGCCAATAATAGTAAGAGGAATTCCAATTTCATTATTATAATTTTCTTCATTCTTCCTTACCTTAAAATTATTTTTTAAAACCAAAAAAACCGCCTCTTTGGTGAGAGTTTTACCCACAGAGCCTGTTATTCCCACTACTTTAGGCTTATGTCTCTTCAAAATAATCACTGCCATAAACCGCAGCACTTTCTCTAGATAAATTATTTTTTTCGATTTCATGAAATTAAATGATACTTTTTTAAAAAATATTATTCTTTTTCCTCTTTTTTTATTTGTAGCTTTATCGAATTAGCAAAATTAAGAATATCTGACTTAAAAGTAGATGTTATTTTATTTTTTTCTCGATGTTGCTCTATGGCTAAACTGATTAATTTTTCAATAAGCCCGCCCAATTCTAGTCCGCTCGCTTTCCAAAGATGATGGTAAAGAGTTCCCGGCATAGCATTAATTTCATTAGCATACACTTTTCTGTTTAGCTTATCATAAAGAAAATCCACTCGAGCCGTTCCAGTACAATTAAACAATTTATAAATCCTCACCGCCATATTCTGCACTTCCTTGGTAGTTTTTTCATCAATTCTTGCTGGAATTATAATGCCCCCTTTTGCATTTCCCAATTGAGCACCACCGTCTTTGAGATATTTATCTTCATAATTAAAATGTTCCCCTTCAAAAACAGCTTCTTGTACCAGAGAGGCTACGGGCTCAGAATTTCCCAAAACAGCACAAGTGATATCCATTAAATTTTCTACACTTTCTTCAACAATAATCCGATTATCATAATGAAGCGCTATTTCACAAGCATTTTCTAATTCTTCTCGATTGCTAACCTTGGCAATACCGATAGAAGAACCTAGTCTAGCTGGTTTTATAAATACTGGCCAATTTAATTTTTCAATTTTTTCTATTATTGAGTTTTTATTATTATCCCAAGTAATCTTTGTAAAATAAGTAAATTCTGTCGTAGGCATGCCACAGCTCTTATAAATTTGTTTAGTAATAATTTTATCCATAGTTATCGCCGAAGAAGCTACTTCGCAACCACTATAGGGAACATTGCTAAGTTCAAATAATCCTTGAATTGTGCCATCTTCCCCATTGGCTCCATGAAAAGCAGGAAAAGCTAAGTCAATAGATATTTCTTTGGCCAATAGTCCTTTATTCTTCAAAACCAATTTATTGTTTGAAGCTTCTAGAGACACCCAGCAAGACTCCATCTTTTCTAAATTTTCTTCCAAATTTTTATCAGTAAAAAATTTCAGAGCCCCTAAACTTTCGGAAAAAAACCAGCGCCCTTTTTTATCAATATAAACAGGAACAACCTTATAGCCAAGTTTTTTTAGTTCAGCTATAATCATTTGTCCGGTTATAATAGAAACCTCATGCTCCGGATTCCGGCTTCCAAAAAAAACACCTATATTTATTTTATTCTTATTCATATCTATATTCATAATATTTATAAATTAATTTTAATGCTTAAGCTACTACAACCTTAGTTTCTAAAAAATAATATTTTTTAGAACTGCCGATGCGGATGCGAAAAACGAGAAAAAATATTTGAAAGCGTAATTTATAGGTTTAAAAATAATTATCCGTTAAATCATTTTGAAAAATTATTGTATCTCCTTTTTGGAGAATATTGCTTAAATCATTATGAGCCTCTTGGGTATTTTTGTAAACCTTATAATTAATAAACCCGCTCTTTTTCATTCCCATAATTATAAAGTTAACCATTTTACTCTTTATTAGCATCACCAAATCAACATTTTTTGCATAAAGCTCTCCAATTTCTTCATGTATTTCCTGCGCTCGAGAACCTAATTCCACAAGTCCGGGGGTAAGTACCACTTTCCGACCTGTTGCTTGTTTTAAAACCCAAATACCGCTTTTAATGCCATTTAAGTTTCCATTATAACTGTCATCAATAACCATAATATCTGTATGGGTATTATAAATCGGTTCCAAGCGATGCTTCACGGGACACACAGCTGCCACCCCTTTAGAAATATCATCTAACGAAAAAAGAAATTCTTGGGCAATTTTTGCGCAAAGCATAATCAAAGCAATATTGTGCTGAGCTAACAAACTAGTTTCAAAATTGTTACCCTCCCATCTGAATTTTAATCCTTTAAAATTTTCTCTAACTAAAATATCTTGAGCATCCTGCTTAGAAATTCCTATACTTTTTTTAAAAGCAAAACGAGAGTAATTTTTTTTGAGGTTTTCATCATCAAAGTTAAATAACGCCAACTCCTGAGTATTTTGAGAAATTTCAAATTTTGCTTCAATAATATTTTCCAAACTTCCAAAACGTTCCAAATGAGATTCATTAATACCTGTTAAAATTGAATAAAGTGGTTTCACCATCTCACAAATTTTTTTTATTTCTCCTTTTTGATAAGCTCCCATTTCCACCACGAAAATAGTCCCTTCTTTAAATTTGTCTTTATTTTTTATAATAAAATCGGCAATACCAATATCCGTATTGATATTTTCTGGAGTTTTTATGACCTCAAATTTTTGGGATAGAATAGTTGCCAAAATTTCTTTGACACTAGTTTTGCCATAACTTCCTGCAATTCCAATAACTTTTACTTTACTAGTCAAAATGATTTTTCTAGCATTATTAATTTTTTTCTGCTTCAATATCATATCCAATGGTTTAATAATCAAGAAAGCTAGACCCACGAGAAAAGGAAGTATTATGATCAAAATTGGAATTATACAAAATCCAATTATTCCCAATTGAATAAAAAATATCCCCACAATGATCCAAAAAAGAAGTTCTGTCACTAACCATAAAAGACGAGCTTTGGCAGTCCAGACTATTTTTTGTCTATTTTCTAAATTCCACCACGCCAAATGAACGTAAACAAATCTAAAAAACCGACTAAAATAATAGTTTTCACTTTGAAAAATATAAATAAGATTTTTAAGTATCATCTAATTTGAGCTAAAAATATTTCATTAAAATCTTTTTCATTATCCAAAAAAACATAGTGTCCCGCCTTGGGAATGATATATAATTGCGAATTTTTAATTAATTGGTGCATTAATTTTCCATTATTTGAAGGGGTGTCTGTATCGTTTTGCCCCCAAATCAGAACAGTTGGCATAATGATTTTAACTAAATCATCGGTTAAATCTTCGCTGATAACATTTAAATACGTATCTTTTAAAGCGCCCGAATTTATATAATCTTCAGAATCAATAATTTTGTAAAACCACTTTCTAGCTATAATTCTTACCTTTTGAATTCCTGGCAAAGAAAAAAATAATTTAAAAAATTTAGCAATAATGAAATAAATATATTTTTTGATGTTTTTCTTTCGAATACCTGCGCTCCCAATCAAAATTAATTTTTTTATTTGATTACCCTCGGCACAATATTTAATCCCAATAGCACCTCCAAAAGAATGACCAGCGAGAATGGGATTTCTGATTTCTAATTTTTCCAGAAAATCTTTAACAAAATTTGCATAATCATCCAATGACCATGGGGTCTGAGGCATTTCACTGTCACCAAATCCAGGTAGATCAATCGCTATAAAGTTTTCACATTTAGCTAAAGTTTTTTGAAAATGACTAGCCTGCGATCCCCAACCATGTAGAAAAATTAAAATATTATTTTTATCAATAACCCTACTTTGATAATATTTGATATGAAGATTTTGAATAATAATATCTTTTCCTTGTAGCATAAATATTTCTTAAAAGCATAAAGCTAAAAACAATGATCATAAAATATAATCCCGCCAACTTATTTCATAATTTTCTCTTCTTTTTGTATTGGTTCAGTCGGCTCCACATTATAATAATTTAACAAAAATTTCATCACTTCTCCAAAGGCAGGAGCAGCACTAGATTCCGCCCATTCCACATCTTTTGGGTTATCTATTTTAACTATAACAGTAAACCTAGGGTTATCCAATGGCGCAATTCCCGCAAAAGATCCTACGTTAATCCCTTCCTCATAACCCCCTCCCCCCTTTTTGGCCACTTGAGCTGTTCCTGTTTTTCCACCTACCCTGTAACCACTTACAGCCGCTCTTTTCCCATGACCATTTACTACTACATCATGAAGCATCTCTCTTACTTGATTAGCGGTGTCTTCAGTTATCACCCTTCTTATAATTTCTGGTTCCTCTATTTCCTCGGATCCATCAGCATAAATTTTTTTATCTACTATTAAAGGACGCATTAGCTTTCCACCATTGGCAATAACTGAATAAGCATTTAAAATTTGTAATGGCGTTACCGTTATCCCCTGTCCAAAAGCAACTGTAAAAAATTGAATATTACTTTTTAGGTTATTTAAATTGCGAATATCTCCCGAAGCTTCATTGGGCAAAGCAATTCCCGTTTTTTCACCAAAACCAAAATTACGAACATAATCCGCAAATCTTTTATTGCCCATCAATTTTTCTGCAAAAATAACTCCTGTATTTAAAGATTTATTTAAAACATCCGTCATTGTCTGCTGTCCATTAGCCTTTTCATCTGAGTTCTTTATAGTATAACCTGCCTCCACAATCGCTCCCGTATCCACATAAGTAGTATTGGGAGATATAACACCTGCATCAATCGCACTAGCTAGGGTCATAGTTTTAAAAACAGATCCAGATTCATAAGAATTTGATACTGACGAGTTAATGTAAACGTTCATATCCTCAACTTTTCCGAATTCATTGGGATTAAAATTGGGATAATTAGCCATAGCTATAATTTTCCCAGTACTTGGTTCTTGAACCAAGATGCTTCCTGCATCCGCTTGATGTTTTTCCATCGTAGCTTTAAGAATTTTTTCTATCTCATATTGCACAGCTTGATCAATAGTCAAAACTAAATTTACTCCATCTTGAGCAGGAATTTTATCCCTATCAGTAATAGATATCCATCTGCCGGCACTATCTCTTTCTTGAGAAACGCTTCCATTTTTCCCACGAAGCTCTTCTTCCCAATAAGATTCTATTCCATATCTACCCACTTCTTTTTCTCCGTTTGAACCTACAAAACCTACTACTTGCGAAGCCAATTCTTTTCCAGGATAATAACGATAATTTTCGCCTATTAATTCAACTCCTTTAAGTTTTAAATTGTTTATTTTATCAGCTTCTTCTTGGGAAAGTTTTCTTTTTACTATTTCAAACATATCATTAGGATCAGCTAACTTTCTTTCAATTTCCCCCCTATCAACTCCCAAAATGTAACTTAATTCACTAATAACTTTATCTCTGTCATCCACTAACTTGGGCTCCAAAAAAACCATCTTGTATTCTCTATTGGCTGCTAGAGGATATCTGTTTTCTCCATTTTTTAAATAAATTTCTCCTCTTCCGGCAGAAAGTTCGCTAAAGGCTTGATGCTGATCTTCGGCTATAGCCCGAAACTTAGCATAATCATGCACTTGCAATATAAAAAGGCGAATAATGATTATTATTCCCATTAAAAAAATAATAGCAGCTAAAAAATAAATTCTTTGGCTGCTTACCAACTTGTCCCTCTTATTCTTTCCTTTAGATAAAATCATTTTCTGCATATATTCATTTTCTTAAAAATATCTCTTCCCCATTATATCCCATCTCAATTTTTTAAGAAATCTATCCCTTAAAAGGAATGATCTAACTGATTGACATGCATATTCATTAATAAAGTTTAATTCTTAAAAAAATCTTCTCTGAGAATTAACCAGCTGCTACAAATAAATCATGTCCCATAAAATTAGACATCTATTTCCCCAATGCCATCGCATCCTCATTGTCATCAATATAAGTCACATCTTTTACTTCCACCATATTTAAATTTCCAATATTATCTTTTATATTATAAAAAGAATTTAACTCTGCCTCTTGGATTTTCAATTGTTCATTTTCTTTTTTGAGATCTTCTATTCTTTGCTCAACTTTTCTAACCTCATATCCCTTTACTGCTGTGGTATTAATAATACCTAAATACGCTCCACAAACCAGCAGACACAAAGAAACTGCCAATATTTTCGCCTTAGCAAAACTACGCTGATGATTATTTATATTTTCCATTTATTTGTTTACCCCATTAAATTATTTTGACTTAATCGGGATTGTTAATTTTTTGTTTTTATTTTATTTGAAACCCTATTTATTAAATTAATTTCATTTAAACAAAGGTTTTCTTAAGACAAAATATCTAAATTCTTTCTATTATTCTTAATTTAGCGCTTCTGGACCTTGGATTGATTTCTATTTCTTTCTTTGATGCTACTGTTGGTTTCTTGGTAATTGCTTTTATCTTAGCTCTTACTTTGCAACGGCATACAGGGAATTCTACGGGACAGATACAATTCACTCGAGCTTCTTTAAAAATATTTTTTACCAGTCTATCCTCTCCCGAATGAAATGAAATTACCGCTAACCTTCCACCTACTATTAGTCCGCTAATAGCTTCCCCGAGGAATTTATTAATATTTTCCAATTCCTGATTAACTTCCATTCGAATAGCTTGAAATGTTTTGGTGGCAAAATGTATTTTCTTCCGCTTATCTCTTTCGGGAATCGCTTGAGAAATAATTTTTACCAGTTCATCCGTTCTCTCAATTTCTTTTTCCTTTCTAGCTTGAACTATTTTTTCCACAATCCTAAAGGCAAATTTTTCTTCTCCCAAATCTCTGATAATTTTAATCAAACTTTCTTGAGAATATCTATTTACTATATCCTGAGCGGTAATTTCTTGTCTTTTATCCATTCGCATATCCAGCACGGATTTGGAATTAAAACTGAAACCTCGCTCTTTATTATCCAGCTGATCAGAAGATAATCCAAAATCTGCCAAGATTGCATCTACTTTTTCAATCGCGTTATCTCTCAAAATTTGGTTTAACTGAGAAAAATTGTTCTGCACTAAAATTAAATTCTGGGGCTTTATTTTTATTTTTAATTCTTTTATTTTATTTTTAAATCTTTTAATCGCTTCCGCATCTCTATCAATTGCTATCAATCTTCCTTCTGGTAAAATTATCTTTAAAATTTCAATTGAATGTCCTCCTCCCCCCAGTGTCGCATCCACTACTGTCATTCCTTCTTTTAAATTCAATCCACTAATTGCCTCTTCTAGTAATACTGATTTATGAATTGTCATACTTTAGGTTGTAGGTTGTAGCTTTTTAGCCATTAGCTTTTTAGACTTTTAAAATTCCAACGTCATAAAATCTCAAATTCCTAATCACCCAATAGCTACTGCGCTACTCGCTAAATTAATATACTCCCAACTTACCCAACTGCTCAGCTATCTCGTCACTACTCTTTTCTGCTTTTGTTTTATAATTATTCCATTTTGATTTATCCCAAACCTCTAATCTATCAAAAAGTCCAGCCACAGTTACATCTTTTTTTAGTCCGGCATATTCCTTGAGATAATCAGGAATTAAAATTCTTCCTTGTTTATCTAATTCTACATCCAATGCTCCGGCTAACATTAGACGAATAAAACTTCTCGTACCTGATTCGCCCACTGGTAAACTTCCCAATTTTTCGGCTAACTTTTCCCAAGTTTTCATCGGATAAATAAACAAACATTTATCCATCCCACGAGTTATCACTACTTTTTTTCCAAGTTCAACTCGACACTTTGCTGGCATCGCTACTCTTTTTTTGGGATCAATTGTATGCTGATATTCTCCGATAAACATGCCATTTTTATCCATGAGTGGAGCGAATGGTCATAAAAATGAGCACCCCGCACCAATTTATGGACAAATTAAAATTCTTTAGATAACTAAGCCGTTAGGCACTTTACAATAATAAAATATAATTCTTAAAGTAATACTCTTGGAATTGGTTGCTAGGGTTTTTATCTTACATTCACAAATTCTAATTCCCTAAATTCTCATCTTCCTAAATTCCTATCAAAACCCCACTCTTCCCCACTCAACTACATTACACTACCATTTTACCCCACTTGCCTATATCTTGTCAACACTTTTTAATAAGTTTATAAGGTTTTTAAAGTTCCTAAAGTTTATAAAGTAAAACCCCAGAATTATCATCTCGACTCGCCTCGCTAAAGCTACTGCAAAGCGGACTAGATAATTTTTTGTACTCAAAAAATTAGAAATGGAGAGATCTTTTAAAAAGCATTATCCCATAAGCGTGCGATAGTATATCTCATAAAACAATGAACAATTTAAAAAGCCTTTTGCGTCAATCCGCAATCGGCTTTTTGTTTTTTCTCTTTTTGTCTTTTCTAATTTTTTGGGAGTGTAGTTCCATTTACGAGAACCTCAGCCAGACCACCACGACAGATTTTCTGTCGGCAGGATTTCTAAGCAGCTATGAGCAAAAAAATAATAACAGTAATGGCATACGCTTCAGTTTTGGTTATTTCTCTCTTTAGGGGTATCACCTCATTGATGAAATCTCTAATGTAACTTTCTGCAATCCCCAAAACAATTACTATAAACAAAATAATAGCAGCACCAATACTGATAATTTTAATATATTCCATTGTTTTTTCTCCTCGTTATCGTACGTTTTCAAATATATCATCTCCATCATCCAATATTTATCCCAAATTAGACGACTAACTAAGGATAAAGATTGGGTGATTGAAATCTTGTTAAATTGTCAAAAATCTAACTAACCCAAAATTATAGCATAAATATAATAAAAAGTCAAATTTTCAGATACCGCAATTTATAAAGTTTATAAGGTTTGTAAAGCTAAGTGAAATAAATAATAAAAAACCCCGATGTTAAATCGAGGTTAATTTGTGGACCGAAACAGTCTCGGTCATAGATATTTTTTCTGACGAAAAAATTCCACGACCCTGTCTCGCGGTGTTCGCCTTTTTCTCCTGAAGTCGAAAAAACTCACACAACGCTCCGACTTTCGAGTCCTGACGAAAGCAAAACTCTTTACTTTCTTTCGATCACAAAAACCCCGATATTAATCGGGGATTATTTGTGGACCGAACAGGACTCGAACCCGCCACCTCCTCAGTGCAAATGAGGCGCTCTACCAGATGAGCTATCGGCCCATTTATTTGAAATGGTAAACTATTAAATTGTAGATGCCTTCTCTGTGCAAGAGATTGAGAATGAGTGAGCAATCTCCGCTCAGACAATCTACTTGGCCCATTTATTTGAAATGGTAAACTATTAAATTGTAGATGCCTTCTCTGTGCAAGAGATTGAGAATGAGTGAGCAATCTCCGCTCAGACAATCTACTCGGCCCATTTATTTATATTTCAAAACTAAAATAAATTATATAGTATATCTAAAAATTTGTCTAGCAAACAATCGGGCAATTTGACAATGCAGAGAGGAAAAGAAATCTTCTCAAGATCTCTCCACTTATAATTTCTTGAGTACAAAAAATTATTCGGTCGAGATGACACACAAAAATTTTCATATATATTTTTCGCTGAAACAATATTGTGTTATTATGCTAACATGTTGAACTGATAACATGATTTATTTAAACGCTCTTAATAGAATAAATGGCATTGGTCCTCAAAAAATAAAAATTTTAATGAGTCACTTTGGCAGTGGCGAAGAAATTTGGAAAAGTAATTTAAGCGAATTAATAAAAAGTGGCATAAATGAAAAATTAGCCCAAATTATACTTAGCGAAAGAATCAAAATTAATCCCGAAGAGGAATGGGAAAAATTAGAAAAAGAAAATATTCGAGTTATTTCTTTTTTCGACGATACTTACCCTACTCTTTTAAAAGAAATTCCTTCCGCTCCTCAGATCCTTTATGTCAAAGGTGATTATGATTTTAATTCTGCTCCCATGATTGCTATCGTCGGTTCGAGAAAGTTTTCTAATTATGGTCAGCGTGTTGCTGCTTCAATTGCCTATGATTTAGCTAAAGCAGGAATAACAGTGGTTTCAGGGATGGCTCTTGGCATTGATGCTTTTGCTCACAGAGGCGCGCTAGATGGTGGCGGAAAAACTTTAGCAGTACTTGGCAGTAGCTTGGAAGATAAAAATGTTGGACCACGCGCTAACTTTAATCTTTCTCGCCACATTATCAATAGTGGCGCATTAATAAGCGACTATTCACTGGGAACGCAAGCTATCCCAGGCACATTTCCTGCTCGCAATCGTCTGATGGCAGGATTAACTTTAGGCACCCTAGTCATCGAAGCCGCTCCTGCCAGCGGGACATTAATTACAGCCAGCATGGCTCTAGATTTCAACCGTGAAGTTTTTGCTGTTCCGGGAGATATTTTTTCTCCTAGCTCCCAAGGAACCAATCAGTTAATCAAGTCTGGCGCTAAAATTGTTAGCAGTGTGACAGATATTTTGGAAGAATTAAATATTGAAAAATTTCAACAAGAAAAAATTATAAAAAAGTTTATTCCTGCCTCAATTGAAGAAGAAAAAATTATAAAAATAATTTCTCACGAACCCGTTCACATTGACAGAATTATAAAACTCTCTAAAATAAAAACCAGTGGCGTTTCTTCTATTTTGATTATTTTAGAAATGAAAGGAATAATAAAAGATATCGGGGGACAAAATTATATAAGGCTATAACAATTTCGAATTTTAAATTTTTAATTTTGAATCAATTTTAAATCGCTAAATTAATAAATTTCAAAAACAATCACTTTTGTCAGATTTTCTTTTTTGAGAAAAAATATTTCCTGATTGATATTTTTAAATTTAGATTTTAAAATTTTTGACACTATGCAACTTGTCATCGTTGAGTCTCCATCCAAATCAAAAACTATCAAAAAATATTTGGGCAGTGGTTATGAAGTAAAATCTTCTATTGGGCACATTCGTGATCTTCCCAAAAGCAATAAAAAGGCGATTGAAATTGAAAATAATTTTTTACCTCATTATGAAATTCTTGAAGGTAAAGAAGATGTAATCGCTGATTTAAAAAAAAGTGCCAAAAAAGCTACTGAGGTACTTCTAGCAACTGACCCCGATCGTGAAGGAGAATCTATCGCTTGGCATCTTGCTGAAACTCTGGGCCTAAAAAAAGCCAAAAGAATTGTCTTTAATGAAATAACGGAACAAGCCGTCACAGAAGCAATTAAACATCCGCGGGCTATTGATTTAAATTTAAAAAATGCTCAAGAGGCTCGCCGAGTATTGGACAGGCTTTTTGGCTATGATTTAAGTGGGCTGATTTGGAAAAAGGTTCGTTATGGACTAAGTGCTGGTCGAGTACAGTCTCCTGCACTTCGAATTATTGTCGAAAGAGAAAAAGAAATCCAAGCCTTTAATGCTGAAAAATATTGGAGCATCTTTTCTCAAGTAGCCAACAAAACTAAAAATAAATTTGAATTAACTTGCGCGCAAGAACCTCGTGACAAAAAAGATGTAAATGCAATAATTAAAGCGGGAGAAAAAGAGAACTGGATAGTCTCTGAAATTTCTGAAAAAGAAATTCATCGCATGCCCTATCCTCCTTTTATTACTTCCACGTTACAACAGGTAGCTAGCTCTAGACTGGGAATGGCTCCCTCCAAGACGATGTTTCTTGCTCAAAGACTTTACGAAGCGGGATTAATAACTTATATGAGAACCGACAGTACTATATTGAGCACATTGGCTCAAAAACAAATTGCGCAAATTATTACCAAAAAATTTGGAAAAGAGAACTTGAAACCACGAACTTTTAAAACTAAAAGTAAAGTAGCTCAAGAAGCCCACGAAGCGATCCGCCCTACTGACTTCAATAAATTTTCTGCCGGAGCCAATCCCGAACAAACAAAATTATATAATTTAATTTGGATGCGCGCCGTCGCTTCTCAGATGACAGAAGCTCATTTGCTTAGTATGAAATTGATTGTCACGGTAGGAAAAGGCAAAAAAATTCCTGTTTTTGTCACCAAGGGTTCACGCGTTCTCTCTCAAGGCTGGTACAGTGCTGACACTCACGCCATCAGAGAAGATGTGGAATTACCTAAAGTTTCAGTTGGGGAAAAATTAAAATTTATTAGCATTGAAGCTAAAGAAAAAGAAACCTTGCCACCTCCTCGCTACACTGAGGCGGGACTAATTAAAGAGCTAGAAAAAAGAGGAATTGGTCGTCCTTCAACTTATGCCTCAATTATAAAAACTCTTAAAGATAGACAATATGCCGATAAAGAAGGTCGCACCCTAAAGCCTACCGACACTGGGGAAATAGTAAGTGATTTTCTTAGTGCGAATTTTGATAAATATATTAGCGACTCTTTTACTGCCCAAATGGAAGATAATTTAGATGCAATTGCTAATGGAAAAAAAGAATACGCCAAAATTTTAAAATCTTTTTATGGACCCTTCACTAAAGATATTAAATCCAAGGAAAATATTGAAAAAGTTACCAATCTAGGCAAGGCTGATAAAAAATTCAAATGTCCTCTATGCAAAGGTTCTATGATCATCAAATTGGGAAAAACTGGAAAATTTCTCAGTTGTGAAAAATTTCCCGACTGCACAGGTGGACGCACTATTGATGGAAATATTTTAGAAGGACCTAAAGAAACGGGAGAAAAATGTCCTAAATGCGAAACAGGAAAGTTAGTTACTCGCGAAGGAAAATTTGGAAAGTTTATTTCTTGCGATCAATTTCCTAAATGCAAATATATCAAAGAAGATCCAATTGAAAGTGCTAAAAGAAAAACAGGAGTTAACTGTCCTAAATGTAAGGATGGAGAAATGACCGAAAGGAAAGGACGCTTTGGAATTTTTTATGCCTGTTCTAATTACCCCGCTTGTCGCCATGCTATCAAATCTAAACCTACTGGGAAAGTTTGTTCTTATAAAAGACCCGAGCGAGTAGGTGGAAAATGTGGAGAATTAATGATGGAGGGAACCAAAACTATTCCCGAAAGATGTTCCGATAAAACTTGCCCCAATCATCGACCAGATAAATTGGAAAAATAGTTTTTAAAGTCAAAAAGTAAAAAAAGAAAACAGCCTAGAGAAATTTATTTTCTTGGGCTGTTTTTATTTCTATAGTTTTTATTCGGAAAGCAGACAATGTACCACTTCTACAAACTCGACATGAAATGTTTTTTTCATCCTAACAATTTTTTTCACAGCTTGGACTTCCCGATAAACAGGAAGTTCGCACATTGACATTAACCTTTTGATCTCCCTGTCAACTTCACTATACGGCAAAATACTTTGTTTTTTTATCAATCGAACAATGTCCAGTGACAGTTCCTCTAAATAAACCATCACCATCGAACAAGGCATCCCACTCTCAAATCCATCAGCAAAATCATCAGTAATTCTTTTAAACTTTTGCTCAGATTTAGCAATCAGAATACCTTCTGAAAAAATATCCCCACATAAACTCATTAATTGAGTAAGGATATGATGACTATCACCATCGTCTTGCCCTGCAATTTCAAACCTCATATCATTCCTCCACAATATTAGTTTAATAATTTTGGCGATATTTAGCGTATCTTCTTTCCGCCGTGCCTCCAACTTGCCAAAAAAATAAGCACCCAAATGAGAACGCATACGCTATAATAAGCATAAAAATATGTCTCTCTAGAGAGAGGAAAAAATAAACTGATTTCTAAATCATACAGTTTGTTTATCAACAACAAAGGCACTATTAACGTCGTAATGATTCCAAAAAATAAAAAAATAATTTTTTTCCAGATCTCTCCCAAAAGGTTGCGATGGATACTTTTATTTTTTTGAAAAATTTCTTCAATCAGACACGTTCCTGCCCCAAAAATCATTACTAGGCAGAAAGACACTACTAATAAAATTAAAAAACTAGAATAATTTTCCATAAATCCTCCTCTAAGATGAACGTTTATTTCTTTTGACTCTATTTAAATTGCTAATAAAGACTATAGCATAAAGGATGTAACTTGTTAAGAGCTAGCCAGATTTAGTAGTTTCAAAATCAAAATATCCAGAATTTAATAAAATTCTAAGTTTAAGTATTATGTCTTCACGTTATCAGATGAGTTTAATTTTTAACTAAGTACCACCTTGCTTATTACCTTTAAATTATTTATACTAAGAAAGTAAAAAATATTATTTTTTATTTTCATTATGATATTGCTAAAATCTGAATTAAAAAATCTCCTCAGTGCTGTAAAGGTTCCCTTAACTCCTCCAAGGAGGGCTCTTATTGTTAAGGCTTTTGATTTTGCCGAAAAGGCTCATCAGGGACAAAAAAGAAGATCTGGGGAGGATTATTTTATTCATTGCTTAGCTACCGCCAAAATATTGGCCGGCATTGGAATGGGCTCAAAAACTATTGCTGCTGGATTATTACATGATGTCCCCGAAGACACCCCCGTTACTTTAGCAGAAATAAAAAAAGAATTTGGCGAGGATGTCCATAATTTAGTAGAAGGAATTACTAAACTAGGAAAAATTAGGCTAAAAGAAACTAAAGAAGAATATCTTTTAGAAAATCTTCGCAAAATGTTTTTAGCGATGGCGGCTGATATTCGAGTAGTGATTATAAAATTAGCTGACCGCTTACACAACATGCGTACATTAGAGTTTAATCCTCCAGAAAAAAGACCTAAAATTGCTAGGGAAACTATGGAAATTTATGTTCCTCTTGCTGATAGATTGGGAATCGGAGAAATTAAAGCTGAACTAGAAGACTTATCTTTTAAATTTACCGATCCGGAAAATTTTAAACTTGTTAAAAAAATACGTGATGACTATTATAAAGAGGGAGAGAAATTTAACAATCAAGCCATCCGAGAATTGGAAAAAGAAATTAAGAATCGAAAAATTAAAATAGCTAAAATTTATGGTCGCGCGAAAAATCTTCGTAGCTTGTTTCTAAAATTAAAAAAGAGAGAGATGGATATCGGGAGGATTTATGACTTGATTGCTATTCGTATTATTGTCCCGACAGTTTCAGATTGTTATGAAGCATTGGGAATAGTGCATAAAGTTTATCGACCAATGGTAGGAAGGATAAAAGATTATATTTCTCTTCCTAAACCCAATGGATACCAATCCATTCACACGACTATCTTTGGACCTGAAGGACGAATTATGGAAGTTCAAATCCGAACTCAAAAAATGCATGATGAAGCAGAATTTGGAATTGCTTCTCATTGGATTTACAACGAAAACAAAAGGAGGGATTGGAAAAATTATTTCAGAGAAAAAGAAACCTATTCTGAAAATGAATTAGTTTGGATTAAACAATTGCGTGAATGGCAAAATGAAATAGGAAGAGATAATAAAGCCTTCTTAGAAGGATTAAAGATAGATTTTTTTAAAAATAGAATTTTTGCTATCACTCCCAAAGGTGATGTAATTGATTTACCTGAAGATGCTACTCCTATAGATTTTGCTTATGAAATTCACAGCGAAATTGGAGATGCTGTTACAGGAGCTAGAGCTGATGGAAAAATGGTTACATTAGATTATAAAATCAAAAATGGTCAAATGATAGAAGTAATAACCACTAAAGATAAAAAAATTCCCAATAGAAAATGGCTGGAATTTGTGAAAACTTCCAATGCTAAATCTCATATTCGCAGACAACTAAAAAGAAGCGATGAAATAATTTAATATTTTAAAAATACAAAATAAATAAGCATTTTAAATTATTTCTCAAATCACCTTTTCTATAATAAAAAACATCTTCCCTAGAAAGATGTTTTTTAGATTTCATAATGCCAAACTGACAAATTAGCTAGTCTTAATATCTACCAGTTAAAAAATACAATTATAATTCCAACATTATATATCCCATAATTCCTCTGCCGTCTTTGGCTCTGACGCAACTTCTGGATCTATTGATTTTACGGATTCCACCGATTCTATCAGTTCCTCTATCGGTTCCATTGGCTCATCATTTGACTCCAAAGATTTTATTTCTTTTTCTGCTGTTTCTCTTTTCTCCACTGATAAATTATTAATGATTTTATTCAATTCATCATTGGAATAATAATCAATTATCACTCTTCCGCCATTTCCTCCCGATTTTGTCACCCTAACTTTCGTTCCCATCATCATACTAAGTCTGTCTTCTAAATCTTTTATCTCAGGATCAATATTTATTAATCTTTTGTGCGATTTTATAGAAATTTCTCTAGTTTTATTTTCCGTTTGACGAACAGTCCAATTATTTTTTATTATTAAATCCAATAGAGCTCTTTGTTTTTCTATATTTTCAAGAGCTAAAATTGCTTTGGCGTGACCTTCACTAATAGTACCCTCTTTTAAAGCCTTGAGCGCTTCCATAGGCAACTTTAAAAGCCTAACTTTATTTGCCACCACGCTTCTACTCTTTCCCATTTTTTTAGCTACCTCTTCTTGATTCATTTGAAATTCATCCATTAATTGTTGAAAAGACTTAGCTTCTTCGATAGGATTAAGATTGTGTCTTTGAATATTCTCTACAATGGCTAACTCTAGTTTTTGCTTATCTTTTATATCTCTTACGATAACTGGCACTTTGGTGAGCAATGCCAATTTTGACGCCTGCAACCTTCTCTCTCCTGCGATAAGTTCGTAACCATCATCACTTTTAGTTACTACCAAAGGCTGCAATACCCCGTGCTCCTTAATTGAATCTGAAAGCTCTTTTAATTTTTCTTCGTCAAAATGAATTCTTGGTTGATAGGGATTGGCTGTAATTTTATTAATATCCACCTCTAAAACTCCTTGATTAAAATCGGAATTAGTTGCTTTTTTATCAACAGTCGTTTCTAGAGAGATACTTTCGTCCACTTTTTTACTATAAAGATCAAAAGCAGTATCCCGACTATTTTCATCCCTGTTTATTTTTTTTTGCGGAATAAGGGACGACAGTCCTCTTCCTAAACCATAATTTTGACCCATAATTATCTTAAAATTAAAATTCTAAAAAATAATTTAAATTTAGATTGATAATTTATTTATTATTTATTTTTTGTTTTTTAAAAAATCTAATTATTAATTCCCCTTGAGCGCTCATCCATTTCTATAATTTCTCTTGCGATACCTTTATAAGCTCTAGCCCCCTTTGAAAAAGAATCAAAATTCAAAATTGATTTTCCAAAACTGGGAGCCTCAGCTAAGCGAACACTTCGAGGAATAACATTTTCAAAAACGTGCCCCGGGAAATGTTCTCTTACTTCTTTTACTACCTGACGGGAAAGTCGATTTCGTCTATCAAACATAGTCAACATCACTCCTTTTATTTTTAAATCTGGTTGAATATTTTCTTTTACTAAGCTTATCGTTTCCAATAATTGACTTAATCCTTCCAAAGCATAATATTCTGTTTGAACGGGAATGATTATTTCATCACTGGAAACCAAACCATTAATAGTCAAGAGTCCCAAACTAGGCGGACTATCAATGATAATGTAGTCATATTCCGCTCTAATTTGTCTTAGGGAGTTATATAATTTAAATTCACGATTTTCCATATGAATCATCTCGATTTCTGATCCAGCCAAATCCTGAGATGATGGTAAAATATCAAAACCTAATGATTTCTTCCGTACAATAATTTCTCGCGGATGCTTACCTAAAATCATCGCTTGATAAAGATTATTTTCTAATTCTCTAACATTTATCCCTAACCCAGATGAAGCATTTCCTTGGGGATCCAGATCAACTAAAAGAACCTTCTTACCAGCACTTGCTAAATAAGTAGTTAAATTAACAGCTGAAGTGGTTTTACCCACTCCTCCTTTTTGGTTGACTAAAGATATTATTTTTGCCATAATTAATTATAGTATAGCGTTTTTTAATAACTTTGAAAAGAGGGTGTTCTCTACGAAATACCTGCCCGCAGTGCTACAGCGTTGCAGGCGGGAAAACTTATACGAAATTACGAATTTAGGAAAAATGAGAACATTGAATAATTGAGTATTTTTAAAATTCACAACAATTGCCCGGATGGCGAAATTGGTAGACGCGCACGACTCAAAATCGTGTGGATTTATTCATGAGAGTTCGAGTCTCTCTCCGGGCACAACATTAAAACAATAAATATAGCTTTCTAAAATCTCTCCCAAGAGAATTCGCCTCGTGAGGGTAACGAGGCTCTCTGAGCACAACACAAGAACGGTAAAATAAAAATTCAACCTTCTTTTTTCGGGTTGTTTTTTATTTTGATAAAAGTTAAAAAAATTATTAAATTCTAAAAGGAGCTGAGGAAAATATCCCAAAGCTCCTTCTTATTTAGTTTTTTTTCTTTTCTTAGAAAAAGTTAATACTTGCACGAGTCTGATGAAAATAAGAGCATTCGTCACCAACGCCGAAATAAAATATCCCAAAAAAATAATAGCAACTCCTGCCGATACAAACATCCAGTCAAAAAATTCAGGTACACTTCTCTTATTTTTTTTCACGTTAGCATCCTCCTTTTTTAAAATAACTAATTATGGATTTTTAACTTCCGTTTTATCGCCCTTATCAAGAACGGCATTCTCAATATTACAATTTTTACCACTACTATGCTTATACCACTTTGAATTATTGTAATTATATGCTACACCGTTATTGTTTCCCTCTGAAGACAGAGAAAAATTAGCGCACAATTCAAACTCTCCTTCGGTAATATTTCCATTTTTAATTGTTTTGTTTGTAATTTTATAACTATAAGGATTGCCAGTTTCGGGATCTTTTTTATTACTACAATAAGAATAGGAAGAATCTTTAGCTAATACATTTAAAGATTCAGGAAGAGATTTATGTTCATTGGCATAATTATCTATACAAGTAGCCAAACTCTCCAAATCACGCGACCGAGTGTTATCAAATCCTCGCATTCTTTGAGTTTGAGGCGAGCCACTGGCAACAAATCCCAATATTATAGATAGCCCCACCACTCCAATTACCGCCCAACCAAATATTACAAAAACTTTTCTATCAATATCTTTTTTGTATTGGACTTTCTTTCTTTCTAAAAAGTAAAACCCAAAAACTCCACCTGCAATCATAAATATTGTTAGAGCTTTCAAGAAAAATCTAACAGTAATTTCTCCTTGTAACATACTAAAAATAACGACTATTAAATCTACTACAATAGTGATAGCGGTTATTAATAAAACTAAATAAGTAATCCATTTTGTTAGACGTGATTCTATTTTTCCCTCATCCTCTCTAAATCTACGAAACCAAAAACGCATTGCCAAATAATATAAAGGGAAACTAATAATTAAAGAGGCAATAGCATAGTGAATTGTTTCCGATGCCGAACTGGAACTGTAATAGTTATTGTTTAAATTGTCTTGAAAAAAGTGATTAATTATTCCATAAAGTAACATCCCTAATGAAGTAGCGAATATTCCCAAAAGAATAAAAGAAAAAAAGTTTATTACAATCTCCACAGTAGTAGACTTTTTACTAAAAACTTCTTGCGCATTTCGTGCTGGCACCGGCACTCCACATCTAGCCAATCCCAACGCGTAGGCACCATCCACTTCTTCATCTGACCATCCCACTGCATGCAATTGTTTCTTTATTTCATCTTGATTAACTCCTTCTTGAATTTTACCCACTGCATAATCAATTAATTTTTGACTTTCATTTGTTATTTTATTTTCCATAATATTTTATTTCTCTTTTATCTAATTATCTATTATAATAATAACATAAAAAATAATTTAGCAATATCTTTAAAAAAAATAAACTATGCAAAAAATATTAAATAAATGCTGTATTGACGGACTAAGTTTTAAATCTAAACTTATTTTAACAATAGAATCTCTCGTTATTATTGTGACTTTAGTTTGCGGAGTTTTGGTTTATAATAATACCCATACTTTAGTTCGTGAAATACTAAGAAATAAACTCATGGCGATAGCTTCCACTACCGCCTCTATTATAAATAGCAATCAGGTTGAATCCATAGAAAGATCCTTGGACGAAAATCAAGAAGATACTCGATTGAACCTAAAGGAAATGTTATTAAAGACCTCCTCTAGCGATATTGATATTGATTCCATTTATATAATGACGAAATCGGACAATGAAAATGTTTTGAAATTTATTGCCGATTCCACTGTGACAGAAGATGCCGATAAAAATGGAACAATAGAAGATGATGAAAAAGAGGCTACTTTAGGAGAAGAATATGACATATCACCATTCCCTGAGATGAAAAATGCTTTTAATGGAAAAACGGCTGATTATCAAACTTCCTGCGATAAATGGGGTTGCTGGCTAAGCGGTTATGCTCCCATCTTAAATACCGATGGCGAAGCTATCGCCATAGTAGGAGTAGACATTTCAGCTGATCAAATCGCGACTTATGAAAAAAAATTAAAAATATCACTGCTTTCAATCCTTGGAATAATAATTACTTTCTTTCCTATTTTCTTATTTTTTCATTTAAAACATTTGTTAGAACCAATTTCAGAAGTTTATAAATCTATTGAAAAGTTCAGTGGAGACCTATCTACTAGAATGAACATTAGCGACAGGAAAGATGAGTTTGGTTTGATTTCACGCAATTTTAACAGAATGGCAGATGAGCTAACTGATCTAGTTAAAAATATGGAAGACAAAGTAGAAGAAAGAACCGAAGAAATAGCCAATCAAAAAAAACACATCGAAGCCGAAAAAAACAAAACTGAATCTATTTTAAAAAGTATCGGGGATGGAGTTTTCGTAGTAGATAAAAATCTATGCATAGCTATGTTTAACAAAGTTTCCGAAAATATAACTGGTTTTAGCGCCAACGAAGCTTTAGGCAAAAAATATTCCGAAGTCTTTAATCTTATCGATGAAATTGACGAAACTAAGAAAAATGACGATTTTATAAAAAATGCAATTGGCACTGGCGAAACTCAAAAAATGCCCAGTCGCACTATTTTAATAAACAAATATGGGCACAAGATTCCTGTTTCAGATTCCGCTGCCCCATTAAAAGACGAGGATGGGAAGGTTATTGGTTGCGTGGTTGTCTTTAGAGATATTACTCACGAATATGAAATTGATAAAGCCAAAACAGAGTTTGTCTCCCTAGCGTCTCATCAACTACGTACACCTCTTTCCTCTATTAACTGGTACGCCGAAATGCTTTTAGGAGGAGATGCGGGAAAAATAAATGCGGAACAAAAAAGTTATTTAAAAGAAATTTATTATGGAAATCAAAGAATGATTCATTTAGTTAACTCCTTGCTTAACGTATCTCGTCTAGAAATGGGGACTTTTTTAGTAGAACCTCAAGAAACTAACATTTTAGAAATGGCCGATGATGTAATCAAAGAGCTACTTCCCCGCTCCACAGAAAAAAATATAAAAATAAAAAGTAACTATGCTAAGAATATTCCAGAAATAAAAGTAGATCCCAAATTAATGAGAATTATTTTCCAAAATTTACTTTCTAATTCCCTTAAATATACTCCTGCCAAAGGAAAAATTGAATTAAAAATAAGTAAAGATGAACGTAATATAAATATTGAAATAACTGATAACGGGATGGGCATTCCAGAAAGTCAAAAAAATAATATCTTTTCTAAATTTTTTAGAGCCGATAATGTTCGTCAAACAGAAACAGAAGGCACGGGATTGGGATTATATTTAGTTAAGTCCATCATAGACCACTCTGAAGGAAAAATAGTATTTAAGTCTATTGAAGGCAAAGGTACTACGTTTTTTATATCCATTCCTTTAACTGGCATGAAGGCCAAAAAGGGAACGAAAGAAATTACTGAAGTAAATAGAAAAATCGGCGGGATAGCGTAGGAAAAATTAATTTCTATTTTTTAGTTTTAAATTTTAAATCAAATTTCTATTTTTCAATATTTAGAAAATAAAAAACATCTCCAGTTGCGAGATGTTTTTTATTTAAGAAAATTATCCCCACAGTGTTTCGTTTTTTGATTTCAATTTATTAATTTTCTAGAGTTTATTAAGTCTAATATTTTTGCATAAATTTTTAAAATTAATCAAACGCCTATTAGTTTTTTAACTCTATTTACAATATCTCTCATTCCCCACTCGGCTTTTATTAAATAATCATTGCAACCTAATTCTTTGGCTTCCATGAATTTATCCATATCACCATAATTGGTGAGAATCATTACTCTCAATTTTTTACCTTTTTCATCATTCTTCAATGATTTAAGCATCTCCAAGCCATCCATTACAGGCATAGCGATGTCTAGCAAAATCATATCAGGCAATTCTTTAAGCGCCAAATGCAACCCAATTTCACCATTGGGGGCAATTGTTACGTCAAAACCCTCTCTCTCAAATTTATCTTTCGAAGCATTAGCTAACGGAGCCTCGTCTTCCACAACTAATATTTTTTGTTTTGGTTTCATTTTTTTCTAATCTAAATTATTAAAGTGCAACAATTCGCATCATTTAATTTGGAATTAAATCATTTTTGAATTTTATTATATTAAACTTTTTACTTTTTCAACAATATCAGCCATTCCCCAATCAGCTTTAACCAAATAATCATTAGCTCCTAAGTCTTTAGCCTCCATAAATTTATCCATATCACCGTAATTAGTCAAAATTATTACTTTTAAATCTTTGCCTTTTTCATCTTCCTTTAACAACTTCAGCATTTGCAAACCATCCATTACAGGCATAGCAATATCTAGCAAAATCATATCGGGCAATTCTCTCAAGGATGACTCTAATCCAACTTGTCCATTTTCAGCGATTAACACTTCAAAGCCTTCCTTCTCAAATTTACTCTTCAAAGCTTTAGCCAATGAAATCTCGTCTTCCACAACTAATATTTTTTTCTTTTGTTTCATATTTTTTAATGAGATTAATTATTTTCGCTTCCTTCTTGCTCTAATTTTATTGATAATAATCTTGATACCCCATCGTCTCCCATTGTTGCTCCATAAAGATAAGAGGCTTGACGCATAGTTTCTCGATTGTGCGTAATTGCCACAAATTGAGTGCGAGATGATAAACTTTTTAAAATTTTACTAAACCTTCGAGAATTAGCCTCATCCAAAGCCGCTTCCACTTCATCTAACATAGAAAAAGGCGGCGGATTATAAGAAATAATTGCAAAAAGCAAGGCTAATGAAGTAAGTGAACGTTCTCCGCCTGAAAGCATAGACAAATTGGAAATTTTCTTTCCAGGGGGACAAGCCACAATATCTACGCCTACTTCATCTTTATTATCATCTTCCAATTCTTCAATTTCTGCTTCTATCTTGTCTTCTTTCTCTACATCTAAACCATCTCCCTCTATCTGCTTGGTTCTCACTATTTTTTTCTTTTTTATTTTTACCAAACTAGCTTTTCCGCCACCAAAAATTATTTTAAAGTATTTAGAAAATTCGTCATTAATTTTTCCGAAAGCCTCAGCGAAAACCACATCGATTTTCTTATCCATTTCTTTAGCTATTTCTAAAAGGGAAACAATTGCATTTTCTAAATCTTTGGATTCTTGTTGCAACGTTTCATAACGTTTGTTAGTTTCTTCATATTCTTCGATAATCAATGGATCAATTCCACCTATTTGTTCCATCTGAACTCTCAATCGAGAAATTTTTTGTTCCGTATCATAGCGATCAATCTTTTCTCCATCAAATTTAATTTCACGAATATCCACATTTAGATTATTCTTTGCTTCCATTATTAAATCTTCTTCTCGCACTTCAATTCTTGCTAGGGAAACTTTAGCATCATTAAATTTATCCTTAGCCGTATCTATCTTTCTTTGACTTTCTCTTAATTTTTCTTCCGCCGTAAAAAATTCCTCGCGAGCCTTAACGTCTTTTTCTACTTCTTTTCGGATTTCTGTATTTATTTGAACAATTTTTTCTCTAGCAATTTGAATTTCTTTTCTAAGCTTTCCGATATAATCATCCATTTGAGCTAATTCTTTGTTGCCTTTTTTCTCGGCTTCAATTTGTTCATGAGTTTTTTTCCCTTCCACTTTTCCTTTATCAATATCCCCTCGGAGAATTATAATATTTTTTTCAATTTTCAAAATAAACTCTTTAACTTCCGCCAATTCTTCTAGCGTCTTAATTTTTCCAATTCTTTCACTTAGTTCTCTTTGAAAGTTATGGATATTCTCCAATTCTTCTTGAATATACTTTTTATCTACCAATATCTCTTGAATAATTCCATGCTGTCTTATTCTATCTTTTAAAATTTCCATCTTTCCCTCAGTCATCATTAGTTCTTTTTCAGAAATATTTATTACTTTATAAATTTTATCTCTCTCAAATTTCAGTTCGTCCTGTCTTTTATTTTGTCTCATTTTTTGAGATTCACTCTCCACAAAATCATTAAGTTTATCAACCTCTCGTTGAATCAATTGCACTTCTCTTCCCAGCTCTTCTTTTTGTCGAAAGGATTGCTCCCGCTCCGTCTGAAAAGAGTGCCACAAAAAAGCGAAATATTTTTCTTGAATTTCTCTAAGCTTACCCTTTATTTCAGCTCCTTTCTGAGCTTTATCAGCTTGTCTTTTTAAAATTTTTAAATGCGGCTCAATCTCCCCCAAAAGAGCGCTTACTTGCAAAAGGTTTTTGCTGGTGGCATCTAATTTTTTTAAAGCTCTTTCCTTCTTGATTTGATATTGTTTTACTCCCGCCGCATCTTCTAAGATAGCTCTTCTTTCACTCACAGAAGCATTGAGCACAGCATCGCTCATTCCTTGATTGACTACACTATAACTATCCTTTCCCACTCCTGCTTTAGCTAGGATATCTGTTATATCAGTCAATCTCACTTTAGAACCATTAATTAAATATTCACTCTCTCCGCTTCTATAAATTTTTCTACGAATAATTACTTCGGTAAAATCTAGGGGAATTTTTTTGTCTGAATTATCTAAATGCAGAGATACGGAAGCATAATTTAATTTTCCTTTGTTACCACTTCCGGCGAAAATAACATCTTCTGATTTTTTCCCTCGCAAATTTTTCATAGATTGTTCGCCCATTACCCAGCGAATTGCATCTGCGATATTTGATTTTCCACTCCCATTGGGTCCCACGATAGCAGTAATTCCCATTTTCCTTTTTTCGCCACTACCAACACTACCCCTAGCTTCATCAACTGAATCTGAAGGCATAAAATCTATAACTGTCTTATTGGCAAAAGATTTAAAACCGGCTATTTCTAATTTTTTTAAATACATAAATATTCATTAAGCATAAAACATACAACAACTAGCATAAAGCAAAATGCCTCATGTCCCACCCATCATTTCATATACCCGATTATACTATAAATCTATAATTTTAGGAAATACCCTTAAAAAGGGATAACCCTTAAAACTATTTATCCTTTTCTTTAAAATCATTCATCAAATCAATCCTCAATATGTAGCTTAATAGTTGTTATTTTAAACCGCTTAATTATTTGTTTTATAGAAATTTAATTTAAGCGATTAAAGGCGAAAAATAATGAATTTCATTAAAAAAATAGTAAACCCCACTCATAACAACTATTATGGTGGGGCGTCAGATTAAATTTCATTTCGGAATCAGCTTCGTATGAAGCTCTGCTAAATCTTCCAAAAATTCTCCAGCAATTTTTATTGATTGTTTGTCGTTTTGAAAAATTATAATCTTGCTAAGAACTTCCAATATCTCGCTACTGGTCAAGTTCAGTCTTTCTAAATTTGCGTGGAAAATCAATGCCTTCAAGTTAGCTTCAATTTCAAATCCATTGTACTCAACGCCAGCGTCTCTAAACTTGACAATGCACAAACGAATATCGTTTCCAGCTTTATCAAGTTCCTTCCAAAGTTCCCTGTTCTCCTGTTTGGACTTACCGATTGCCGACACTATCTGCGTACGTATTTCAAACAATTTTGTGAAGATATTTTCTTGTAAATTTTTTATTATTTTTTTTCTTCGCTCATCTCCTTTTTTTGTCATATGGGAAACTATAAGTATAATCCCAAAAGCTACAATAATAATAGATAAATAAGCCACAAAAGCTATTATATTGAAATAACTCATATCTTCCTCCATCTGAGAATATTAAGAACTAAATATCTTTTTCTGTATTATATAGAACAATAATCTAGGAAATAGTCTTTGTCAATCAAAAAAGCATATACTGAAATATGCTTTTTTGAAAAAATTCTATTTTAAATCTAAAATATTGAAAAATTGAGTATTGATTAAATATCGGTTATTGGATATTTTTAACCTATAGCCATTCCTTTATTTTCAATCCTTCTTGTGCAGCTTCTCGCTGAGCTTCTTGCTTGCTGGCGCCATTGCCCTGAGCAACCAGCTCATCCCCAATATAAACCCCTACCGTAAAGTTTTTATCATGATCAGGTCCTTCTTCTTTAATTATTCGGTAAGAAGGAGTCAATTTAAAATGTTCTTGAGATTTTTCTTGAAAATAACTTTTAGGATCTAAATATAACTTATTAGCAATCACATCATCAATCTTGGTAATCACATTATCTAAGATAAATTTTTCTGCTACATTATATCCTTGATCAAGATAAATCGCCCCGATAATTGCCTCAAAAGCATTTGCTAAGAGATATTGTCTAGCTCGTCCCTTATCGCTTGATTCCCCCTTGCTCATCAATACATATTCATCTACTCCCAAATCAGCTGAAATCTTGGCAAGCATTTCCCCATTGACTAGGGCTGCTCTCCAGCTAGTCATTTCCCCTTCTTGATTATTACTGTAATTTTTAAATAGATAATCAGTTACTACCAATTCCAAAACTGCATCACCTAAAAATTCCAGTCTTTCATTGTGATTCAATTTATATTTTTTATTTTCATTCAAATAAGAACGATGAGTCAGGGCCTCCTGAATTAAATCAGGATTATTGAATTTTATTCCGATTTTATCGGCAAAACTGTTTTTTGTCATTTCAATTTAAGAATTTCTAGTTAGAAATTTTTAAAAAAATCGCCAACAAGGACGAATAATTAAAAACTTTTAATTAGAAATTATTCTAAAAAATTAATTGTTTTCTTCGATAATTTTCTTGTCATTCTCCAATTTCCTAGCCTTTTCCTCTTTGGCCTCTTTTTTCTTCTTATCATCATCCTTGAGTGGCTCACCCATCTCTCGATAAATTGTCCCCAGCACTCCATTTATAAATTTAGCTGAGTTGGGTCCACCAAAGGTTTTAGCTAGCTCAATCGCTTCGTTAATTGCTACTTTAGGGGGAACATTTTCATAATTTCCATAAAGGAGTTCAAATATTCCAATTCTCAAAATATTTCTATCTACAATAGTAATTTGGCTAAGTGGCCATTCTGGAGCACACTGCTCAATAAGCTCATCAATATCTCCCTGATTTTTCAAAGTTCCTTCAACCAAAGCCAAAACAAGATCCGTTTCTTCTATACCAATTGCCAATTCTTTAATATTTTTATCAACAATATTCAAGACATCGTCTTTATTTGAACCATTAAAATCCCACTCAAATAAAGATTGCATCGCTATTGATCTCTGAAGGTGCCTATTTGCCATTTTTATTAATTAATCAAAGAGTCCTAAGCTCCTGAGAAACTTAATTATTTTTTATTTTTAGACTTTTTTTCGGATATTTTTACAACCTCTCTCCCTTTATAAAAACCACACTTTGGACAAGCTCGATGAGGAAGAATTTTTTCTTCACAGTTACTACATTTAGTAGATTGGACTTTAACAATGTTTTTTATCTTAATAACTTGACCGGCGCGTCTTCTTCCTTTTCTGGCGGTATTATGTCGTTGTTTTGGTACTGGCATATATTTGAATAACTATATTTCTATCGCTATTTGGATTAAACTTTTACTGTTTAAATTTATCATTACTTTCTAATTTTGGCAAGAGCTGAAATTAATTTTAAATTTTGAATTTTAAATTTCAAATGAATGATTAAATTAATTAATGACTAAAACACAAACACAATAAATGAAAGACAGAAACTAAAAAATAGTCCTGCCCCAAATACCGCTCCACATGTTTATCGCCAATTTCCGTATTGAATGCAATAACTCTTGGCCACAGGATTAACTTCTTGATGGATTTGCATCGAAATTGGATCACTCATAGTTATGCTATAAGCTGGTTGAACCGCTTTATTATAGTCACCAACAGCCCTTTGAAGGTCTAGACATGCGTCTCTCAATGTAACCGTTACAATCCCCGTTTCTCTAGAATTTTCTCCTTTACGAACTGTCCAGCTTCTGATTTCCGATATCTCGTTTCCAAGTTTAATTACAAATTGAGTTTCTCTTTCTACTCTATCTGTCAAATGGCTAAATTCATTTAAACTTTGGTTTGCGCTCCAAGAAGAATATTCTTCACGAGCATACATAAAAACAAAAGAAAAAATCAGAAACACAATAGGAGTTAAAAGAGCTGAAACTGCCATATTTCCGAATACATCTCGATATCGATATTGCATTGTCATAATATCTCACCTCACGATTTTTGGTTTATAAGAAAGAGCTTTTAAATAATAACAATCATTCAATTAGGACCAACCTAACATTTTAAAATATTTTTGTAAAGATATTCATGCTTTAAAAATTATATCATTTAGTCATTCATTTGAAATTCCAAATTTTAAATTTGAAATTCTTTAAGCTTTCCATCTATCATTAATCGCATTTCTAACAGGAGCAAATGTTTTGCGGTGAATTTTACAAGGACCATTTTGTTTTAATGCTTCAATATGAATTTTAGTGCCATAACCCTTGTGTTTGGCAAATTGATAGGCGGGATATTCTTTATCAAACTTATTCATTATCCTATCTCGCGTAACTTTGGCAATTATAGAAGCAGCTGAGATTGATTTTACTAATTTATCACCGCTAATTATTGCTTTTTGCTCTAGCGAAAAATTAGGAATCATTTTGTCCCCATCTACTAAAATTATTATTTTTTTCTGCTCTTTAATTTGAGATTTTAAATCTCCAATTGCTTTTTTCATTGCTAGAAATGTCGCCTCCAAAACATTTATTCTATCTACCGTTTCGTGATTACAAATCCCCACTCCCACATAAAAATTTTCCATAATAAATCCAAAAACCTCCTCTCGTCTTTTCTCGCTCAATTTTTTAGAATCTCTGATTAAATCCCACATCCTTTCCTCTCCCCCTCTCCGAGGGGGAGATGTCCGAAGGACAGAGGGGGTGTTTCCTATTTTTTTATCATTTGAATTTGATTTGAAATTTGAAATTTGAAATTTTGAATTCCGAACCACTACCGCCGCTGCCACTACTGGTCCGGCCAGCGGTCCCCTGCCTGCCTCGTCCACACCCACCACAAAATCCCAACCTTTACCAAAAAGATCTTTTTCTAATTCAAACCTGTCAATCGCAACTGACGGGTTCAAAGTAGATTCTAATTTTACTTTATTTTTCATATATTTTTAATCATATTAGCACTTTAGCATATTAGTATAAAAACAATACAAATGTTCAATAACCAATATTCAATATAAAGATCCTAAGTCTTAAATTCCTAGCTTCCTATTATTCCTAAATTCTTTAAGTATTGCTTTTTCCACATTTTAATTATACACTTTTTAAACAACTTACAAAGTTGTAATAAAAAAAATAGTACCTCTTACCTTCAATAATATAGGAGAAACAAGATGAAAAAAAGACCAATTGGCTTTTCGACTGGAACATTCTTTAAATTCCTAGACCCCATAGTGAAAGAAGCTGTTTATTTCGTGCAAGATTTTGGATGCGACACCATTGAGATTAACTGGCATCGCAAAGAATCTCAGCCTCCTCATAAAAATCTAGGCACATTAATTGACAAGCAATTTCAATACGTATCCCTACATTTACCCGTTAATATGTCTGACGGTAGTGGTATTTTTAAGGCTAATGAAATTTTAAATCGAGCTTATAGATTTTTTTCTCAGTGTCACGCTTTCAGTCATGCGGTGATTCATCCAAATCTAATAGTTGATTGGGATGAATTTTATCAGATGTTTAACCACAATCTTGCATTGCCCTTGGCTATTGAAAATATGGACGATCGAAAAAAGTCCTTTAGAGATTTACCGTCGCTGTTGGAATTTTTTAAAAAATATCCAGCTATTAGCCTAGTATTTGATGTTAATCATTGGATTATTAATGGCAACAGCGTTTCATCCATTTCCAAAACTCTCGAAGCGCTTTTTTTGGCTGGAATTAAATTGGTTGGAATTCATCTTAGCGGAGCTGGATTTCATGAACCACTTTTTAGGACTCCCCGTGCAACGGAAATTGTAAAGTCACTAAGTATACTTCCGTCAAACATTCCCATTATCATCGAAAGTATTTTTGAAAACACAAATGAGCCCGCTCAGGAATTGGCTTTTATCAAAAAATATCTAGAAATTTAATATTCACTAGGAGGGACACTCCCATGCAGAAATATTATATCGCATTAATAATATCAAAAGAGCCCATTAATCTTCCTGAGGATTTATTAAAAGGTAAGGGCATTAGACATTTAATAGCCGAAGAATTTGAGGTAGGAGAAGATATCATATCCGACCCAACCAACGAAGACTATTGGCAAATCAAAAAATCTGCCCCAAAGCATTGTGGCGGGATAAATCAACTGCACTATGGAAATGGATTAACAATTTCAGTGGCCATATTAAATTGGCTCAAAAATCTTTGTGCTTCCACTGCCTATAATCCGTTCTACTTTCAAAAAAGTTGAGTAAATATTATTCTTTTTTCTAAAAAAGTGGGCAAAAGACGAAGTCTTTTGCCCACTTATTTTATTTATTACCAACTCTTCAAAAAACAAACTCACCGTCTTCTCACGGCCATGAAAAGACTGTGAATTTAATTTTCTAAATTAATATATGATCAAATTTGTATTTATTTGTAATTTCGTATGAGTTCGCCCGCCTGCAACGCTGTAGCACTGCGAACAGGTATTTTGTAGAGAACACCCCTTTTCAATTCAAGTATTCCATGCTACAATAATTTTGTTAAATAAAAGTTAATTCTAACTTGCAAAAGCCACAGAGCAATCGGGCGTATGAAGATAGAATAAATAAATGTTTACGTTTTATAAAAAATTATATCTCAAACCCTGCTTTTTTAAAGTTGAGGTTTTTAATTTTTCACAAAAATAAAATATTTTTGTGAAAAATTATCCCGCCCAAAACCTTAACTAACTAATCGAGCTGGTAGAAAATAAGCCGAAGGCGATTTAGAGAACAGCCTATCTGCAAACTCCGGCTGACCCTGGGTTTTGTTGCGGGATATTTTTCGCTCTAAATTGCAAGGAATAAACCCCTCCCCAACCCCTGCCTACCGGCAGGCAGGCTTCCCTTGCTAAGGGCAAGGGGTCAAGAAGAATAAAATTATTATAATCAAAAAAATTATGGAAAACGACCCTCAAACAATCAAACCTACTAATAAATTTACTCATCTTCATGTTCATAGTCACTATTCATTACTGGATGGGCTAGCTAAAATTGATGATCTTCTAAAAAGAGCTAAGGAATTAGGCATGGACTCGCTAGCACTGACCGATCACGGAGTGATGTATGGAATTGTAGAATTTTTTATTAAAGCCAAAGAAGCAGGCATTAAACCCATTATTGGTTGTGAAATGTATCTTACTCCCGCTAGTCGTACCAGCAAAAATAACACCGCTGAAGATAAAACTCGTTATCATTTAACTCTCTTGGTTAAGAATGAAAAAGGCTACAAAAACTTAATGAAATTAGTTTCCGTTGCTCATCTGGAAGGTTTTTATTATAAACCTCGTATTGATAAAGAAATTTTAGAAAAATACTGCGAAGGATTAATTTGTATGAGTGGTTGTGTCCAAGGAGAAATTCCTCAAACTATTATTAAAAAAACATATGAAGAAGCCAAGGAAATAGCTCTTTGGTATGATAAAATTTTTGGTCGAGGAAATTTCTATATGGAGTTGCAACACCATCCAGGACAAGCTGATCAAAAGTTTGCTAATGGAGGTATGATTCAAATATCCAAAGAAACTGGCATCCCTGTAGTCGCCACAGGAGATATTCATTATACCAAAGCGGAAGATGCTGAAACTCAAGACATCCTTCTTTGTATTCAGATGAATAGAAAGGTTCATGAAAAAAACAGACTGAGCTTAATGGACTTTCATCTCTATATGAAATCACCCGAAGAGATGGAGGAATTTTTTAAAGATGTTCCCAATGCCGTTAGCAACACCCAAGAAATAGTAGCTAAATGTAATTATGATATTCCCTTGGGAGAAATTCAACTTCCTTATTTTGAAGTACCCAAAGAGTTCGATGATAAAAGCTACTTGAGATATTTGACCCAAAAGGGTCTTGAAGAAAAATTTGGAGACAAAATTACTGACAAGCACCGCGAAAGAATGGAATACGAACTTTCCATTATTGAAAAAATGGGATATTCTCCCTACTTTTTAATCGTTCAAGATTTTGTTAACTGGGCTAAACAGCAAGGAATCGTGGTGGGTCCCGGAAGAGGAAGCGCAGCAGGAAGCTTCGTTTCTTATTTGGTGGGAATTACCAATCTTGATCCAATTAAATATGATTTGCTTTTTGAAAGATTCCTAAATCCCGAAAGAGTTTCGATGCCTGATGTTGATATGGATTTCGCTGATGATAGGCGCGACGAAGTTTTAGATTATGTGAGAAAAAAATATGGTGATGATCATGTGGCTCAAATTATTACTTTTGGAACAATGGCGGCTCGTGCAGCCATTCGCGATGCAGGACGTGCTTTGGATTATCCTTATGACTATTGCGATAAAACAGCCAAGATGATTCCTATGTTTTCCACTATCGCCGAAGCATTAGAGGATGTGCCAGAATTTAGTAATTTTTATAATTCAGATAAAGATGCTAAAAAATTAATTGATAGTGCTAAAAATTTAGAAGGAGTTTGTCGACATGCTTCTATGCATGCTTGTGGAGTAGTAATTACCAAAGAGCCTGTTACTAATTATTCTCCCCTTCAAAAAATTATTGGCAAAGAAGATGGAGTAGTAACTCAATATTCTTCTTCAACTAAAAGTAGCTACGTGGAAAAAATTGGCCTACTCAAAATGGACTTTTTGGGACTAAAAAATTTAACCATCATTCAAAATGCTATCAACATTATTGAAAAAACCAAAGGAGTTAAAATAAATATTGATGATATCCCTCTAGATGATGAGGCTACTTATAAACTATTGCAAGCTGCTCATACCACAGGAGTATTCCAGTTGGAATCCTCAGGCATGAAGCGTTATTTAAAACAACTCAAACCCAACAATCTCGAAGATGTAATTGCAATGGTGGCATTATATCGTCCCGGACCAATGGACTGGATTCCTGATTTTATTGACAGAAAGCACGGACGAAAAAGGATTGAATACATTCATCCTAAATTGGAACCCATCTTAAATAAAACTTATGGAGTAGCTGTTTATCAAGAACAAGTGATGCAAATGGCTCAAAGCTTAGCAGGTTATTCCTTAGGGGGTGCTGATATGCTCAGGAAAGCGATGGGTAAAAAAATTCCCGAATTAATTCAGAAAGAAAAAATTAAATTCATTGATGGAGCTGTACAAAACGGAGTTAACAGAAAAGATGCCGAAAAAATATTTGCCTTTATTGAGCCTTTTGCAGGCTACGGATTTAATCGTAGTCATGCCGCTTGTTATGCTCTTGTTGGTTACCAAACGGCTTATCTCAAAGCCCATTATCCAGCGGAATTCATGGCTGCTTTAATGACCTCTGACCAAGGCAACATCGAAAGAATCGCTATTGAAGTGGAGGAATCTCAAGATATTGGAATTGCAGTTTTACCACCTAACGTTAATGAAAGTTTTGGGGAATTTGCCGTAATTAAAAGTGAAAATGACAAAGTAAATATTCGCTTTGGTTTGAAAGCTATTAAAAATGTAGGCCATACTGTGGCTGATGAAATTGTTAAAGAAAGAAAACGAAATGGAAAATACAAATCCTTGGCCGATTTCTTAGAAAGAGTTATTACAAAAGATTTAAACAAAAAATCTATTGAAGCATTGGCTAAAGTGGGTGCGTTAGATGATTTAGGGGAAAGAAACCAAATTATCGAAAACATTGAAATTATCTTGAATTTTTCCAAAAGTATTCAAAAAATAAACAATGCCAATCAAGATAATCTTTTTGGCGCAATGGAAATAAAAACTCCTGCCATCAAATTAGCGCTAACGATTCCCGCTACCAAAAATCAAAGGTTACATTGGGAAAAGGAGCTTTTAGGATTGTATGTTTCTGATCATCCTATTTCTGAATACAAATATTTTTTTGAAAAAATGACCACTCCAATTTCATCACTAGATAATTCCATGGTTGGCAAAAGTGTTAAGGTAGGAGGAGTAATTACTAAAGTACAAAGAATCATGACCAAGCGAAAGCAAAACATGGCTTTTGTCACCATTGAAGATTTAAGAGGGAGAATCGAGCTTTTGGTTTTTCCTTTTGTCCTAGAAACCACGGGAGCGGTTTGGCAAGAAGAAAAAATAATTTTAGCTGATGGAAAATTATCCGATAAAGATGGCTCATTTAAATTAATTGTTGATGATGCTAAAGTGGTTGATGATGCCGAGATGAATAAATTTAAAAGAATCTTAGTTACTCAAGAAAAAAATAATCGTCCGATTTCTCAAATTGACGTCTCTAAAATGATTATCACTTTTCCTAAATCTGCCAGCAAAAGCACCATAGGCAGACTTTCTAAATTATTCGATTCTTGCACATTAGGGAAAACTTTGATTTTCCTTTATATTAACGGCACTAAAATACAAACCAACTACAGCTTGCAACTAGACGATGCCTTGATGGAAAAAATAAAAGAAATTATCCCCAAAGGAGAATTTAAAATGGAATAAAATTAAATTCCGAGCGCCCAATTGGGCGCTCGGAGATTAAAACTGACAAAGACTATTTATTAAAATATTCAATCACTTTTCTAAAGTCATCTGCGATTAAATCTGCTTTTTGAATAACTTTCTCACGAGATATATTTTCTGTATAAGCGATAAATTTACCCACAACACCAAATTCCTTAGTTTGATAATCTGTCCATCCATCCCCCACCATAATCAATTCTCCCTCTAAATTGAGAATTTTTATTTGATTAACTTTACCATTGTCCTGAGCCATTAAATTTTTGCCATTGACTCCGATTAAATTATTCCTATTGTCAAAGATAAATTCATTAGCTAAAATATTTTTTTCAGGAATACCTAGTAGATTGATCGTTGGTAAAATTAGATCTTTAAACCCTCCTGAAATAATAAAAATATTTTCTTTATTATTTTTAAAAAAATCTAGATTATCTAAAACTGAACATGATAGTTCTCTTTGAATAAAATCCGCTACTTCCGAAACAGTTTTTTTATTCGTTTTAATTAATTCAATTCTCCTTCTTAAAGATTCTGGAAAAGAAATTTCTCCGTTCATTCCAGATTGAGTTATCTCTTTAATTTTACTAACTATTTCATCTTTATTTTTATTTTCTATTAAAGCTATCTCCGCTAGCAGATCTAGCGTTTCGATTTTTACGAGTGTACTATCGAAATCAATGATTAATTTTTTCATATTTAAGAAAGTAGACAATCTTATAACCCCCATAATTCAAGGCGTCTCTCGAAGCAAAAAGCTATTTTTTTATAAAATCTAAAATTGTTTTCTTTATATTCTCTTCACTAAGCCCAGCCTCGGTTAAAACTTCTTCACGCGAGCCATGTGCCAAAAATGTATCTGGCAAACCTAAATTTTTAATCAAAACTTCTATTTTATTATCTAAGAAAAATTCATTTACTGCGCTTCCTGCCCCTGCTAACACTGCATTATCTTCGACGGTAATAAAATATCTATGATTGATGGAAAGTTTTTTTAAAAGTTTTCCATCTAGAGGCTTTATGAAACGCATATCCACCAAAGTTGCTCCCATTTCCTTAGCTATCTTTTCACATCTCCCCAGCATTGTTCCAAAAGATAAAATGGCAATATTTTTTCTAGTCTTTATGACATTGGCTTTCCCTATTATTATTTTAGCTTCTATCTTTTTGGAATATTTTTTTAAAACTCCTCCTCGAGGATAACGCACAATAGATGGTCCCTTATGAATGTAAGCAGTCTCCAGCATCGCATAACACTCATTTTCATCCGCAGGTGCCATAATTATTATGTTGGGAATCAGGCGCGCAAAAGATAAATCAAAACTTCCATTGTGAGTAGCTCCATCCTCCCCTACAATACCTGCTCTATCCACCACGAAAAGAACATCTAAATTTTGCAAAGCTACATCATGGATTAATTGATCATAAGCGCGTTGCAAAAAAGAAGAATAAATAGCTACTACCGGCTTCTTACCTGCACTCGCCAATCCTGCTGCAAAAGTTACTGCATGTTGTTCGGCAATTCCCACATCGTGATAACGTAAATTAAATTTTTTAGAAAACTCACTTAATCCTGAACCTTCACACATAGCAGGAGTAATGGCATGTAAATTTTTATCAACTTTAGCTTTGTCGCAAATCCAATCCGAAAAAACTTTAGCAAAACTTAATTTATTTTTGGCAGTTAATATCTTTTTGCCTGTTACAGGATCAAATGGTTTTACGGCGTGCAATGAAAAACAATCCTTTTCTGCAGGAGCGTACCCTTTGCCTTTAGTAGTTATGATATGCAAAAATTTTGGACCTTTTATTTTTTTTAAATTTTCTAAAACCTCTATTAAATTTTCTACATCATGCCCATCAATTGGACCAAAATAATTAAAGCCCAACTCTTCGAAAAGAGTCCCTGGAATGATCATCCCCTTGGTATAAAGCTCTGCTCTTCGCACAAATTCTTGAATGGTAGGAACTCGCTTTAAAAAATCTCTTCCTTTTTTTCTCAAACTCGTATAAGAGGGGGAAGAAATAAGACGAGTTAAATATTTTCCCATCCCCCCTACATTAGGAGAAATAGACATCTTGTTGTCATTTAGAATTACTAGGATATCTGCATTAATATCCCCCGCATGATTGAGCGCCTCCATTGCCATTCCTCCTGTTAACGCACCATCTCCAATTACTGCCACGACCTGAGGTGGTTTTTTTTTATTTTTATAAGCTACCGACAAGCCAGTAATTACACTGATTGAATTACTAGAATGACCTACACTAAAAGCATCGTATTCACTTTCTTCTCTTTTAGGGAAAGGAGCCAATCCATTTTTTTTTCGAATAGTGTGCATCTTGTCTTTTCTACCTGTGATTATTTTATGAGGATAAGATTGATGTCCCACATCCCAGATTAATAGATCCCGAGGAGTATCAAAAACTCGATGCAACGCTACTGTAAGCTCCACAACTCCCAAATTTGAACCAAAATGACCGCCAGTTTTTGCGACACTTTTTACTAGAAAGTTGCGAATATCATCACATAAAAAAACTAAATCTCTTTTAGAAAGTTTTTTTAGATCATTGGGAAGATTGATTTTTTCTAATATTTTTTTGGTTTTGTTTTTCTTCATAAAAAAATCATTTAATAAAATATAAAATGCCACAACCCAAGATAGCCCCTATTATAAAAACAACCGCTAACCAGCCAAAAACCTTTACCCATATTGGATTTGTTTCTCGACCCATTATTTTTTTATCATCCCCCACTATCATTATTGAAATCAGTAGAGGCAAAGAAATTATTCCATTTAAGAAAGCAGCATAATAGAGAGCAGTAATTGGATTAACATGAAAAAAGTTCAAGGATAATCCCACTAAAATCGAAAAAACTATTACTAAATAAAATCCCTTAGCTCGAGAAAATTTATTATCTAATCCTTCCCTCCATTTCATCACTTCGGCCAAAGCATAAGCACCACTACCAGCCAATATTGGCACAGCCAAAAGTCCTGTCCCAATTATTCCAAAAGCGAATAATAAATAGGCATGCTCTCCAGCTAACGGTCGCAAAGCCTCAGCGGCTTGTTGAGCAGATTGAATATCCGTAACCCCATTTTTAAATAAAACCTGAGCTGTGGTTAAAACTATAAAAAAGAATACAATATTGGCTAAAATCATTCCTGTTCCCACATCTGTTCTCATTTTAACGATTCTCCCATGTCTATTATCGCTTTTCTGATTCATTAATTTACGAATTTTCTTATGAAATTTGTTTTCTTCCACTTCGCCGGAAGTTTGCCAAAAAAATAAATAAGGAGTAATACTGGTCCCAAAAACAGCCACTATCGCAAAAAGATATTCTTGGCTGAATATAAATTTAGGAATAAAAGCAAAACTAACAATTTCTTTCCAATCAGGGTTGATTATTATTCCCGTTACAACATAAGCCAAAACAGAAAAGGCTAACCATTTCAAGATTTTTACGTAAACATGATAGCCAATAAAAATTTCCAAGACAATGCTCAAAAGCGCAAACATAATTGCTCCTGCATAAAAATTTATATCAGTAAGCATCTGAAGTGAAGCTGCCATAGCTCCTAAATCAGCGCCAATGTTTACCACGTTAGCAATAATTAACAAGGTAACTATTGAAATTACTATCTTCCTTTTATAATGTTTTTGCAAAACTCCTGTTAATCCCTTATTTGTTACAATTCCAATTCGAGCACAAACTTCTTGAATCGCCATCATCATCGGCAGTAGCCAAGCTGCCATCCAGATAATACCTAAGCCAAATTTAGCTCCTACTGATGAATATGTTCCTATTCCGCTTGGATCATCATCCGACGCACCGGTGATAAATCCAGGACCCAAAGCTCGAAAAAAATAATAAGCTTTAATCCATGGTTTTTCAATAAGCTTTATTGCCCTCGAAACTTCTGATTCAGCTATTAAAATTATTCCCTCGTCATTGCTTACTGATTTAACCTCTTTCCAAGAAATTAACTTTTTCGCCAAAATTAAGGGGATGCCCGCCTTGTGACGGAACTCAGAAAGAGTAAATAATTTTTCACCAAAAACCTTGCTACTTTTTCTATTCTCCATTTTTTTATTTTTTTACCTCCGCCGAGTGACGGATAGCGCATTAAATTTTTAATTCCGCTAATTTATTTTTAAACTTTTCAAAAATTCTAGGACCTTGAGGATTGGGAAGAAAAATTAGAGCTTCTTTGCTTATATCAATCAAGCTATCCGGATTATCAGTTTTAGGATTTTCTTTAATCTTTTGAGTTTCTATTTTTTCTAGATATTTTTCCAGACAGTCATAATCAAATAAATTTTCCAATAAAACTCTAAAAAAATTAGTAATTTTATTGTCCCCTGATGAAAATAAATTTCCCTTAGAGGCTAAATAATAGTTAGGTTTGTACTTCCTAATCCAATGATTTCTTATCTGAAATCTATGAAAATAATTTTTTCTGTCAAAAAGAGGAAAGCAAAAAAAATATTCGTTGGCTGAATAAAAATCTTTATTTCTAATTTCGAGAGAATTTGTAGTAATAAAATAATTAAAGCAAACTCTATTCCTTATTTTATCATGATGCCTTCTTTTCCCCAAAAAATGGGTCCATATAGTTATGAAAGTTCTTCCTATCCAAATCCTATTTTCTCTTAAAACAACCAACACATCCCAGTCACTCTTAGGATGAGCATTTTTCATCGCTAGTTTGCCTGTAACTAAGACCATTCTCACAAAAGGAGATATTTTTAGCAAATTGATTGTTCGACGCATCTTCTTTATCTTAAGTGTCGAAATTTTATTTTTAGCTATTCTCTCCTCTATCAAATCTCTTCTTCCTTTCAAAAAATACATCCCGTTTTCACTATCAATAAACCGACTTAATTCGTCTTCTTTTAACTCATCTAAAATATCCGCCAGAGAAACCTTTTCAATTTTATTATTGAATGTCTCTTCCGTAGAAAGAAGATGCTTCCAAATTTCAAAAAGAGTTAAGGGATAATTCAGAATATCATAATAACAAATAGTATTTAGAATGCTTTTTCTCAGATTATCATTCATATAATTATTTATGTATCAGAATATTAAAGGATTTATTTATTTTTTATAATTTTGTGCAAATTTAAACAGAAAAATAATGCATAAAATAACTAAAGAAACTTTCCCGTAGGACTATCCTTTTTATTTTTTAATTTATCAGGGAAACCTTCAAAAATTATTCTACCGCCATCTTTTCCTCCATCCGGCCCCAATTCTATTACCCAATCGGCCCCCTTAATAACATCTGTATTGTGTTCCACTATTAAAACAGAATTTCCTCTTTCTACTAAGGCATCACAAACACCCAATAATTTTCGAATATCATCGAAATGCAATCCCACCGTAGGTTCATCCAAAATATACAATGTTTTACCTGTTGATTTTCTAGCTAACTCCGTGGCCAATTTAATTCTCTGTGCTTCTCCACCCGAAAGCTCCACTGCACTTTGCCCTAATTTTAAATAACCCAAACCAACATCTTCCATGATTTTTAGTTTTTCATAAATCAAATTATGTTTTTTAAAAAACTTCAAGGCGTAGCTAACGCTCATTTCAAGCACTTCTGAAATATTAGCTCCCTGATATTCAATATCTAAAGTCTTTTTGTTATAACGAGTCCCTTCACAAGATTCACATTCCACATACATATCAGGCAAAAGATGCATTTCTATTTTTTTCTTTCCATCTCCTTGGCAAATCTCACAACGACCACCCTTCATATTAAAACTAAATCGACTTGCGTTATATTTTCTATTTTGTGCTTCTTCCGTTAAGGCAAACAATTCTCGAATATGAGAAAAAACTCCTGTATAAGTAGCCGCATTAGATCTAGGTGTTTTTCCGATTGGAGCTTGCGTAACGTTCACTACTTTATTAATATTTTTTAATCCTTTTATTGATTCGTACTCTCCAGGATGAGCCTTGGTATTATAAAAATGTTTATTAAGCACTCGTGCTAAAATATCATTTACCAAAGTAGACTTACCACTTCCTGAAACACCACAAATTACTACCATTCTTTCTAGGGGAATACTTATTGAAATATTTTTTAGATTATGCTCTTTGGCTCCAATAATTTCTATGAATTTATCAGATTTTTTTCTTTTTTCACTCCTCTGGAAAACTTTTTTCTTTCCTGTTAAATATTGAGCGGTTCCTGTATTACTCTTTAACATCTTTTCTACTTTTCCAGTAAAAATAACCTCTCCGCCTTCTTCTCCAGCACCTTTCCCCATATCAATCACCCAATCTGATTCTTTAATAAAATCCCTATCGTGTTCCACTACAATTAATGAGTTATCTCTATCCCTTAAAGATTTTATTGTATTAATTAATCTTTTATTATCTCGACTATGCAAACCGATTGAAGGTTCATCTAAAACATAAATTATGCCAGTTAATTTTGATTTTATTTGAGTAGCCAATCTAATTCGTTGCGCCTCTCCTCCTGAAATGGTCTGCGTTCCTCGAGATAAACTAAGATAACCCAAGCCTACATTTTCCAATATTTCTAATCGACTGAATATTTCATCTATTAATGCACTCGCCACCTTACCATTAGCCTTATTATTTTTAAAACATTTCAAATATTCTAACAATGATTCAATGTCCATATTAACCCAATCATCAATTGATTTTCCGTCAATAAAAATATTTACAAATTCACTTCGCAATCTTTTTCCATCACAAACAGGACAAGTTTCACTCACCATATATTTTTCGATTTCTTTTCGAGCGTGATCTGATTTAGTGTTCTTGTATTTTTCCTCCATGATTCCGATCACTCCATCAAATTCAGAATCTCCCTCCCCATAAAGAATTATATCTAAATACTTTTTGGACAGTTTATTTACAGGAGTATGCAAAGAAAAACCAATTTTTTTGGATAATTTTTCTAACATTTGCATCCCTTGTCCACTGCAACCATTTCGACCACCAATGCTCCCCCAAGGTTTTATAGCCCCTTCTGCTAAGGATAATTTTTTATTAGAGATAACTAATTCTGCAGAAATTTTCATTTTTACCCCTAAACCAGAACATTCCAAGCAGGCTCCCTCGGGATTATTAAAAGAAAAATGACGTGGCGTTATTTCTTTTATTTTTACTCCACAATCCCCACAAACAAAATCTCGATTATAAGCAAAAATATTTTTGTTATCTATCATTATCTTCATTGAGCCCGATCCCGCTTTCATAGCTGTTTCAATTGAGTCCACAATTCTTTCTTCATCCAAATTTTTAGCATCCAACGCCATTCTATCTATTACAATATCTATTTCTGAAAAAATTTCTTTTTCTTTTATTAGAGTAAAGGCTTCATTAACCGTTAATATTTTTTCGTTAATTCTTACTCTGGCGTAACCTAGTTGGCTGATATGATTTAAATTCTCTATAATATTTTTATCTTTTTTAGTATAAGGAGCCAAAATCGCCAGCATTGTTTTATTAGGCATTTTTTTAACTTCATCTAAAATATCCTTATTGCTTCTTTTTTCCATTCGAACACCACAAATCGGGCAATGCGGCTCTCCCACATTGGCAAATAAAATTCTCAAATAATCATATATCTCAGTTAAAGTCCCCACTGTCGAACGCGGACTGCGAACGACACTTTTTTGATCAATAGAAATAGGCGGACTGAGATTTTCAATGGAATCCACATCTGGTTTAGAAGAAACATCCAAAAAACTTCTAGCATAAGAGCTCATCCCTTCCACATAGCGTCGATTTCCTTCTACGAAAATAGTATCAAAAGCTAAAGAAGACTTTCCACTTCCAGAAAGTCCCGTTACTACTACAAACTTATTTTTAGGTATGTCAACATCAATATTTTTTAAATTATTTACTCTCGCACCCCTAACTAAAATAAAATCTCTTTTGTTTTTCTCCTTTATTTTTTTGCTTTTCATTATATTAAGTTAAAGTTTAAAAGCTCCATCTAATTAAAAATTTTAGCATAGATTTTAAACGGTGTAAATAACCACAGAAACCCAATTTGAAAACCAAATTTGTTATTTAAAACTTATTACCACAATCTCTGGTCGACCTGAAGTTCGCATCGCTGGTCCCCAAGTACCCACCCCCACAGAAGTATAAATAGAAAAATCATTCTCTTTGGAAAATCCATAATGATATTTTCCATAGATAAGTTGTGTGATAAATTGGAAGGGAAATAATTGTCCTTTGTGGGTGTGTCCTGCTAATTGCAAATCAATCCCAATTTTTTTAGCTTCTCTAGCTACAGAAGGACTATGATAGAGAAGAATGCTAGGCTGCTGAGGATTAAAATCTCTTATTTCTTTTATTATTTTTTTAATATTCTCTTCTTCTCCTCGTTGAGGATAACTCACACCCAAAATTTGCATTCCACTCACATTAATCATTTCATTATTTAAAACCCTTACTGGAGTTTTTTCAAGAATAGCTACAGTTTTATCTACTCCCAAATAAGTTTCGTGGTTTCCTGTAACAAAATAAACTCCCCCTGATGCCCCAAGATCGCTCAGTGGTCCCACTAATGCATCTAGCGATCCATCCATTCCATCAAACAAATCCCCTGTAATAAAAACTACGTCTGGATTTTGGATATTGGTTTTACTAACTATTTTTGAAAGAAAGTTTTTTCCATAAATATGCCCCAAATGAATATCGGATAATTGCACTACTTTTTTATTTTCCCATTCTTGGGGCAAATTTTTAATTTTTACAGTTATATTCTTTATTTTAGGATTAAAAGCGCACCAAACACCATAACTTGAATAAACTAAAGCTAAAATTATAGAAAAAATAGCTAAATATTTATAATTAAAATTAAAACTAAAAAATTTAAAAAAACCAACAGTTATCCACAACAACATAAAAGCCATCAAAATATTCCAACCTACTGCTAGCCACAACCCTGAAATAAAATATATCACTCTAGTAAAGATATTTTCCCCATAATGCGCTAAAATTGAGGAAACTACATAGCTAATGCCCAATGCAAATAATCCAAGAGCTAATCCTATTTTGATGTTAGCTGATTCTATAGATAGAAATTTAACCAAAGAGAAATAAATAAAAAAATGTCCCCCAAATAAGATAGCGATAAAAATAAACAACATGATAATAACCCCCCAAATATTCATAGCAAAAAATTAATTATTCTTATTAATGTTACTCATTACATCTTAACTCTTTTCTCTTCTTCTGCCAATTAAATCATGCTACCAAATATACTTCCAAGATTTAAAATCCCAATATTAAGCCCTAAATATGGCTCTTTGTCTAGTTGACTACCCTCAGCTATTAAATTAAAATAAAGAAACCAAGAGATTAAGTGGGCTTTTATGCCCCAGGTCGATTGTTGGTTTTAGGTTTTTTATAAGAGTCTAAAACTAAATTAAAAAGCTTCAATGTAAGCTGTACTTTAAAAAAATAATTATTGTTCGCAAGAACAATAAACTAGAAAGGTAGGTGAAAAAAATGAATAATGATTTCAATAATGATGAAATAGATGAAACCGAAGAACCAACTGCTTTGCAAAAAGCTAAAGAGTGGGCTCAAGAAAATCTTCGAATCATAGTCAGTGTTTTAATAGTTTTCTTAATTGCTTCATCCATATATTCTTATTCCAAAAGAGGATCTGAAAATAAAGATACCACTAAAGATAGCAGTGAAATAGAAAATATTTTAACTGATTTGTCTTCAGAAGATACTTCAAGTGACTCAACTGAAGTTACTCCGCCAACTGAAACTGAAAATAACGAAGTAGCCACTTCTCCTGATACTAAAACTGCAGATACGCCTGTAAAAGTAGAAGAAAAGAAAGCAATAAGCGCACCGACAGCTGAATCAAAAGAAACAGAAAATTCTTTTGTCGAGGTAGCTCAAAAAGGAAATGGGACAACTCATTTAGCCCGAAGAGCTCTAGCTCATTATTTAGAAAAAAATCCTGATTCTAATCTTACTGCTGAACATAAAATTTACATCGAAGATTATCTACGTAAAAATGTATCCCCAACGGGACATATGGTAGTTGGTAACTCGGTTGAATTTTCTAAAGACTTAATAAAAAAAGCAATTGAATCTTCCAAAGGTCTAAATGATGCTCAGCTAAAAAACTTACAAAAATACTCAGCTCACGTAAATTTCTAGAATTTTCGGAAAGACTGAAAAATAACTATAGAACACAAGAACTTTAAATAATTAAAACCCCGGCAACGACTGGGGTTTTAATATTGGAAAATTATTTTCTTTGCATATAATGTAATCTTTTTTCTTTGGATAATTTTTCGATTGAATAGCGGAGCATCGTACGAGGCATACATGACGAATATTTGTCCAAAAATTTTAATAGTTCTGGCAACTCTCGCTTACCCATTTCTCTAAGCATCCAACCGGTGGCTTTATGAATCAAGTCTTCCTTGTCTTGCAATAAAATTTCCGCTATTTTCAAGGTGTCTCTAAAATCTTTATTTTTCAAAAAATAAAAAGTAGCTAAAATTGCAGATCTTCTTTTCCAAAGATTTTTTGATTTAGCCAAGTCATATAAAAGTCCTCTGTCCCTTTCACTTTCCCAGAGATATCTGCCCACGATATTAGGCACAGTTAAATCCACCAAATCCCAGTTATTGACGGCTTTTAAATTCTTAAAATAAAATTGATAGATTTTTTTCCGCAACTCCATATCTGCTTTTTCATACTGGTAAGTTAAAATCAAGAGACCAATCATTCTAAAATCATGATATTCGCTTTTCAACATTTGTTCAATTTCAATAAAATCAAGCTCTATGAATTTTTTAGCAATTTTTCTTTGAATCGGCATCATCAATCCCAAAAATTTATCTCCTTCTCCATATTGACCCTTTTTAGTCTTAAAAAATCTCGATAAAACCACAGCCTTTTCTTTGCTTCTGTTTTTGTTTATTTCCTTAGCAATATTAATAAATTTCATATTTTTTAATTTCGATGATTTATAAATCTCTGGTTTATATGAATTTAATTTGATAATTTTTGTTTTTTCTAAATTAATTCTTCCTAATTCCTTCTTTAGATTATCAACAAAAAACTTCTGATCATATCCCAAACAAATAATTTGAGGGCGATATTTTTTGATAACAAGATATTTGTCTGTTAAACTTCCCAACAATAGTTTATCCACTAAGTTATTTTTTTTAATTTCTGCTAAACGTTTTTTCTCATTATTTAAAGGATATCTTCCCTTAACTTTCTTTACAGTTGCATCTCGCGCCACTACTACAATTAAGTATTCCCCGTATTTTTTGGCTTGTTTTAAAAAATTAAGATGACCTTTATGGAAAATATCAAAAGTTCCAAAAACCATTACAATTTTCATATATTTTTATAAAATTAAAAAGGTAACCCATTTAGACTAGCTACCCTTTTAAAATTCTAAATCTTTTTTTGCAATATAATTTTAAATTTATTTAACGACCTCTGCGTGCAATTATTTCTTCCCCAATCGGTAGCTCTACGATAAAAGTTGAACCTTTTTCTACCCCAGCCGACTCTGCCCAAATTTTTCCACCATGCGCCTCTACAATTTTTCGTCCCACATAAATTCCTAACCCAATTCCCCCTGCCGCCAGTTGATCAGCGTTACTCCCTCTGGAAAACTTTTTGAATAAGCCACCTATCTCACTTTTTGAAATTCCCATGCCAGTGTCAGACACTTCCACTCTTATGGTGGTATCCGTTTTTTTAACTCTTACTGTGATTGAGCCTTCCGCTGTGTACTTTATGGAGTTATCTATAAGATTAGATATGACCTCTCTAATTTTGTTAGAGTCCATTGTGATATTGGGAATTTTTTCACTTAATGCTTCTATCCTAAGCTGCAAACCTTTATCTTTAGCTTTAATTTCAAAAGTGCTCTTTAAGTCCTCAATTATTTTTTTAAAAGATTGATTGGGTTGAAAATCATATTGCATTTTTCCTGATTCTATTCTAGAAATATTTAAAATATCTTCAACTAGTTCAATTAATCTTTCATTAGAAGCGAAAGCTCGTGACAAAGAGTCTTTTGTTTCCGCATCTAAATTATTATTGGGATCTTCCTTGGCCAAAGCTAGATAGCCTTTTATGACTGTAGGAGGAGTTCTTAATTGATGAGCAGCAATCGATATAAATTCATTTTTAGCGTTATCCAATTCTCTTAGTTTTTTATTGCTATTTTCTAATTTTTTGCCCAATTTTTCCAATTCTTCTTTTTGAATAATATCTCTCCTATAATTTTTGATAAGAAGATTAGAAAATGCCAACAAAAAGATAAGTGTTATCAGGCGATAGACTACTCCAATAACATTTTCCGAAAAAAACATTTCAATTATATTTATGGAAAGTATTATGCCTATCAGTATTTGAGCACAAAATATCTTTACATTTATTAACCGATCCTTTATCACCACATAAGCCACTAAGAAGGCATTCAGAAATATCGATACCACACCACTGTAAAGAAAATATTTCACTCCATAGAAAGCTGGCAAATTCAAAACCCCTAAAATTACAATCAAAGATGAAATTAGCAAAATATTCCTATTAACAAATTTAGTTTCTCTATTTCTGCTTTTTATTATCGAGTTTACCAGTTCTACAATTCCTAAAATATAAAATCCAATATAAATAAAAATAAAATAGGAAACAAAAATTGCTCCACTTATTGAACTTGGATTGAATATTTCTAGATTATTGTGATAAAGATTAAGCGAATAAAAAAGGACAAACATAAATGAAATCAAATAGCCCAAAAAAACTATTAATTTTTTAGTTTTATTTAACAGAGTTATCACCCAATAATAGTAAGTAACTGGAATCAAGACAAATCCCAAATTAAAAATACTTATCCAATAATCAGTATGAGCATAATAATCCATTTTTAACCAAGTGTAATAACCAAAACTCCACCAACCCAAAAAAAACAAAATCATTACCGAAATAAAATTAATTTTCTTTACCTCTTCAAATAAAAAAGTAATCATCAAAACCATAGTCAAAATACCCCCAATAAAATACACTGCCGATAACAATCTAGCTAATTCCATAAAAATATAATTAATAAAACTACTCTTATTATAACAAAAAATAATAATAATTCCAAAATATTTTAAAATTATTTTTTAAATCCACCAGAGATCTTTATAACTGAATCAAAATTATCCTTATCATTGACTTTATTAAACCTTTCAAAACCACATTTATCACATTTATGCAATAAAAAATATTTTCCTCCTTTTCTCAACTCCAACCCCACAGGCTTCATTAGACCACCACAAATTTCCAGTCTGTCTCCGGGATTTTTGTCTACATGCTTACTGCAAAGACATCGCGGACAATGATTGGTATACCCATCTCCCACCACCAAAAAACTGCAATTCTCACAAATGAAATCCTCCTTCTTTTTTTGAAATTTCTTAGCTAATAACATTTTTAGTATATTTATGATTTGTAAACTCTATTATTTTAGTTTATCTCCTATTTTTATTCCGCAACGATCAGCATCATGGGCATTTAATTCCAAAACTTTATTAACTTTTTCCTTAGAAGAATAAACCTTTTTTGACTGTTGGTTTATATTTTTATTTATGTCAACAACTTTGTTATCCACCAACCAAACCATATCTATTGAAAAACGCATTCCCTTCATCCAAAAATAGTGCTTTTCTTTTTTATCAAACAAAAAAAGCATCCCGCAGTTTTGACAAAGAGAATCTCTGCCAGCTAAGCCTTTTTCTCTCAGCTCATCCGTTGCAACAGTTTCAATATTAATATTACAGTTTCCCAAAGAGATATTGTTACTTATCAAAACCTCTTCTCTCACTGTCATTTTTTTCCAATAGAAAATTCCCCCCGACAAAAGAATAATCAATATAAATAGCGCCCCTAGGATAATTTTATTTTTTTTCATCATATATTTCTATCTTAAAATTAATTTTTCTTTTCTATTTATAAATCCGTAAAAAAATAGCATAATTAAAATCAAGCCCACTATTATTAAGATTTTGCCCCAACCACTAACATTTAAAGCTACGCTCGCCACCAAAATAGTAACCAAATAGAAAAAAATATTTATTTTTTTCTGAGACCAACCAATATTAGTTAATTTGTGATGCAGATGCTCTCTGTCGGCCGAAAATATTGATTTTCCAAATTTTATCCTTTTTAAAATAACCCAAAAAAAATCAATCAATGGAATAAATAAGATTAATAATGTTGTAGCTATTTTTGTTCCCGCAAAGACAGATAAACTCGCCACAATAAATCCTACAAAAAAAATACCATTACTTCCAGCCATTATTTTAGCTGGAGGAAAATTAAACATCAAAAATCCCAATACTGCCCCAGAAAGAGCCACGGCTATTATTCCCACAGGAGGCTGATTGACTTCAGGCTTTAGAGATAACAAAAAGATAGACAAAATCCCAATAAAATAAATACCCATACTTATACCATCAATGCCATCTAGCCAGTTCATGGAATTCATTAAAATTATTGACCAAACACCTGCCAATAAAATGCCCGCCAAAATACCCCACAGACTATCTAACTGTATCATGTTTCCAAAAGGATTGGAGATATAATATATTCTAACACCAAAAATAAAAATTAAAAATACTGCTCCTATTTGAAAAAATAATTGTTTTTTCCAACTAATCTCTTTAAAATCGTCCCAGATTCCGACACCAAACATCAATAAGCCTCCCAATAAAATTCCTACAGTATCCTTCGTTAAAACCAAATTTTTATCTAATAAAACAACTCCCAAAAAAGAGATAGCAATAGCAATCCCTCCCCATCGAGATACGCCAGTATCATGAAAATGTCTTTTCCCTTCCCTTTTCTTTTCACTCCTTAGTACTATTTTATTGGAAAAAAACCTTATAACAAAAATCAAAATAACACTACTGGCAAAGGACAACAAAAATGGAACTAAGTATAAATTTAACATAATGACAAAGACAGATTTAAGATGTATGATTTAAGATTTAAGAATGGGATACCAGATAATTATTTTTTCATAAATCCTAAATCATATATCCCGCCTTATGAACTTTATGAACTTTAAAAACTTTAAAAACTATCTCACACTTTCAGCACCTACAGCATCTTAAACTTCGTATACTCCTTCTGGATATAATCTTTTATTTTATCTTTAAAAATATCTCTATTAAATTTCAATGATTTTTCCCTAATATAATCCTCATCAAATTTAACACCTTCAAATTTTTGAACTGCTTCGACGATGCCTTCTGGCGTTTGCGTTTCAATAAAAACTCCTGTTTTCCCCTCTTCCATATTCTCTACAATATCTCCTCCACGATAAGCAATCAGCGGTCGACCTGATGCCATAGCTTCAATAGCGACAATCCCAAAATCTTCTTCCTGAGGAAAGATAAAAGCGCGACAATTAGCGTAGTATTTAGGCAAATCTTCATCAGATATTCTTCCTAAAAATTCAATATTTTCCTTAGCCATTTTTTTTAGCTTTTTCAATTCTGGACCACGCCCGCTAATTTTTAAAGGCAACCCTAGTTTATTAAAGGCTTCAATAACAATGTCATTTCTCTTATAAGTTATCATTCTTCCCACAATCAAAAAATAATCCCCTCTTTTTTTCGCATCTTTTTCTACATAAAAATTGTTTACCGCCACAGGAGGATTAATGACTACCGCTTCTTTTTTATAATATTTTTTTATTCTTCTGGCGACAAAATTAGAGTTGGCGATAAATTTATCTACTCTTTGTGCGCTTACAGAATCCCAGACTCGAATATAATTCATAAAAAATGGCACCAATTTCTTAATAAAAGACGGCAATCCAAAATCATCGGTATATTTTTGACAATCATCCCAAGCGTAACGCATTGGAGTGTGCATATAACAGATATGTAGCGTTTCTGGTGAGGTAATAATTCCTTTAGCGTAACTAGATGAATCCGAAAGAACAATGTCGTAAACAGAAAAATCAAATTGTTCAATAGCGCTTGTCATAAAAAGTGGAAAGATACGATGTTTTCTCCGCGCCAAAGGAAACTTTTGCAAAAAAGAAGTATGAATTTTTTTGTTCTCAAAAAAACCATGCATCAACTTTTTTTCATACATAATTGTATATATATGAGCCTCGGGAAAAATTTCCGTAAAACATTCCAGAACTCTTTCCGCTCCACCATATTGAACTAAATAATCATGGACTAAAGCAATTTTCATAACACTACTAATTACCTGCCCGCCAATGCCAATTCATCTTGGCATCAACAATAGCGTTGTAATAGATTAATTTTTTATTTTAAATATAGTTAATATTGATAGATATGGCGGGCGGGAGAATTAAATACGAATATACAAATTTCTTTTATTATAAATTAAATAATTAAATAATAAATTATTATATAAATTTCCAATTTCTAAAAACCATATAGCAATTCACTCCGCACCAACCAATTGTATCATCTCGAGTGGAGCGATAGCGGAATCGAGAGATTTCAGTAAACAATAGATTCGAGTCATCAGCCAACAGTCATTAAAAAAAGTATTCCTAATTCTTAATTATCTCAAATTCTTATTTTCCTAAATTCCCAAATTCACAATACGCTAAATAGGTATTTTCCAAAAGACACGCCACTGTTACGGGCCCCACTCCTTTGGGAACCGGAGAAATCAAGCAATCAGTTTCTTGAAAACTTTTCAAATCAACATCTCCAAAAACTTTTTCTGCTTCTTTGATTATTCCACCATCAATTATAATTGCATCATTTTTTGTCATTTGAGAATTTATTAAACTTTTCTTTCCACAAACAGTTATGATAATATCTGATTTCTTTAAAATATTCCCGTTTCCCAAATCATCACACAAGATGTAGCTTGCTTTAATTCCAATTTTTTCCAATGTCTTTTGCATTATTTTGCCAAAATCATCTGATTTACAAATAATAGTTGCCTTTTTACTTTTAAAAAACTCCCGTCTATCGAAATTGTCATCCTTGCGAATGCGGGGATCTCCGTACTCATAACTGAGATTCCCGTTTTCACGGGAATGACAAGATAATAAAGCACTTTCAATCATTTTTATAATCGCCTTGGGAAAAACTGGAAAAATAGTTTCTTGATTATTAAAAAAACATTTTTGATTCTCATCACAAAACCCATCCACATCTTTCTCTGGATTAATGGCATTAATAATTTTATGCTTATCTAATTTTTCCGGCAGAGGCAATTGCACAATTAAACCATGAATATTTTTATCTTCATTAATCTCAGCTATTTTATTTAAAATAACCTTTTCCTCCACATTGGCATCATATTCATAAAGTTTAAAATTCATCCCGATTTCTCTAGCTACTTTTTCTTTTAAACTTACATAAATTTGAGAAGCCTTATTTTTGCCAACTAAAATAACCGCCAAAGTGGGCTTGAGTTCTTCCTTTTCTATTTTCGCTTTGATATTACTCAAAATATCATCCGCAATCTCTTTCCCTTTTATCAACTGCATACAAAGTTAATCCTTATGGACTTTATCAATAAATTTCACATTAAATCTTGCACCATGAAATAAAGTCGCAAAATCACGTTTTATATTGGCCTCAACTTCCTGTCTAAATTCATTAGGAATTGCATTGTTCCTAATCAAAGGACACTCGTCATCCCAATAATATAAATGAACAATCTTTTTATCAAAATCAATATCTTTCCAATCTACTGCAAAAGGATATATTTTACAATCAATAGGTCGAGGATCAATATCTTTATTAATTGAATACTTTAAAAATTTGCAGTCCTTGCCGTCTGAGCAATTTTCAAAATTCACTCTATCTTTTTTAAATTTTATTTTAATACCCAGAGAAGTGATGTGATCTTTCATTCTTTCATGAAAAGCAAAATATTCATCAACCCATTCTTCCACTCTATAATCATCACAACAAGTATTTTTGCATTTATTTTTCTTACATCCTGCTAACTTACCCTCCATATATTGATTTTTTGACATAATTTTATAAATTCATCTTGCTATTTTACTTAATAATATTAACACAAAGCTAAAAAATCCGCTATTGACTTTTGTCCTAAAATGTGCTATGGTTGAAAGTCAGTATCGGATAGCTTTTTTATTTTTTTCAATCGCCCATACGGGCAAACGATTCATATATAAGGAGGTGTATCATGAGTGGAGGATGCGGTAGTCGCAGGGAAACAATGGCAGTCAGAACAGTCTATGCAATGCGTCATGGACAAAAAGGATTTGGATCTGACGATCCATCTTTAACCGAAAGAGGTCGCGAGCAGGTAGCTGAAGCGGTAAAGAAATATCTAACTGGCGTCAATTTTAAGATAATATACCACGGAACGCACTTCCGACATCAAGAGAGTACTGAAATCGCCAAGGAAGCGCTAGAAATTTCGTCTGATACTTTTCAAACTCCGCTACTGTCACTCACAGATAGCATGAACGATGCCGCTAATCAGTGTGCTATGGCTGGCCTCAAGCATCCTGATGGACTAGCAGTCGGTTTCCGTGTTGACACCTGGATTAAAACGAATAGGGTATTGATGAATGATTGTTTTGAGCAGTTCTATGATTTCCTGCAACAAATTCCCAAAAAGATGAAAAATGTCTTGGCGATATCCAGTTCGCCCATCATAGAATCCGTCACTGTCAATCCAGAGAAAACTTGGCTTCTAGGCGAATGTGGCATCATCAAATACATTATTGATGATGAAGGAACGATCATATCATCGGAAACAATTTTCGAGGGCTTCTTCGAGAAACCTCCACAAAAAAATCTATGATCCATCACCACCTGAATGCTAAGATATTATCTTGTGCTTTCAAATAGGGTTTTGACTAGTTCGTCAAAACCCTATATTTTTTATACGCCACATTTTATTTTGCCCTCCCAAAGTGAACCCAAAAAAATAAAGCATTTTCAAATACATATCAGATACATCACCACACTTTACGGAGAAAATAAAATAAATCAACTCGAAGGGAGCGTTAAAAAACTTTGTTACGGAGTGGAATGGAGTCTGAAGTTTTAGCAAGTAAGAGTTAGATTTATTTATATTTTAGAAGTACGTGTGGCAGTTTTTTTGTAACCTTTTTTTGCTGTCAAAAAAAGTTAGTGAGAAATTGCTTATGATAAAGCCTTACATTTTAAATATACACGCCCGACTCAAAGCTGGTAGTTTTTTGACTAAGGCAAAATGCTCAACCTCAAAGGCTCCCGAAATTGAGCCTCTGTTAATTTTTAAGTTATTTTTGATCCATATCTCCCCCGATATTTAATCTTTATTGTTTTATCAGGATTGTATCTATTATATAAATCAATAAAACGTTCTTCATCCAAGTAATATTTCCCACCGTTAAATTTGTTTTTGAAATTTTTAATTAACTTATAATATTTCTCCAATTCCACAAATAGCCCATCTTTTCTAGATTTTTTTAGTTTTTCTTTTGAGCCAGAATCAACTAAAGATAAAAATTCTAATAATGACATTGGGCACTTTAATAAATGCAATCTTCTTTCTATCGCTTCGGGGGCAATTTTTTCGCAATAAATTTGTCCAGTTAAATATAAAATCGCCCTAGCCTCATTTAGATTTTTCCAAGTAGGTTTTTTCAAAATCTTCTGATATCTGTCCCAAAGTTTGTTTAGTCTTTCTTTAATCTTCTCCACATCTAGCAGATAAGTATTTTTAAGAAGTATTTGCATATTTTGATTGATTAAAAAAATTTTATTTATTCGACACTCGTTCTTTTCAAAATCTTCACTACCCCATTATCCGCCCCAGTCATCCCAGTTATGCAACGGGATAAATCCGACGGGGCTTCGCTTTATCTTTTTTGTCATTGGAATTTTTATCGCTATCGGCTATCCTTGCTCTTTCTAATATTTTAACAACACCTCGCTCAGCATCCACTTCCACCAAATCTCCATCGTGCAAAACTTGCGTGGCGATTTTGGTCCCGATTATACAAGGTTTTTTAAGTTCGCGAGCCACAATGGCAGCGTGACAAGTTATACCACCTTCATCAGTCACAAAAGCACCAGCTTTTTTCATAATAGACATGTATCTTGGATCCGTCATAGACGCAACTAATATTTCTCCTTCTTGAAAATCTTTTGCCTCTTTAATTAATTTTATAATTCTCACTTTCCCTTTTGCCTTGCCCACACGAGCAATGCTTCCTTTTATTTCATCTAAACTATATTTTTTATTTCTTGTCTTGTCGATTTCATCTAATATTTTACCTGACTTATTTTGAGAAATAGTTTCTATTCCTTCTTTAGAATATTTGCAAAAGAAAAAATCTTTGCGTTTTAAATAATTATTAGGTAGCTCACCTGAATTTATAAAAGCATCAAGTTCCTCCCCGCTTAGATATTCTAAAGAATCTTTTTCAATATTTTTTTCTTCTTCTATTTTATTCAACAATTCTCTTTCCAAAGTTATTCCATCTCTATGAATATTTTCATATCTTTTTCTTGTTTCTATACACAAATCTTTTGTTTCCTGACTCAAGTCATCGAGATATTCTGGAGCATAAACTGATACCATAATAATAGCAAACAATTCTTGTATAAAGTTATGAAGTTTTTTAATAGATTTTGTCAGATCGACCTGATTATTTTTGAAAAACTCTTCAGCTTCTAAAAGTTTTTTATTATTTTTTGCAATAAATCTTTTATAGTCATCAATATCATTTTTTTGAAAATATGCCTTTGGGATTCCCTTATAATCAACTACCGGCAAAAAATGATAAAATATTCCATTTTCCATCAGAGAATACCAAGGATTTGTCATGTAATTAGTCACTCTTTCAAAACTGTCACCAAAAACTTCTCTTGCTATAACAGAAGCAATTAATATAGTGTAATCCCTCTGATGTTTTTCATAGATTAAATTTTCTTTCTCTACATACTTCATTAAAGTCGTTATCGGTCGACTTTGGGTGATATAAAATTTTCCACCTTCCTGCGCCCATTCGATATCGCAGGGAAAGCTGTAATGGTTTTCGATTTTGATGATTAAATCTGAAAGTTCGATAATTTCTTTTTCGTTTAATACTTGAGAAGAAGCTTGAGGTTCAGGGATATCTCGCCACTCGTTGGCTGAGATTTCTCCACTTCCAAATCTTTGAGTACAAAGATTTGTTCGGTCGAAATGACATGCTCTATATAATCCTCTGTTTTGCGTGCTGACATTAATATCAACAATCGCTTCTCTAATTCTTAATTCATCATTCTTGATTCCCAACTCCTCATTCTTAATTCTTAATTCATAATTCTTAATTCCAGTCTTATCCACCACATAACTGTCCGGGGTAACTGATCCCGATACAATTGCTTCGCCAAGTCCAAAGCCTGCTTCAATGATAAGCTGGTTATAATCTTGGGTCACTGGATGCACCGAAAAAGCGATACCTGATTTCTCAGATTGAATCATTTTTTGCACCACCACTGCTACCGATATTTTCTGCTTGTGCAATTCTTTTTCAAAACGATAGAAAATGGCCCGCGAAGTGAAAAGCGATGCCCAGCATTTTTGGACATTTTTTAATAAATCTTTTTCTGTTGTATTAAGATAAGAATTAAGTTGTCCCGCCCAAGCCGCCTCAGCTCCGTCTTCAGCGGTGGCACTGGATCTTACAGCAACAAACTCTGCGTCTAGTTTTTTAAATTCTTTTTCAACTTCTTTCTCAATCTCTACTGGAATTTTTGCTCCAAGAATTAAAGCTTGGATTTTTTCTGACGCTTTTTCAACCGTATGCATTTTTTGCGTATCCACTGTGTCAAGGATAGCGGAAATTTCCACATTTAAATCAGTTATTTCTAAAAATTTTTCAAAAGCCCCAGCAAGTACCACAAAACCCGAAGGAACTGGATTGCTAGCAGACTTGTCCGCCGAAGCTTTAGCGAAGGCGGAAGTCATTTCGCCAAGGGACGCTCCCTTGCCTCCGGCAATCAGAACATCGTTCTTATCTAATTCTTTAAAATTTTTAGTAAACATAATCTGAAAAATAATAGTTTAAAAGGCACCCACAAATAAGTACCTTTAAGTATATAACATCTTATATATAAAACAAATTCTGTTTTATTCTTTAGCTTTTGCTGCCTTTATTACTTCTTTCGAAATAGCGTTAAATACTTTTTGATTTTCTTTTAGATAAAGCTTGGCTTTTTCTCTGCCATTCCCCAACTTCTCCTCACCATAAGCATAGGAATTTCCAGATTTTTTTACCACTTCAAATTTAACTCCCGTATCCAACAAATCTCCTGAACGAGAAATTCCTTCATTATACATAATATCAAACTCAGCTGTTTGAAAAGGTGGCGCTACTTTATTTTTTACCACTTTGACTTTTACTCGATTACCTACTACTTGCTCGCCTGATTTAATTTGAGCACTTCTACGCACTTCAATTCGCACTGAAGAATAAAATTTTAAAGCTTGCCCACCACTAGTAGTTTCTGGATTACCAAACATTACTCCAATTTTCATCCTTATCTGATTAATGAAAATAACCACTGTGTTAGATTTGGACACAATCGGAGTCAATTTTCGAAGCGCCTGTGACATCAATCTAGCTTGGCGACCTACGTGTTGGTCTCCCATCTCTCCTTCAATTTCTGCGCGAGGAACCAAGGCTGCTACAGAGTCAACTACGATCAAATCTACTGCATTACTACGCACTAGCGTTTCTACAATATCCAAAGCCTGTTCTCCTGAATCTGGTTGAGAAATTAAAAGTTCGTTAATATCCACTCCTATTTTTTTAGCATAAGAAGGATCCATGGCATGTTCCGCATCTACAAAAGCCACTGCTCCACCAGCTTTTTGTGCATTGGCAGCAATGTGCAAAGATAGAGTTGTTTTACCGGATGATTCTGGACCATAAATTTCAATTACTCGTCCACGAGGCACCCCACCAATTCCCAAAGCTAAATCAAGTGAAATAGAACCCGTAGGGATAGATGCTACATCTACATTTTTGACATCTCCCAATTTCATTATCATTCCATCCCCAAATTTTTGCCTGATTTCATCCACCACACTGTCTAATCTTTTTTCCATTGAAGAAAAATTACCACTTCCCATTTCCTTTGGTTTCTTTTTTTCTTTCATATATTTTTAACATTTTAACATATTAACTTATTGGAATTTTAACACCCGTCCACTAATTATTTCTTCTTTTTCTTCTTGACATCTGTAGTTGTGGCCGTATCTACACCTAATACAGCACTGCTAGCAGGGGTAGGCTCTACGATAACCCCTGTCGTATCAACATTATCCGTTTTTTGCTCTTCTGGTGGAGATTGAGGTTCTTCAATCTTAGGTGCTTCTATATTATAATGAGCCTCCACAGAAATTGATTCCGTCGCTTCTTTATTAAATTGATTAACACTTCTTATTGCGATGACATTCTTCCCTTCTCTCAAGACAACATTTTCACTAAAATCTCCATTGTCGTCCACTAGCACTGGCTGATTATTTATAAACAAATTATTGCCTGCATCTGTTTTTCCTTTTACTGTAACTTTTGTATCATTAATTACAGAATCAGCTGTAGGATTTAATATTATCAACTGCGGATTAGAAACGAAATTATTTAAATTTTTATATAAATAAAAGGATAGGGCTAGAAAAAATAGAGAAATAAAAAAAATAGAAATTATTTTAGGCGTTATTGAAAATCTAGAAATATTTATTTTTTTAGTAACTTTTTCCTCTCGATTGTTCCCTCTAATATTTTCTTGGATACTTTTTTCTTTATTAAAAGATTTTATCAGATATTCTTCATTTACTCCCAAATAATCCGCAAAACTTTTTAAAAAACCTCTAACATACACATCCGCAGGCAATTTATTATAATCTCCATTCTCTAGATATTCCAAATATTCCATTTGAATTTTAGTATTTTTCGCAATCTCGGGCAACCCTACCCTTTTCTCGCTCCGGATCTTCCTCATCTTTTCCCCTAAGGTTGAAGATTGAATTTTCTTTACCTTAAATCCATTCATGTGTTTCTCTACAAATTACGAATTTAACATCTGTCACCAACGGGCAGACCAATATATAGATAGTGCAATTCCCAATTTTTAAAAAAACATTATTTTTTAAAAATCTGAAACAGCAACAACGGCTCCTTAGCACTGTATGCTACTATTTTAATCGAAATGCCCCAATAAATCAAATCTGCCATTTATCTCGTTGCTCTTGAGAAATATCTTCTTCATTTCCATCATTGCTATTGTTATTATTTTTATGACCTCCTGACGATTCTTTACTTAATAAAACCTCTCGAGGTTTAGACCCATCGGCACCCCCCACAATTCCATCTCTTTCCAAGCTATCAATCAAACGAGCAGCTCTATTATAACCAATTCTGAATTTTCTTTGTAAAAGTGAAGCGGAAGCTTTTCCTAAATCCAAAACAAAATCTTTTACTTCATCATAAATAGTGTCTTCTTCATCATTATCCCGAGAAACAGAGAAATCCAATTGTCCAGAGCTATCTCTAGGTTCATTTCCTCTTGGACTCGAATCAGTGTTCAATTCTTCCTCAATATCGTCATCTTCATCTTTTTTATAAACTCGCTCTCCTTGTTCAATTATATATTCCACTACTCTTCTGACTTCATTTTCTGACACAAAAGAGTTTTGTAATCTTCTGGGCTTAGGAGATTCTGAAGAAAGAAAAAGTAAATCACCCTTACCCAGTAAAGTTTCTGCTCCTCGCATATCAATAATCGTTCTAGAATCAATTTGACTAGCCACTTGGAGTGCAATTCTAGTTGTAATATTGGCTTTAATTATACCTGTTATAACTTCCACACTAGGCCTCTGGGTGGAAATAATCAAATGAATTCCCACTGCCCTTGCCATCTGTGCCAAACGCATTATCGCCCCTTCAACTTCCTTACCGTGGGAAATCATCAAATCCGCTAGTTCATCAATTACGATGACAATAAAAGGTAGCTTCTTTAATTCCTCCTTGACTGTTTCGCCTGTATCGGGATCGATCACGTCACGAGTCATTCCCTTTTTAAATTTCTGGGAATAAGATTCTAAATCCCTTGAACCAGTTGATTCTAAAATTTTATAACGCTCTTCCATCTCCCTTACTGCCCATTTTAAAGAATTGACTACTCTTTTATTATCTGTAATAACTGGCGATAACAGATGAGGGATCCTATTATAAAGAGAAAGCTCCACTCTTTTTGGATCAACTAATATCATTTTTAATTCATCGGGAGAATTTTGGAAAAGTAAAGACAAGATTATTGAATTGATACATACACTTTTCCCAGTTCCCGTTGCCCCTGCAATCAAAAGATGTGGCATTTTTCCCAAATTAGCTACAATGAAATTTCCCTCTACATTTTTTCCTAGAACTAAAGACAGGGGAGTTTTTCTATTTTTAAACTCATCACTCTCTAGGGCATTCTTTAATCTAACCATAATTGGCTTTTTGTTAGGAACTTCGATACCAATCAAAGATTTTCCAGGAATAGGAGCTTCGATTCTGATAGGATGAGCAGCTAGAGCAAGAGCCAAATCATCTCCTAGCGCCACAATTTTACTTAATTTAACTCCCACCGCAGGACGAAAACTATATTGAGTAACGGCTGGTCCTATCTTCACTCCACCATCTTCAAGGGCAATGCCAAAATTGGCAAATGTATCTTTTATAATATCAATATTCTCATCAATATTTCCACTGTAAGCCTCTCCACTAGAGTCATCCAAGAGATTAATAGAGGGGAGTTTCCAAACCTCCAAAGATTCCCGATTTATTTTGTTTGTCTTATTGTATTTATCTTTATTATCAAAAGAAGTATTTTTTATATTAAAATCATCTTTATTATCTCCATTATTGTCTTTTTTTACAGGAATATCACTAGGGCCCTCCACAAATTTAACCTCTTTGATATTATGTTCTAAATCAACTTTATTTATCAAACTATCTCCCTCAATATCATTATCTTTTTCCTCCTCATCTGCTTTCTCTAAAATTTCTTTGTTTGCTACGTCCTCTTCGACTCTGTTCTCTTCTTTTTTTATTTTATTAAATAGATTAATGAAGAATTCTACTAAAGAAAAATTAAAAGCAATCATTACCCCTATAGAAAAAAATGCAACTAAAAAAACAACGCCTACAATTTTTCCCATAAGTTTTATCAAAGTGAGTGAAATGAAATATCCCACATATCCTCCACCCTGACCTTGTTTAGCTATTTCAGATAATAGCTCATAATCATAAAAAATATGAAAAAAACCAAGTAGACTCAAAAAAGCAATAGAAAGACCGGCTATTTTTACCACATAGAAAACAGTTTTCTTTTTATAAAGTAATATTATCGCCGTTAAAAATAAAGTTATCGGAAACAACCATTTCCCCCAACCAAAAACTACTCCTCCAAATTTATCTAGAAACTTTCCAAAAGCGCCTCCCGCTCCAAAAAATCCAAAAGAAAAAAGAATGGTCATTAAAAATAAAAGTACAATAGCGATTCCTCTCTTAACGCTATTTTTTAAATTTAAATCAAATTCTATTTTTTTTTCTTGATCTTCCTTGGAGTCTTTTTCTTTTAATTTTTTTTTCATAATGTAATTTAGTTCTTTTTGTTTGTTCTATTTTTTCTCCATATCCAATATTCTAGCACAATTTCTAAAATGTTACTTCTATTTCCATTTCCTTTCCATCTCTTAAAACATTAAGGGTAGCCACATCCTCTTTCTCATATTGATTAATGAAATTAGACAAAGGATGACTTGGATTAATTTCATTACCATCAATGGATAAAATTATATCATTAAGTTTGAGTTCAGCTTTTTCGGCAGGACTATCAGCAATAATAGCCAACCCTTGTTTTTCGGAAGAGGAATAAATTAGGGCACCCTTGTCTACGGTAAGCTCTTTCAGATTTTTATAGAATGGATTGACCGAAATGTAATATATCCCTAGTTTTGCCGCTTGATCAATTCTATTTTCGACTACTCTCTGCATAGAGTCGCTAATCGCATCAATTGGTATTTGAAAATATTTTTTTTCATTATTTATTTCCAACTTAGCGCTGACAGCTATCAGTTCTCCACTATGATTGATGACCGGTCCCCCTACATATTTATCATCCTCAATAAAATTTGCCTCTAGCACCCCTTCTAATTTTTCAGATGAAGCGATTCCTCCCCCTGCTAAATTAAAACTCTCGTCAAAACCGCTCAAAGTTCCTTCAGCCAAATAAGCCTTCTGCAGTCCCGATAAGTTTCCAATAAAAATAACTTTTTTTCCAGAATTATTGTCATCACTATTTGCAAAAGGTACTGTAGTTAAATTAATACCATCTACTTTAAGATAGGCTAGGTTTGAAAAATCATCTATTCCCAGAAGCGTCGCATCTAAAACATTTCCTCCAAAAGTAACCACTTTATAATCAGCATTTTTTTCCACAACATTGGTTCTATCGGTAACTACGATTCCATCATTAGTTAGAATTGTTCCTGCTCCAGAAACACCTTTTGAATATTTTCCCAAATTATTCGAAACATTTATTTTTTTAATATTCTTATCATTTTTTTCAAAAGAAAGCACATCCACTACAGCATAAACCGCGCTAGAAGCTATCTCACTTATTGAAATATCTTCATTAACAATAACTTTCTCTGTCTTGGTTATGATGGTGGTATTTTTATTATCATTATCAAAAATTCCCAATTTTGAAAATATTTTTGAATCTATAAGAGTGGGAGTAAGATATCTTCCGAAAAATAAATTGCCCATCCAACCAAAAAACATTATTAAAATACAAACTACAATTACTTTTACTGTTTTTTTCTTCATATTTTTTTAACAACTTTGATAATTTACAACTAATATTTATATTTCAATTAATTAAATGTTCGGTAACCAGATTGAACTGTACAAAATAATTATGCTCATAAAAACAAAAAAAACCAGATTTACTAACACTTTTTTGACCGACAGGATGTCTCTAAGATAATTCTGAGATAAATCCCAAATAATATAATAAAACATTAAAAGCACTGTTCCTGTAGTAAGATATCCAAATGGCCAAAAGTTTATAGTCCAACCCATTTCCAAAACACCAAAGCCTAAAACCAAACTATATACCTGCAATTTTTTCTTATTTTCCTCTCCTACTAGCAAAAAATATTGATAACTGATAAGAGCAATATTAAAAAAATAAAAAGTCATAAGTGCCCACGATGGAATGTCGAAATTTAAATAAACACCATAGGTAGAAGAAAAAAACAAAAAAATAACAGCCATAAGGGACATGTCAATCACTCCCTTGGCAGTCTTACTGTCTGGTTTTTTTGATATTCGATAGATACCAAAAAGCAGAAAATAATCCACTAAACCACTAATTATTATAAAAATATGCCTCTCAATATTGAAATCTATCAGATGCAGGATTGTCCAAACCGAAAAATAAAAAACTAAAGCAATAAACCAACCCGACCAAGCCTTAGAGAACATCCTAAAGGAAATTAAACAAGCCACCAAAAAAATAAAAAAATAAAACCAAAAAAATCCTTTATGCAAAAGCATCGCCTCCAACAAAAGGGAAAAAGCAATTGATTGAAATATGGCAGGTAGATATAAAAACACAACAAAAATAGAAAAAAATTAACAACTATAATCAATCCACACAAAAACTATCTGGAAAAATTCCCAAAGAATAAGCTCTACGTATCTTTAAGCAATAGCTTTAAGCTTCCAGCGAAATAGCATTCACAGGACAACCATCTACAGCTTCTTGGCAATTGCAATCACCACATTCTTCAGCTATAACTTTTGATTTTCCTTTTTCAGCATCAATTTTAAAAACAGTAGGACAGATTGCCTCACATGTTCCGCAACCAATACACAAATCTTCATTAACTTTACATTTCGCCATATCGTTTTATTTTCTTAAAAACATTCGATTGATTGTTCTTAAAAAGTAAACTTAAAAAATTAATTACTCCTTTATAATAACAGATTATTTATAATAAAGCTATAAAGCCAACAGGGATGCGTCTTTGTCTGCTTTATTTAGCGACTCCTTTTCAAATTCATCCATTTTCTTATCTTTAAATTCCACCATACCACTCTTTTGATTCCAAACATAATCAGTTAATAATACTGACACTCGTATTTCTTTGATTTTTTTATCTAACCAATTGGCAAAAGATGTCTTAGGGAAAAATAATTGACTTATTTCATAAAGTTTAACTCCATTTGCTTCATTTACATCATCCAATTTTATTATATGATAACCCAAGTCACTTTCAAGAATATCACTACTATTTCCTTTATTTAAAGAAACAACATCCTTTCTTATCTCTGGAGATAACTGATCCTCTTTAAACCATCCCAATTTACCACCCAAGATTGAATCATCTTTCGAAATATCTTTTAATACTTTACTAAAATCTTCTCCTTTTTTAATTTTCGCCAAAGCATCTGCGGAATTTTTTTTAGATTTTTCATTCTTTTCCTTTCCATCATTTTCAGCTAACCATTTTTCCAACTCATCCTTATATAAACCCGGTCTAACTACCTTATCTTTAAAATCTTCTATTGTCCAACCATATAATTTATTTAAATTTTCTTTTATTTTTTCCTGACTGCTATATTCATCCATTTTCCTATCCACGTTGTCATTGACATCTTTTTTAGACACAATAATTCCCCTTTCTTTAGCTAATATTTCTATCGCCCTGTCTTCAATCATTTTATTTATCAATTCTTTCTCTCTTATTTTTAATCTTCGTTTGCCATCTTCGGTAGTAAAATCAGTCCGTAAACCCACAGAGGAAAAATCTTGACTCTCATAAAACTTTTTTATAGAAAGTAAGTCTTGATTAACCTCACCAATTGAAATAAAGCTAGTTCCATCAACTATCACTGCTGGCAGGGGAATATGATTATAGATATAAATAGGAATTTTTTTTGCACTATTAAAACGATAGATAAAAATTATGCCTACCGCTAAAACGACGCCCACAAAAATAGCACTACCGTAAAGGACTGTACTCATTTTAACTTTCTTCACAGGATTCCCTTTGTCTTTGTCATTCTCCTTCATATTTTTTATAATATTTTATATCCTTATTTATACTTAAATGCCTCCTTTCACCACTTCCCACCATTTTTTATAATTGGGCAGATTTTCTTGATATTTCATTTTATCAATTTCATTATTATTTTCTTCCAACGAATCATTTGCAGAAGCGCCCAAAACTTTAGAGTTGGGTTGTACTACCACGACTTTTTCCCCTACATTCCTCAAACTTAATCTATCTTTAGCCACACTTTCCTTATAATGATCCGACTGCAAATAACCTATTTTTTCTTTTAAAAAGTTGTTTTGGGCATTTAACTCTTCGGACTCGGATTGAAGTGCGCTGATTTCGCTTTCGATATTTTTTGATCTTTTCATTTCTTTAAAAGTAGGAATGGAAAAAAAAGCCAAAACTCCCAGTAATGCCACAGAAACTATTATAAGGAAAAATGATTTCATCTTGTAAATTTAAATTATAATTTAAAATCCTGTAAAAGCTGGCGCAATCAAAAATCCTACCATAGAAACCACAGCCAACAAGGAAATTATTATCCAAATTATTCTTATTTTTTTTCTTAATTTTCTCATATCTTTAATATTAATCAATTTTTAGCAAAAAAACAACCCCACCCCATTGCACAGCAAACACTATCAACCTCTTGTGATTAATTCTACAAATTTTATCGATAGAGCGAATGAAAATTTTAAAATTCGACAAAATGTGGATATTCGCGACAAATAGGTGAATGTGCCGTTCGCAAAACGTACCACTGATGAGATTTACTGCTAGATAGCTCTTCCAATTTCCATCCTAAATTATTTACACAAAATGATACTGCTTTTGCTACAGATGGTGCTTGATAATCATCCCCGAATATAATTCCTCCGGGACGAACTAACTGACCAAGATAGATTAAATCTAAAAATACTCCATCAAATAAATGACTTCCATCCACATAAGCAAAATCAAATCGTTTCCCTTCGCTTAATAATCTTGGCAAGATAATTTGTGATTTCTCAGAAATATGTTCAACTATAGATGAGACACCCGCTTCTTCTAACACTTGCAACCCGCAATTCGCAAATTTTGGCTGACTCGATTGAAAGGGGTCTATGGCAATGTGGTTTACTTTTGGATTTCCGTTAGTAAGAAGTCCCTCGCAGATATAAAGAGTCGAAATACCCCAAGCAAGACCGATCTCGATTGTATACACCGCTTTTTCCTTAATTACCCAATCTCTTAGCACTTTTCCTTGATCTGCATTAATAGCAATAGGAAAAATATCATGGACTGAGCCATCTAAACGTGCAGTTATTTTACCATCATGAATAAGACGCTCGGTAACCAAATGAATATTTTGTAATAAATTATTTTTAGTCATAGTCGTATCATCTTCTTAAATTTATTAACACTCCTTAATAATATAAATAATGTCAATTTCCGAGCCAGATACGTGATGGATGTAAGAAATCTTACGAAAAACTGAAGAGAAGAATTATTTAATTTTACTTTTCAAATAATTATAATATTCTTCGCTATTACTATTTTTAACAGTATAATTATTTATTGCTTTTTCTCTAGCTTTGGCACCCATTTCTTGTCTTAAATTACCATTAAGTATCAATTTTTCCAATTTTTCCATCCATTCATCACTATCACTAGCCACAAAACCGTCCACTCCATCATTGATAGCTTCACGAAAGGTTTGCGTAGCGGTAGCAACAGTAGGTACAGTCAAAATCCCTGCTTCAAAAAATTTTAATTCTGACTTAGACTCACAAAAAGGATTATTTATTTCCAAGGGAGCTATATTTATATCTATCCCCGCTATATTTTTATAATTTTCTTTCCTAGGAACATAAGGCATTTTTTTAATTCTTTTCTCATATTTTTTAAATTTATCGCTAATCTCTAGGGGTCCTCCCAAGAAAAGTCTTACATCATCATATTTATCCATTAAATGAATCAGGACATCTTCTATAGTTGAAAAATCTTTATCATGACCATGCGCTCCGCTAAAATAACCAATTACCACCCTTTCTAACGGAAAATATATATTAAATAGCTTTTTTTCCATTATTTCTTCTACTATTTCCAAATCACTTTGGGGCATTTTGTTTTTTACTACTAGCACCCTTTTCCCAATCTCTCTCAATTTTTCTGCCAAATAATTCGTTGAAGTTGTGCATACTTTTATATAATCATCACTAACAATTTCTCCACCCACTCCGTTTTCATATAGCTTTTTCTCAAAAATATTCATCTTTTTAAAAAAATCCATATGCTCCAAATATTTTTTATCAAAAACTAAATCATCCGTATCAAAAATAATTTCTTTGCCCTGCTCTTTTATTTTTTTGATTAACTTTTTTACTCCCCCAGAGTATAATGTTCGATGGAAAACAAAAACTTTAAATCTACCAGCATAACTGGTCAAAAAAGGATTATCTTGGATAGTGGTGGCACATTTAAAACCGTGCAATTCTAATTCTTCGGCTACGTATTTTGTCCTATAATTAGCGCTATCCCCCACACCCCCCGTAATAAGAAGAATATCTCCGCCTCGCACTCTACCAAACATTGCCCAAAAAGCTTTCAGTACCCTTTTCCCACCGTTAAAAATTCCATCTCGTTTTACAGTATGAATGGCTTTCCCTAATTTTATAAGCAGTAGATTCATAAAATAATATTACGAATTATTCTGTACTGTTTTGAAATTCAAATTTCAAATCTTTTTTTAAGGTGTCTGTTTTTTCAAATTCTCCATCCTTAGTCTTGACTTTAACAGTTACAGGTACATCACCCACCCCCGATTGTTTTTGAATAAGTAGTTTATAATCCCCTTGTCTAACATTTTCCGGAAGCTCATATTTCAATCTAACTTTTGTTTCTCGATTAATTAAAACATGTAAAGTTGAACCAAAAAAACTTTTATTAAACTCTTCTCCCTCCAATGGATAGCTTACCATCTCTCTTTCTAATAACTTTGCTCCTTTGGGGGCATAAATTCTTAAATAAGAATGATAATCACTAGTTCGCCAATCTCCATAAGTAGCTGTATGCTTGTAAAGAAGGAAAACCTCAGCTATTGGTTTTTCCCCTGTTAAATCGACATTATAAGATATATTTCTTTTAATATAATAATCTGATTTTAAAGCTCCCATATTGGCATCCACCATCATAAAATAATCTCCACCCCAATCGGTATTAACCGCCCCATCCCAATGCGTTTCAGTTACCATTTTTTGCAAATTTTGATCCGTAAAATTAAGCATCACATCCTTATTGCGAAGCTCTTCCAAAACAAAAGAAGCTAACTTAGGAATATTATTTAAACTCATCAATTTATCCGTTATCTGAGCAGCTAAAGTTTTCATAACATTTTTTCTGTTTTGAGTATCGATATCTTCATTTAAGATATATTTCTTTTCTACTATTTCTTCTAATTTCAAAACAGCATTATCGCTATTTAACTCAATTCCATTTACCGTCATTGGACCAGTCAAAGTAAAAATTCGACTGAAAGTATTGGCATTGGTAGCAATTACTCCATCAAAATTACTATTTCCCCCCGAAAGACGATAGAAGTATTTAGCTTTTTCTACATTAGTAGGATAATCTGGAGAAAAATTAGAATCTCTAAATTTCCATTTTTTCAGACTCATCATTTTTTCAAAAGGATAAGGGGTAGGAACTTTAACGGTGATTCTTTGATCAAGTAAATTAGCATCCTCAAAGGTTAGCCCTGTAACCATTCCGTCTTTTATTTTCAAAACCGCATATTGACCAAGGAATCCCCCTCCCGGACGAAGTTCCATATTATTTTGAAGTAATATCAAGAATCTTTTCTCTACACCAGTTTTTTTGGTAAACTCAGTCACCAAAGCATCAATTGTTTGAATTTCTTTTTTAGTATCTTCCTTTACAGGAAGGAAATTGATAACATTTTTAGCTACCGAAATAGAATTGGCAATCATAGAAATTTTATCGCTCTTCTTGAATAAAATATATCCCCCGATACCCACAATAATAATAACTACCGCCACGATAACTAATTTAATTTTTTTACTCATTTATTTTTTATTTTATTATAAATATTTATGATTTCCTCTGCTGAAGATTCCCAAGTAAACTTTTCAATTAATTTTTTGGAGATTTCAGACATTAGCTTTATATTACCTTTATTTCTAAAAAAATACAAAATACCTTCCACGAGCCCATCAGCATCAAATTCTTTTACATAATAACCTGCTTCGCCTAGATATCGCCTGTTGTTTTCTCTATCAAAACAAACTACCGGAAGCCCTGCGGCCATATATTGCAAGATTTTTCCACTCGCTTGTCCCACTTGGGAAGTTTTGGGATCTATAGCAATATCACCCATTTTATTTACTCTTGGAAGATCAAAATAATTCAAAGGACTAATTAACTTTACTACATTTTCTAAATTATTTTTTTTTATAAAATTTTCGATATTTTCTCTTGGCCCCCCCGCTAAAATAAAACTTATTCCTCCCAAATTCATTTTGGAAATTTTCAAAATTGCCTCCAGTAAAATATTAATTCCTTTATTGTTTACAAAAGCTCCCGAATAAATGACTTTTAATTCATCAACATTTTCCTCTTTCTTAAAATCATTTTTTTTATATTTATCTATGTTGACTCCATCTAAGACGACTCCGACATTATTTACCTTACCTAACCGATTTATTTTTCCCATCAACTCATTTGAACTGGCAATAGTAAAGTCACCTAATTTAAAAATTATTTTTTCCAATAAATTAAAAATCTTCCTGACAAATCCCCCATTTAAATATCCATGAGATTCCATCTCACTCACTAACTCTCCGTGAAAATCAGCCACCAATTTAATTTTTCGCCAAAAGAATAAATATTTGACAATCCAGCCAATTAATACCCCCTCGTGCAAATGAGCATGAATTATATCTGGCTTTTTTAAAAAAACTATTTTAGAAGTTTTCCAAATAAGCAATATATCCAATACCACTTTTTGCCAATCAGCTCCCGCTTCTCTTTTATTATACCAAAAAAGAAGTCGCGCCACTCGATAAACTTTTATTTTTGAATCTTCATTAATTTCATTTACATTGCGTCCCAAATGATAAGTAACGATATTCACTTCCACTCCTTTTTTTTCCAAAGCCAAAGCTTCTTCCAAAATCCTCATTGGAGTTCCTCTGTCTACAAAAAATGGCACAGGCGCCACCATGGTTACTTTCATAAAAAAATAAATTAATTTCGAATTTGAGTCAAAAAAATAATTTTGATTATTTGAAATTTAAATTAAATGCAATAACACAACTAATTTCTCAATGTAACAATACTATTTTTCATTAAGTCATTATTGAATTATAAATTCATTCGAAATTCAAAATTGGAAATTCAAAATTTAACTAAAGTATAAAAAAACTGCTTGCTTTAAATTATACGTATTGAAAAAAATTATTATTCATCTATCCTATTTTCCCTGTACTCCCAAACATATCCATTTTTTTCTTAACTACCTCGGTAACAGCGCTTCTGGCCGCTCCTAGATGTTCCCTTACATCAAATGACAATGATTTTTTACTATCAATAGTCTTTCCCAAGCTGCTTACAAAAGCTACCCGTGAAGCAGTATCTACATTAAAACAATTTATCCCTCTTCTGACTGCTTCCGTAGTTTTTTCTTCTTCCCAATCGGAGGCACCATGCATAATAAGTGGCATATTCAATCTTCTATTAATTTCACCCAACCTCTCATAATCTGGTTCTGGTCGTTCCTTAGCAAAGTCATGAGCATTACCCACTGCCACAGCCAACGCATCCACCCCTGTTTCTCTCACAAATTCTTCCGCCTGAGCAGGATCAGTCATATAATCATCCCAATTAATTTCCACCGAACCTACTTCTTTTAAATAAGGAACATTTCCTAATTCTCCTTGAATAGTCACTCCTTTTTTATGACAAAAATCCGCAATTTTTTTCGTAGTCATCAAATTGTCAGAATATTTTTTTCTTGATCCATCATACATCACTGAATTAAGTCCGATTTCTATAGCTCTTTGGACCACTTCGAAATCTTTTCCATGATCTAAGTGAATTCCTACAGGAATATGAGGATAATAGTATTCCACTAAATTTTTAATCAACGCATACATTACTCTTCCTCCAGAATAATCCATTGTTTTTTCTGTTATTTGGATAATTACCGGAGAGTTTTTTTCTTTAGCCGCTTCTAAAATAGCTTGGGTAAATTCCAAATTAATTGTATTAAAGGCCCCCACAGCATAGTTTCCCGTGTTCGCATCATCCAATATTTTCTTTACTTTTTCTAACATTTATTTATATTTTAATTAATTATTTTCCAAAAATTCAGCTATCTTAATAAAGCTTTCTACGTGCAATGATTCTCCGCCCACTAAAACACCATTCATTCCAGAGTTAATACAAACTTCTTTTATATCCTTAGTATCCACCGATCCTCCATAAATAATTTGAGGCATTTTATCAAAGGTCAAATCAAATTTATCTGCCAATATTTTTTGCATCAAAATTCTAGCTTCCATTATCTCATCACTAGTAGGAACTTTTCCACTTCCGATTGCCCAAACTGGCTCATAAGCAATTATTATTTGAGAAAATTTTGTTTTGGAAATATCTTGCAAACCTTCCATCAGTTGCTTAGAGATTACATTTTTTATCTCGCCATTTATTCTCTCATTGGCCGTTTCACCGATACAAATTATCGGGGTTAGCCCATTTTTTAGAGATATTTTTATTTTTTTATTGATAATTTCATTATCTTCATTAAAATAATTTCTTCTCTCGCTATGCCCGATAATAACATAATCTCCCCCAAAATTTTTCACCATTGGCGCAGAAATCTCCCCCGTAAATCTTCCGCTAGCCTCTTGGTGGATATTTTGTGCTCCCAAAGAAACTTTAGCTAAATCAATTTTCTTTCGAAAAGTTTCTAAATGAATAAAGGGGGGACAAATAATTAATTTTACATTTTTAAATTTTTTTCCTTCAAGTCCACTTTCGAAACTTTTGAAATAGTTCTCTCGCTCTATCTCGGAAATGAGATTCATTTTTAAATTACCTACTATAAATTTCATATATTTTTATTTTTTATTTCAATTTCAAAATTTATGCATTTAAATTATTAAGATAAAAAAATATCAATTTTAATTTAAAGAAACAAAAAAATGAGTTTATTTTTTTATATTTCTAATCAAATCCTCCATTTTGACAATTTTGCTTTCGCTAGAAGTTCTTTTTTTTATTTCTGCTCCACCAGCTATCAGTGACTTTTCGCTTATCACCACTCGATAAGGAATTCCAATTAAATCGCTATCTGCAAATTTTTCTCCCGCCCGTACATCTCTATCATCAAATAGAACTTCTATATTTTGTGCAATCAAATCATCGTAAATTTTTTGCGCTTCCTTGTCTTTTCCAAGACTAATTAAATGCACGACAAATGGTGCGACACTCTCAGGCCAAATAATTCCCTTTTCATCGGCAAAATGCTCTGCAATTACACCCATTAAGCGAGTTATACCAATACCATATGAACCAAGATAGACAGAAATTTGTTTTCCATTTTCATCAGTTACAAATAATTTCATATCGTCACATTTGGAAGTGCCGAAATTGAATATATTTCCTACTTCTGCCGATTTCACTTTAGTTAATTCATCTTTAGAAACTCCTAATTCTTTTAAAACAGTATCCTCCATGACTTCTTCATTTACTGCCAATCCTTTTTCCTTATTAACATAAATAAAATCTTCTCCTGCCTCTGTAATTGTTTGGAATTCGTGGCTATATTTAGTAAAAGCTCCCCCCGCAGCAAAAGTTATATAAGTAATATCACCCAATCCTACTCGATTAAAAACATTCATATAGGCATTTTTTACACTTTCATAAAAAGCTAGATGTCTTTTTTCATCCACATCATAACTGTATAAATCTTTCATTACAAATTCCCTTCCGCGCATAATTCCACTTTTGGCCCTAAGTTCATTTCTTAATTTTGTCTGAAATTGATAAGCATAAACTGGGAAATCTCGATAGCTAGAAAGAAATCTTTTCATCATTTGAGTAATCGGCTCTTCGTGTGACCAACCAAAGCCAACCTCTGCTTCATTTTTAAGTTTTGATTTAAACCACACATCCACCACCTCATCACTCCACCGACCGGTTGATTGCCAAACCTCTTTGGGCTGCAAAGATGACATAATTATTTCTTGTCCCCCAATCGCATTCATCTCTTCTCTTGCAATTGTTTTGATTTTTTCAATAACTCGAATTCCTAAGGGCAAATAAGCATATACTCCTGCCATTTCTTTGTTGATAAAACCAGCCCTGATCAAAAGCTGAGCATTTTTTGACACTTCATCTTTAGGAAAGTCTTTAGATGTTTTGGTAAATAGTTGTGATTGCTTCATATAAGTTTATATTATTCTAAATAAAGCTTATGGTCAAACAATAATATTCATTAAATAGTTCATGCATCAGTAAATCAGTCCCTTACAAGAATATTAAATTTGAAATTTTGCTAAAATATATTTTTTATCTTATCTACAATCTCAAACTGGATGAAATCATGAAAAGTAACCACTACCATCAAAAGTAACAATAATAAAAATCCAATTGAATTAGCCATACTTTCAAATTTTTGATTAACTGGGGAGCCTTTTAATTTTTCAATTAAAATAAAAAATATTCTTCCTCCGTCCAGTGCAGGAAAAGGCAAAATATTAATTATGGCCAGATTAATGCTAAGCATAGCGGCAAACTGTAAAATATAAGTAAAACCAAGCGCACTTACTTGTTTGGTCATAATTGCAATTCCAATTGGCCCCGCTACGTCCATAGACGGTTTATTTCCCATAATCAATTGCCCTAGCAGAGCAAAAAGCGTAGTTACGATAAGAATAGTCATATCAACAACTGCTTCCAATCCTCTACCGATTGATTCATACCATGGGTAATCAATCAAAGCTGTTCTGGCCAATCCTACTCCTAGAGCACCTTGATCACTAGGATAATCTACGCGAGGAATGCCACTTAGGCTAAGAATGTCCCCTCCTCTTTTGATAGTCAAAACTATTTCTTTGCCTTTGCGACCATCAATATATTTTTTCAATTCTTCAACTTTACTCACATATTGACACTCATCATTTCCTGAACAAATTTTTACCACTTGATCTCCGATTGCCAGTCCCATTTCTTTAGCAGGAGTTCCCTCTACCACTTGAGAGATCTGCACTTTGGCGTCTTTGGCTTTTTGCGTATCACTGATAGCTTCTGGCGCCCCTTGAGAAAAAACAATAGCTAAAAGAAACCACGCTAAAATAAAATTCATCGTTACTCCTGCTGCTAGAACTTTTATTCTCACCCAAGCGGATTTAGTAACAAAGCTATCTTTATCATTTTTGGCATTGCCGTTTTCTCCTTTAATATTTACAAATCCTCCCAATGGAATCCAATTAAGAGAAAAAATTGTATTTTTCGATTTAACTGTTTTTCCGCCCCAAATTATTTTATATTTGCCGGTTTTTTCATTTTTTACCGCTCCTACAATTCTAGGAGGAAAACCAAAACCAAATTCATCAGCTTTGATACCATTGCGAATAGCCACTAAAAAATGTCCCAACTCATGAACGAAAATTAAAACTCCCAAAATCAAAATAAAGATGATCGCTGTTATCATAACAAAAAATATAATATTTAAGATTTAGTGCCAATTCAAAATAGTATGACACTAACATCCTCTATAATAGCCTAATTATAAGAATAAGCCAACTATTGACTTTTTTATGTTTTTGGTGTATAATTTAAAATCGTAGCTTATGGATAGTTTTTTAGATATATTGACCCAAAAAGGTTAATATTATATCATTTTCCTATTATGGAGGTTTACTATGGAAATGGATCTCGATCTTTTTTGTCTTATAGTAATTTTTACCGCAGGAACCCTAACTTCTTTCATCATATTTTCTTCAAAACTTGCTCCAACAACAAAAAGAGTGGCATTAATTGCAGTATTTGCAGTTCAAATGTTATCTCTTGTTTGGGCAACTTCACCAAATTCACCCATTGTAAATAAAGAGGATGGTAAACTGGCCGAAAGTCTCAAGGGAATAGACAATCACGGGAAAACTATTCGAGGGCAAAGAGAGGAGAAAGTATGGTCCTTTGGCAATGTTTACGTTGTCGAAAGAACAATTGTTTATAAACTTCCATTGGGAACGATATACGTTCCTGAAAAAAGGAGAATCATCCACTTAAAATTGTGAGGGTTCAAGCCAAATACGATGTTCGTATTTGGCTTGTTATTTTTTTGTAGAATTATAATCCTACTCTATTAGGCTGACTCCTCAATTTGCACCTCCTTTTTCATTTCTAACAAGGAGAGAATAAATTAACAAAACAATTCCACAAATAAAAATAGTTATGAAAAACACTATTCTCTTCATTTTGTCCACTATGTTAGATTAATAAAAACATCAGTTACTCAATTAATAATTTCCAGCCATCATAATACTAATTGCAATTATTATAAAACAAAAAAACGGATTTATATCAAAAAATTCAAATCCGTTTTTTCTAAAAAATTTTTTATTCAACAATTACGGCTGTGCCATAACATAAAACTTCGGTTACTCCGCCCATCACATCATTAGCGTCATATCTCACTGAAATAATAGCGTTGGCTCCGAGCTCCTCGGCATGCTTTACCATTAACTCATAAGCCTCTTCCCTGGCTTTTTCACAAAGAGAGGTAAATAAGGTAATATTTCCTCCCAAAATAGTTTGCAGTGATCCGCCAATCGAACCAAAAATATTCCTCGATCGCACCGTAATCCCTCGCGTCATTCCTAAATTTTGAGTTATCTTTTTTCCTGGCAATTCTAAAGCTGTAGTTATGTTTTTATGATCCATATTTTTATATAATTAATCATTACTAGTATTAATGCCGAGAATTTTATACAAATAGCAATATCCCGTAACAGCAGTAAAAATCAAAGCCAAGCCTACAGCATATACTAAGAGAGCGATAATTCCAGAGAATGAAGCGTAAGCGAAAAAAACAATTACAACTCCTAAAATTGCGCGAATTGCGCGATCCCATGTGCCTTCATTTTTTTGCATATTTTTTTATCCCGTTAAATTATGGCTGTTCATTTATTTAACTAAGATTATCATTAGACTACTTATTATTTTACTCTTTTATTTAATTTTATGCCAATATTTTATCGAACTTCATCACAAATTCAACCATTAAAAAATAGTTTATCTCATCACCGCCACTCCAATAATAATTATTGCCAATACCAACCGATACCAAAAAAATGTTTTATAACTATAATTTTCAACAAATTTAATCAGATATTTTATAGCAACATAACCACTAAAGGCCGAAAAAATAATTCCCATTAAAATTTCACTACTAATTCCAGCTTTCATTAATTCTGGAATTTTAGTAAGAGTAGCTCCAAAAATTATCGGGGTTGAAAGTAAAAAAGAAAATCTGGCCGCACTCACCCTATCTAATCCCATTGCCAATCCAGCTGAAATGGTCGCTCCTGAACGAGACACCCCAGGGATAATTGCCACCGCCTGAGAGAGTCCAATGATTAAAACGTCTTTAATATTTATTTTATCTAATTGTCTTTTTCCTAAAGCGTATTTATCTAATAAGAATAAAACTAATCCAAAAAAAGCTAAGGCAAAAGCAATTATATAGGGACTGCGAAAAATAGTTTCTACATAACTTTCTAAAAAAAATCCAATCACTGCTCCGGGAATTGTGCCAATCATAAGTAACCACAAAATATTTTTATTATACGAACAGGCCAGTGCCCTATCCCTACCTTCACATTTTTTATTGTAGGAACGGGGTAGTACCCCGTTCTTAAAAATTTCCACCCAATCTTGCCAAAAATAAATTACTACCGCCAAAAGTGTCCCCGCGTGAAGTGCCACATCAAAAGCCAGTCCTGGGTCTTTCCAATGAGTAAAAAAGGGAACCGAAACAAGATGTGCCGTGGACGAAATTGGCAGAAATTCTCCCAAGCCTTGTACGATTCCTAATGTGATTGATTGCAACAAATCCATAATTTTAGCTTATTAATTTTTAGTTAGTAGCTCTTTAGACATTTCTAAATTCCCAACTTCTTAAATTCATAATCTTTCATTTAAATCCCTTAGCATAATCGCCAAAGCTTATTCCATAATTTTTAGCCCAAACATCCATATTAATAAATTTGTTTTGAGTAACTTTAACTCTTAAATATTGGTGTGGTGAAATATACCAAATCAAAGTCCACTTTAAAATGATGTCATCTTCTTTAAAAAAATTACTTTTTATCAACAATATCCGAGCTATATAATTAATATTCGTACAATGCAAAAACCCATTTTGATTCCAAAAAAAATTAATATCATTCTTAAAAATAGCTGGAAATCTTAAGTAAGTCATAACTCGAGCACCTTGATATTTTTTATTCAAAATATCATAAACCTTTTTTAAGCAATCTTCTTTACTAAAAGATTTTTTTAAATCATTAACAACCTCCTCCATTTCAACAGGTAGTTTTTGAGGTAATCTTGTTTTAGAAAATAAATCTAGAGGCATAAGATTTAATTTTAAATTTGAAATTTAGATTCAAATTCTAATTTATTAATTTTTCAAATATTTAAAATTTATTTTCTGAATTATTTTTTAACCTTATAATTTTAATCATTAAAAATTCATTTGAAATTCAAAATTTGAAATTTGAAATTTAGATATAAAATTCTATTTTATAAACATTACAACTTTAAAAACTATTTCCTAATAAACAATCACCGGCATCCCTATCTCCGCCCAATTATAAACAAACTCGGCTGGCCCCACTCCCAATCGCATACAACCATGAGAAACAGGAATACCTAAGTGATTTTGTCCCTCCTTATAACCACTGGGCCACTCAGGGAGTTCATGAATCCCAAATTTACCACTCGGAGCAATGGCCATCCAATAAGGCATATACAATCCATAATTTTTTGACCAAGCCCGCGGAGTTTTGTTATAAATTCTATGTTCACCCTTAGGAGTATCCATCCCGCGCTTTCCCGAGGAAATCAGAAATGAATCAATTATTTTTCCATCTTGGAAAACAGTCATAATTTGCGTCGATAAATTTACATCGATATATTTGCCTTCCCTAATTTTCGCTTGAGTAAATTCTTTGGCCTGCTCCACCCTTTGGACTAAGTTTTCCGCCCAAGTTATCGGCTCAGGAGCCATCGTCGTAAAAGATGTTTGATAAATTTGATTATAGGTATTGTCACTAGCCTTTTTAGCTTTAGCAAAAATCGTAAGGGTATACAAAGTATTATCTTTTAAATTTTCCTGAGGAAGAATTTCAAATTGAGTTTTATTCTCATTATTTTTATATTTCACTCCTGTTTCGGGAGAAAGTTTAAAATCAATAAAAAAATTCTCAGTTGATTTATCAAATTTTACACCAATAGGATCTTCGATATCCAAACGTACATCAACTTCTCCACCTTTGGGAGCAACTCCTAAAACTCTAGGGTAACCAACAGTTTTAAAATCAAATTTATCTGATTTTATCTGCATAAAATTTTTAGCTCGACCATCTGGCAAAATTAATTGATAAGCTGTATCTACTCTCCAGGCTGTTTCGGGGGTAATAGTTATCTTTGTCAGAGTTTCATCTATTTTGGCTTGCATAGGAGTTTCTGGAGTTATTTTAATATTATTCTGATAATATTTAATATCAATTGGTTTGGTAAAATTAATCACCACCGAATCATTAGGTAAAAATTCTAAAAAATTTTTATTTTCGGCACTAGGAGTTAAAACGAACTGCGAAGAAAAAGCGTAAGTATAGACACCTAAAGAAATTACCCCTAAAAAGAAAAACAAAAAAATTATTAACTTGTATATTTTTTTCATATATAACACAATTTTTAAATTCTCCAACCCTTATAGTATATTATTTAAAATACTAAAAAGCTACCCGCTAAAACCTAACTAGCTATTTCAACGGATCATAGCCCCCGTCATTCCAAGGATGACATCGAATGATTCTCTTTAAGCCAATCCAAGCTCCTTTGATAACACCATATTTGTCTATAGCTTCATAAGTATATTGTGAACAAGTAGGATGAAAGCGACAAAATCTTTCCGAAAAAAAATATCTTAAAAAACTTTGGTCGGGGGACAAAAACTTCTGATAAAATCTGATTAAAATCAAGGCTATTTTTTTCATTTAAATCTCCTACTTGCATTTTGCAAATAAGCCAAATAAGTTATATAATAATGATATATGTTTTCTCAAAAAAATTCCAGTTTATTTGAGAAGATTTAATTATATAAAACAAAAATGAAAAAGACTTCCTTTCACAATATTACTTGGATAGATTTCGAAAATCCCGATGCTTCCAGCACTCGTTACTTACAAGAAAACTTCAATATTCATCCATTGGCTATTGAAGAGTTTGTTACGCCCACCATTCGACCCAAAGCAACTGTTTATCCTAACTGTATTTTTCTTACCTTGCACATTCCTCTTTATGATACAGTTGAACGAACTACATATCCTGGGGAACTGGATATTGTACTTACCAAGGATCATCTTATCACAGGACATGATCATAAAATTTTTCAGCTTACTGATTTTTTTGAAAAATTGCAGAGTAGCGAAGGGAAAAAAAGGATTTACATGAGTGCTACTCCTGCCCACCTCCTATATTACCTTATCGAAACTCTCATTGAATCTTGTTTTCCTAGATTAGATCACATTCATAAGAATATTGATATTATTGAAAACCATGTTTTTAACGGGGAAGAGAAAGAAATGGTGAGAGAGATTTCTATTGCCAAAAGAGACGTCCTAAATTTTAGGAGAGCGCTAAAGCCACAACGATCGATTTTGGAGTCCCTCGCTCAAATGGACACAAAAATTATCAGCAAAGATTTAAAAGATTATTATCAAAATTTAGTAGGAACTAATATCAGATTATGGAGCTCTCTGGAAAGTGCCAAAGAAACCATTGAATCATTAGAAGAAACCAACAATTCTCTCCTATCCAATAAGCTAGATGTAACCATGAAAGTTTTGACAATTTTTTCAGCTGTGATGCTTCCCATGACTGTTTATTCCAATATTTTAGCTATGAGCGCTGATATTCCTTTTGGAAATAATCCTTATGGATTTTGGATTCATATGGGAATAATGTTTATATTATCGATACTTACCATACTATTATTTAAGATTAAAAAGTGGATCTAGACAAAAAAATTTTGAATTTCAAATTTTGAATTTTGATTCAAGTCTTAATTTTTTAATATTAAAAAAACGCCTTGTTAAAAACTGCTATTTATAAAAAATATTTTCTATCATTATTCCATTGGAAATTCATTCAAAATTTAAAATTTAAATAAGTTATGCTACATATTTATAACAAACTCACTAACCAAAAAGAGGAATTTATTCCGATAAATCCAGGAAAGATTGGAATGTACGTTTGCGGACCGACTGTTTATGATCATTGCCATTTAGGTCATGGACGAGGCTATGTGGCGATGGACATGATTCGTAAATATTTAGAATATTCCGGCTATGAGGTACGCTACATTATGAATTACACTGATGTAGGACATTTGACTGATAACGCTGATAATGGTGAAGATAAAATTGAAAAAAAAGCTAAAAAAGAAAAAATCGATCCGCTTGAAATCGCTGATTTTTACATTCAATCTTGCGAGGAAGATTTTAAAGCTCTTAATATTAAATCAGCTTCTTTCTATCCCCGCCCCACTAAATATATCGACAAAATGATAGATTTTATCAAGCGCCTAATCAAAAAGGGGTTTGCCTATGAAGCCAATGGATCTGTTTATTTTTCAGTAAAAGAATTTCCTGATTATGGAAAGCTTTCCGGTCGGAAAACAGATGAATTATTGGCAGGAGCACGAGTAGAGATAGATAGCGACAAAAAAAATCCTCTCGACTTTGCGCTTTGGATAAAAGCTGACAACGACCATATTTTAAAATGGGACAGTCCTTGGAGCGTTGGCTACCCCGGCTGGCATATTGAATGTAGCGTAATGAGTTGTGATTTGTTAGGAGAAAATACTTTTGATATCCACGGTGGAGGCAACGAAAATGCTTTTCCTCATAATGAAAATGAAATTGCGCAAAGCGAATCTTTGACGGGACAAAAAATGGCTAATTATTGGGTGCTTTGGAATATGGTTAATGTTGATGGTGTTAAAGCTAGTAAATCATTGGGCAATGCCGTTTCGATTAAAGATGCTCTTAAAAATTATAATCCATCCACTATTCGACTTTGGATTGCTAGCTCTCATTATCGAAGCGTAATGAATTATAGCGAAAAATCTCTCCAACAAGCCCAAAAAAATCTAGAAAAAATATCCCAATTTATAAATAACATTCAAGATAAATTATCCAAATCCGATAGAAAAGAAGTTTCTGTTACTACTATCGATTTTGATTATTATCAAGAAAAATTTCAAGAAGCCATGAATGACGATTTTAATACTCCACTGGCATTGAGTGTTTTTTACGATTTAATAACTCAAGTAAATAAATCAGAAAGAGAAAACAAAATTGCCACTGCTGATTTGGAAAATATTTTATCCTTCTGGAATAAAATAAATATGGTTTTTGGCCTCAATTCTCCATCTGAAAAAGAAGAAATCCCTTCAGAAATTATTCAGTTAGCTCAAGCGAGAGAGCAAGCCCGAAGCGATAAAAATTTTAAAGAAGCAGACAGCTTAAGAAACAAATTGAAAGAAAAAGGATTCAATATTGAAGATACAAATGAGGGGTTCAAGTTAACTAGAGAATAAAAAATATTTTAAATATAATACGGGGTTTTAAAAAATAACTAAATGACTTACGCAAAAACAATTTCAAAATTAATGACCATTCTTTTAGGACTAGCTCTTATCTTAAATATATTTCCTCTCAATCTTTATGCAGATGAAGCTGCTAATACTAGCGATGAAGAACTTGAAAACGACCTAATCTTATATGAAAAATATCAGCAATACGAAAAATATGAGCATTATCAGGATTACAAAGATTACAAAAAAGCTAAAAATAAATATGGATTTGAAAGCTCTGCAGATAGAATTTCTGCCAAAAATGATTACGACCGCTATAAAGAAACTAAAAATCAAATATATTATGCAGGTTATAAAAAATATAAAGGCTACAAAAATAAATACAAGCCTCTCACTAAATACGCTAAATATGGAAAATATTCTAAATACGATAAAGATAGCTATAAGAAATATGGATCTAGCGAATATAAGAACGGTTACAATAGATATAAAAATTATTTAGCCTCTACCGGCAATGTTTCTGGCGATCTAGGTGAAGCAGACTTAGGAGGTGGAGCACTGGGTCCGGAAATAACTGTGGGACTCTGGAATTATACTCGAGATGATTTGAGAGATTCCCCTTTTAAACTTGAGGCTAATCGAGATTATACCATTAAAAATGGGGATGGTACTGTAGTTGGGCAAGTACTCGCTGGAGTGACTACTCGTGTGACTTATACCACTGATGGAAATTTAAAAATTTATGGATCTATCACAGATACTCTTTCAGCTAAGGAAGTATTTTTTGAAGATACAGCAGGAGATAATTCTGCAATAATTTTCGATATTTATCGCCCCAACTCTGATTTTGATCAATATCGAGGAAAAGTAAAATTACGCTATAATACTTCTAGCAAATTAACTTGGGTAATTAATACACTGTCTTTAGAGCATTATGTTTGGGGAATGGGAGAAATAACTGGCACAGGAGACACTGACTATAACCGAGTCATGACTACCTCTTTTAGAACTTACGGGTATTGGAAATTGAAATTTAGTACGAAGTATTCTGCCGATGGATTCAAGGTTAATGCCACTCCTGGTAATCAACTTTACTACGGCTATGATTGGGAAACTGGCCACACTAGAATTAAAGATGCAGCCATAGATACTCAGGGAAAAATCGTGATGTATAAAAAACAAATTGCCATAACTCCTTATAGCTCCTGGACAGATGGAAAAACCAGAAGTTTTGAAGAACGTTGGGGTAGCAATGATTATCCGTGGTGCCAATCAGTCAATGATCCCTACGGCAAACATCCTACCAAAAGTACAGCCACCTTAGTAGCTGAAGGAAATCATATGGTGGGGCTATCTGCTCATGGTGCCCTCAATCTAGCCGATGAACATAATTGGGATTGGGACAAAATTTTAAAATATTATTATACCAATATAGATATTAAAAAAGTTTATTAATGTTATGAAAGCTAAAATATTAATTTTAATCTATTTATTAATTATTGGAGGCGTTTCTTACTTCGCCTACCCTATTATTAAAAATAGATATTTTCAATCTACCAGCAACAGCGAAGAAATTTCTCGAAAATCATCCACTGCAAATGAAAACAACAATTTATCTTTGGATGATAACACCGCTGATGACACAGAAAATATACCCGATGAATCAACAGTTGATGATAATGTTTTACTTGATATAAGTCCAGAAGATTGCGACAGCAACTGTGATCAATTTGAAGATTCTGATGAAAAAAAATATTGCCTAGAATATTGTGGCATAAATGATAATTCTGGCACCAGCACTGATTGTGATAGTCTAATCGATTTAGAAAAAGATTATTGTTATAAAAAACAAGCTATTTCCAAAAAAGATTTCATTCTATGCAAAAAAATAATTGATAAAAAAATATTAGAATCGTGCAAAAACCAACTCACTGAAGAAGTGCTCAATGATTCAAAAATTGATGAATAATTAAATTTGTCTTTTTAATATAAAAAACATTCATTTTTGAATGTTTTTTATATAGTTATTTTCTTCAAATTCTAAATTGCAAAGCGTAAATTTTTTAATAGCTATTTACTTGATTGATTTTTAAGTAAGTCTCTTATTTCTTCCAATAGTTTCACTTCTTTGGTTGATTTTTCTTGCGCAACTTTTTCTTTTCTAATTAATTTTCCCAATTGATTTATTACAATGAAAATCGAAAAAGATATAATCAGAAAATCTACAACTGTGTTAAGGAATAAACCATAACTCATTTTTACCGCATCCGAATTGACCGTAGCCTCTTTTAGAGTGAACGACAATTTAGAAAAATCGACTCCTCCAGTTAGCACGCCAATAGGTGGCATAATGATATCCGTCACAAAGGAACTTACAATTTTACCAAAAGCTGTTCCCACCACAACACCGACCGCCAAATCAATTACATTCCCTTTAACGGCGAACTTCTTAAATTCATTTAACATATTTTATTTTTTAATTATTATTGCTATCATTATACCAAATAATTTCATTTCTATAAATTAATTATAAATTTAGATCTAGCAATTAGCTATCATCCTCATCTCTTTCCCTGCTTTGCTCTAGCATATTAGGAATTAATACAAATAAGGCCATACCAAACATCATAAATCCTAAAACTAAAACCAGAAAGGATGCGGGGCCTATTAGGCCAGTACTATCGATTAAAACAGTTGTTCCATCGTCAATCACATCCATTATTTGAGTGATATAATCGGAAATTCCTCCGTTAGTATTTGCTCCTGAACTAAAAATACTTACAGTCAGCGCAATACTGACAAATAATTCAACCATAGCCAACAAGAAATTAAGAGTGGACCGGACTGATCTAATCGTGCGTTTCATATATTTGATAGTTAGAAATTTAATTTTCTTTCCTATTTTTATATATCTAAGCCCTCTTCTTATTTTTTTTGGTTTTTGTATTCCAAAGTACACCCAAATGGTTTCCTTGTCAATAGGGTGCACGGATCTTTCCTTTTTAATATTTACTTGATTTTATCTTTATCTCTATATCTTTCTATTTGAGAATTAAAACAAACCAACGATTTAAAATAAAAAAACACCCCAAGGGGATGCTTTTTCATTTAAGAAGCTTTTGTTTATTTATTTAAAGATTCAAGTTTGAGTTCTTTTTTAGATTTCTGTTTGACTGGTTTTTCCTCTATTTTTCCTCCTGCTTTTTTAATCGCAACAGCACTAGAAGCAGAAACTAAAATTTCTTTAGCTACGGTAACTTTTTTCTTTAGTTCACCATCACCTAAAATCTTCACTCCATTTTTAATTTCATTTTTTCTAAAAACTTTTTTCTCCACCAAGGACTCCAAAGTAATAGTTTCATTATCGTTAAATTTTTCTTCGATAACATTTAAGCTTAAGATATTTTTCTTTGGAATAAAAGCTTTAAATCCCCGTACTTTTTTTAACCTTTCCACCAAAGAAGTGCTTCCCCCTTGAAATAAAGGGTCAACATTTCCACCTGATCTCGCTTTTTGTCCTTTATTTCCTTTTCCAGAATAAGTTCCCCTCTTTCCACCACGCCCAATTCTTTTGCGATTTTTTTTAGGTTTTACTTTTAATTCATGTATTTGCATACCTTTTAAAATTATTTCTTAATTTCAGCTTTTTTAACCTCAAATTCTTTCAAAGCTTTAATTGCAGCTCTCGCCACATTCAATTTATTAGATGTTCCCAATGATTTAGAAACGATATCTTTAATACCTGCCAAATCCACTACCGCTCGCACAGCTCCTCCAGCTACAATTCCACGACCTTCTTTGGCTGGTTTTAACATAATCTTAGCACTTCCCATTTTCACGCTCATATCATAAGCAATTGTACCCGCACTAATATCAATAGTAATCATATCTTTTTTGGCATCATTAACTGCTTTTCCAATAGCATTGGAAACATCCGATCCCTTCCCTACGCCTACTCCCACTCTCCCTTTTCTATCCCCAATCACCATAGTAGCCCTAAAACTAAAACGACGGCCTCCTTTCACCACGCGGGTTACTCTTGCCAAATCTAAAAGTTTTTGTTCAAATTCCGGCTTTTCTCTTTTTTTCCTGTCGGATCTAAATTTTTTTGATTTATCATCATTCATAATTTTTTTATAGTCTTAAGTATATTTTATTAAAATTTAAGACCCTCTTTTCTCATTTCTTCAGCTAGAGCCTTTACTCTTCCATGATATTTATAACCACTTCTATCAAAAACAATTTCACTAATTTTTAATTCTTTACATTTATCCGCTACCGCCTTCCCGACTTTTTTTGCCCCTTCCATATTTGGCTTGATTCCCATAACCAAAGTGCTGACTGAAGAAAGAGTGTTACCCTTTTCATCATTTATTAATTGAACATAGATGTTTTTTAGACTTCTAAAAATAGCTACGCGAGGGCACTTAGCACTACCATCAACCTTAGCTCGAATTCTTTTTTTTCTATGTATTCTTTTATTGTTTCTACTTGTCATATTAATAATAATTTTAAATCTAAATAATTTTAGTTCTAAGCGGAAGCTTTCTTTCCCTCTTTTCGTTTAACTATCTCGCCAGCATATCTAAAACCCTTCCCCTTATATGGCTCTACCGGTTTTAGCGCTCTTATTTCAGAAACAAATTGCCCCACTACTTGTTTATCAATTCCAGAAATAGTTAATGTATTATTCTCTATCTTGGCCTCTAAATTTGCAGGAACTTCTACTTCTACTGGGTGAGAAAAACCAAGAGCCATTTTTAACTTTTTTCCATTGGCCTCCATTCTAAATCCAACGCCATTTAACTCTAGAGTTTTAGAAAAACCATTAGAGACACCCTCTACCATGTTACCGATAAGTCGACTAACTGTTCCCCACATTGCACGAGCTTTTTTGCTACTATTGCTTTTATCTATGACGATGATATTATCTTTAATTTCAACTTTAACATCATGTACAACAACTAATTCTAATTTTCCTTTAGAACCAGAAACAATAATTTTATTATCTACCATCTCAACAGTTACGCCCTGTGGTATTTCAATTGGTTTTTTACCTATTCTTGACATAAATTCATTTTAGCATCTTAACATTTTAGCATCTTAGCTTAAAATATTTTAAATTATGTGTTAATATGCTTAATTGTTAACATGTTATATTGTCTTACCAAACTTCGCAAATCAATTCTCCGCCTACTCCATTTTTTCTAGCTTCTTCGCCAGTCGTTACTCCCTTAGAAGTAGATAAAATAGCTATTCCAAAACCATTTTTCACACTTCTGATTTTTTCTTTACTTATATATATTCTCTGTCCTTCCTTACTAACTCTTTTAATTGATCTGATAGCGGGAACAACATTTCTTGATCCTTCCACACTATTGTATTTTAACACAACCTTTATCGTAACAAATTTTTCTCCCTTTATCTCACTAACACCCGCCACAAAATTACTCTTTAGGAGAACGTCAGCAATGGCCTTTTTAAGTTTTGAACTAGAAAAAACAACCTCGCTGTGTCCAGCCATCTGAGCATTCCTTATTCTAGTTAACATTTCGCTAATTGGATCTAACATATACTTCGTTTAATTTAAAGTTAATTCAATAATTATATTTCTAACTTCTTATTTTTAAAAATTATCTTACCAGCTACTCTTTTTTATTCCAGGAATCTCCCCGCTGCTTGCCAATTCGCGGAAACAAATTCGGCAAATATCAAACTTACGCATATATCCCCTTTTTCTTCCACATTTCCAACAGCGACGAACTTCTCGCGTAGAAAATTTTGGGGTTTTTTGAGATTTAGCAATTACTGATTTTTTTGCCATACTATTATTTATCTAAATTATTCTTATAATAAAATTAATTAATTTTTTAAATTATTTCTTATCCTGAAGAGGAAATCCTAACAATCGAAATAACAAGTCGCCTTCTTCCTGAGTTTTGGCATTAGTGGCGATGTTAATCTGTAATCCGAAAATAAACCGAGCATCTTCAGCAGAAACTTCAGGAAAAACAATATGCTCTTTAATACCTAGATTCAAATCCCCCTCCTTGCTAACACTGCTCACTTTTACTCCTTGAAAATCTCGGGTTCTAGGATAAACCACGTTATTTAATCTATCAATAAAATCCCACATCCTTGGACCTCTTAAAGTTACTTTTATTCCGACTTCAGAACCTTCCCTAACCTTAAAACCGGCAATTGATTTTTTAGCCTTAGTCATGAGAGGCTTTTGACCTGTAATAGCTCGCATAACTTCAACCATTTCATTGATTTTCTCTTTTTCCTTTCCGAGCTTTCCTATCCCAATATTAACCACTACTTTCTTTATCGAAGGTATTGATAATGGATTCGTGTAACCAAAAGTTTCTTTCAATTTTGGGGCTACAATTTCTTTATATTTAGTTTTAGAACTGACGATTTTCATAATGATATAAATTTGTGGCTTAGATAACTATATATTTTTCTTACATTTCTTACAAATTCTAGATTTCTTTCCATCCTCACCAATGACATATTCCACTCTGGTTTCCTTGCTACAGTTAGGACAAATCAGCATTGCATTGGAAACATCAATTGGAACAGCAATTTCTACACGCTGACCCTTTTCCCCATCTTTCTTGGGTCGCACATGCTTTTTTATTATATTAATCCCTTCTACAACAATTTTTCCATTTGATCTAAAAATATTCAAAACTTTGCCTTTCTTTCCAGCATCTTTTCCAGCAATAATTTTTACTTTGTCATCTTTTTTAATTCTCATGTTATTCTGTACTAATTACTAATTTGTTACTAATATACTAATCATCTTTTAAATTCTGCCATTCGTATATTTGTATTCTATTTGTAATTCGTAAATATTAATTTACAATACTTCTGGCGCTAATGAGGCAATCTTGTTAAATCCTCTTTCCTTAACTTCTCTGGCAATTGGTCCAAAGATTCTACTTCCTTTTGGCTCTATGCCATCTACGATAACTGCCGCATTTTCATCAAAACGAATATAGGAACCATCTTTTCTTTTCAGACTTTTTACTTGTCGCACTATTACAGCCTTAACTTTATCCCCTTTTTTAACAGCCCCTCTGGGTTCAGAAGATTTAACCGAAGCTACAATAATGTCACCTACATAGGCATATCTTCTTCTTGATCCGCCTAGCACCTTGAAACATTCTATTATTTTTGCTCCAGAATTATCAGCTACCTTTAATTTTGATTCTGATTGTATCATGTTATTCTGTACTAATTACTAATTTGTTACTAATATACTAATCATCTTTTAAATTCTGCCATTCGTATATTTGTATTCTATTTGTAATTCGTAAATATTAACTTACCACTTGAAACGATTTATTCTTACTTATCGGCTTAGCACTAAAAAATTCCACCTTGTCACCTATCTTATATTTATTATCTGCATCATGCACATGATATTTCTTAGTTGATCGGTATTTTTTCAAATATTTAGGATGAGTTTTAAAAGTCTCGACAGCCACAACTATAGTCTTATCCATTTTATCACTAACTACTACACCCTTAATTATCTTATTTAATTTTTCTACTTTTTTCTCTGTCATAATTGTTATTATATATTATTTTTCTCTCTTAAAACTGTTAAAATTCTTGCAATATCTTTTTTAATGTTTCTAAGAGCCTTATTGTTTTTAACTTGCTTAACAGAAATATCAAACATAGAGGCTTGCGCCATAATCCTCTTCTCTGCCAAATCTTTGCCTAATTCATTAATATTTTTTTCTCTCAATTCTTTAGTCTTCATAAATATATATACTAATTACCAATCTTTTACTAATATGCTAACCTCTTTCTTAATTCTATCATCTAAATATACATTCGTATATTTGCCCGCCTGCAACGCTTTTTAATTTTTCTCTACAAATTTAGTTTTTATTCCCAATTTGTGAGAGGCTAGCTCCATAGCTTTCTTAGCCAATTCCCTGCTGACACCATCCATCTCAAACATCACTTTTCCGGGTCTAATCTTAGCCACATAATGATCGACTGAACCTTTTCCTTTTCCCATAGGTACTTCATCTCCCTTTTTTGTCATCGGCTTATCAGAAAAAATCCTAATCCAAATCTTTCCACCTCTCTGAATATGTCTTGTCATCGCTCGTCTAGCTGATTCAATTTGTCTAGCAGAAATCAGTCCTCCTGTCATAGCTTTAAGTCCATAAGTACCAAAGCTAACCTTACTCCCTCTGGTGGTTTGACCCTGAACAGGTCCACCTCGATGGATTTTTCTATGCTTAACTTTTCTCGGCATTAACAACATATATTTTTTTATAATTCACTTACAATAATTATCTAAACAATTTTATTTAACCTTTTCTTCAAAAACCTCTCCTTTATATATCCAAACCTTTACCCCAATTGCTCCATATGTAGTCCTAGCTGTTGCTTTGGAAAAATCAATATCAGCTCTCAATGTTTGCAAAGGAATTGTCCCTTTGGATAACCATTCTTTTCGAGACATTTCTGCTCCACCTAATCTTCCTGAAACCTCAACTTTAATTCCTTTTACTAATTTACTCTTATCGGATTGCTCCAAAGTTGTTTTTAATATCCTTCTAAAAGGAACTCTTTTTTCCAATTGCTCTGCCACTTGCTGAGCAACAATCGAAGCGTTAGCCTCAAAATCTTTGATTTCTTTAATGTCTATCTTAATCGTTATGCGACTTCCTGTAAAAAATTCTTTTTTTATTGCTCGACTAATATCTTCTATCCCGCTACCACCTCTTCCGATTAAAACTCCGGGACGAGAAGTTAATATTATTATTTTAATATCATTTTCAGATCTCTCAATTTCAACATCAGAAATAGAAGCCTGCTTCCATTTTTTCATAATAAAACGTCTAACCTTCACGTCCTCTTTTAGATTTTTAGCAGCATCCTTGCCGCCAAACCATCTTGAACGCCATGTTGTTGTAATTCCGAGTCTAAAACCTTTTGGATTAACTTTTTGTCCCATAATTATATGAATCTCCAATCTGCACTAATTTTTTCTAATTATCTCTAAATAAATTCGTGATTATTAGTGAGTAGATTCGATTTTTGATTTGTGATTTAAATCCTTATTTCTTAATTCTTCTTTTTACAATAAATTTATTACTATATTTCTTGTTCTTTCTTGTTTTCTTTCCTAGGGCAATTTTTCCCCAAGGGGTCTTTGGATATTTCAGACCTACTCCTTGTCTCCCTTCTCCTCCTCCATGTGGATGATCAACTGGATTCATCGCACTTCCTCTGACTGCTGGACGAATTCCTAGCCATCTTTTTCTACCGGCTTTACCAATTTTTTCTACTCCGTGTTCAAAATTACTTACTTGTCCAATAGTAGCATAACACTCGCTATTAACTAATCTTATTTCTCCTGAAGACATTTTTAATTGAGCCTTTTTCTCATCTAAGCCCATCAGCAAAACTTTTGCACCAGCACTTCTAGCCAACTGTCCACCTTTTCCAATAGTAATTTCCACATTACAAAGAGTTGTTCCTACGGGAATATTTTTCATCTGCATTCTATTTCCATTATCGAAACTGGCTATTTTATCAGCCACGATTGTTTTTCCCACTTCCATTCCCTGTGAAGCAATGATATATCTCTTCTCTCCATCAACATAAGAAACTAAAGCCAACAAAGCCGATCTATTTGGATCTTTTTCTATGGCGATAATTTTTCCAACAATTTCCAATTTATCTTGTTTGAAATCAACAATACGATAATTTCTTTTATGACCGCCTCCCTTATGTCGCACAGATATCTTACCAGCAGACCTTCCTGATTTTTTATTCAAAGCAGTCAGCAAAGATTTCTCTGGACTTTTTTTGGTAACGCCTTCAGGCTTAATAATGGACATATTTCTGCGTCCTGCTGCATTTCTTTTGTAAACTTTAATTGCCATGTTATTCTGTACTAATTACTAATTTGTTACTAATATACTAAGCGCCTTTTAGATTCATCATTCGCATATTTGTATTTTATTTGTAATTCGTAAATATTAATCTATATTGATTTTCTCTTAAACATTTTCTTGCTCCAGCCTTTTTCTCTACTTTCCTTTTTCTTGGCTTCTACCTGATAATGACTCTTCTTGTTTATTTTAAGAGTGTCATTCTTTTTTTCTTGAACTTTTTCTACAGTTTCCACTGATCCTTCAGTCTTATCTGAATTTTCCACTTTCTTCATCTTCTTTTTCTTAGCTGGCTTAGCTGAATTTTCTAATCCTTCCAAGGTTATATAAACATGGGAACTTCTTTTTAATATCTCGGCAGCCCTTCCGTAAGCTCTTGGCATCCATCTTTTCATAGTCAATCCTTCTGCTACTTGAATATCAGTAATAATCAATGAATTTCTATCTAAGTTAAAATTGTTTTGAGCGTTAGCTACCGCACTTAATAACATTTTTTTTACCGGCTCATTGGATTTTTTAACCGTATTGTCCAATCTAAAAATCGCATCTTCAATATTACAACCTCGAATAATATCAGCTGAAATTCTGACTTTTCTTGGTGATATTCTTAAATTATTTAATTTTGCTTTAACCTTCATATGCTATAAAATCTAATAAACTTTTATTAAAAAATCTTTTACGCTTTTTTAGTAGCCTTAGCTGCGTCTACTTCTTTTTGTTTAGCAGCTTGTTCTAAATCTTTCTGGATCTTTCCTCCATGCTTGAAAAATGTCCTAGTAAAAGAAAACTCTCCCAATTTATGTCCTACCATTTCTTCAACTACATAAACACTTATAAATTTTCTTCCATTATAAACACCAAGAGTATAGCCTACCATTTCAGGGACAATAGTACAAGATCTTGACCAAGTTTTAATAACCTCCTTATCCCCAGGTTTCTTGTTCTTTATTTTATTCAATAGTCTCTCGTCTATATATGGACCTTTTTTTAAACTTCTTGACATATTTTCTGGTAACTAGCAACTGGCAATCAGCAACTAGTAAATTTTCTATTTATACTATTAAAATTATTAAATATTTATTCGTAAATCCTTGGAAACTACTCAAAAATCTCAATCTTATTCCCCTTCTTTAGGGTTACGATAGCTTTCTTAATTGCCCCTTTTTTTCCCACAAACCTTCCAAATTTCCTTTTCTTTTGAGGAATATTGATTATATTAACACTTTCTACCTTCACATTATACAATTTTTCCACCGCTATCTTAGCTTCTCTCTTAGTCGATCCTGCTCTTAGCTTAAAAATATATTTATTATCTCCCATTAATCCTTGCGCTTTTTCAGTTATCCAAGGTTTAACAATAAATTGGTAAGCCATCTGCCCATCACCCTGATAAACTCCCTCACTCTTAGCTACAGTTTTTTTGACTGATTTTTTTGAAGATTTTTTTACCTCTTTCTTGTCATTAGCAACTTCTTCCACAGAAGAATTTTCGATAACAGCATCTTCCTCTTTTTTCTTATTAAATAAACCCATAAAATTCTAATTATATTTTTTTTCTAAATATTTTACTGATTCTTCGCTTAAAACCAAACTCTTGTGATTTAATATATCTAAAACATTCAAATTACTAATAGGAGTGCAAGTAACATTTTTAATGTTCCTTGTGTATAAATATGTATCTTTTTCTCCTTCGGACAAATTAACCAAAACTGATCCTTTTAATTTTAATGAATTTAAGCCCTTTACGATATCTTTAGTTTTCTTATTAGCTGCCTCAAATTTATCCACAACAATCAATTTTTCACTTCTAAGTTTTTCACTAATTGCCATCAAAATAGCTTTAGAATTAGCTTTCTTATTAATCTTCTTTTTAAAGTTACGATCCTTTGTTGGTCCAAACACCGTTCCTCCACCTCTCCAAATAGGACTTCTGACTGAACCTGCTCTAGCTTTACCTGTTCCTTTTTGCTTCCATGGCTTTCGTCCACTTCCAGCTACTTCCCCTCTCCCTTTGGTGTGAGCGATAACCATTCTCTTGTTAGCATCCATTGAAACATAAACTTCATGCAATAATTCTGTATTTAGAGGAACATTAAAAACATTTTCCGATAATTCAATATCTTTAACTTTTTTTCCTTCAAAATTGTATACTATAGTTTTCATCTTTTTAATAATTCAGAGTAATAAAACTTTTAAAACTTCTTTTTGGATTAATTAAATTACAGATAATTGAACCATTCTATTAACAACTCCTGGTACTGCTCCTTTTAAACCGATCAAATTATTCTCTTTATCTATATAGACTACTTTCAAATTTTTTACAGTAAATTTATTTCCACCCATTCTTCCAGCCATCTTTCTTCCTTTTAAAACATGTTCTGGAAAAGCACAACCAATAGAACCAGGAGCGCGATGATCATGCCTGTGTCCATGACTTGCAGGAGAACCTTTAAATCCATGTCTTTTTACAACACCTTGATATCCTTTAGCTTTAGTTGTTCCAATAACAGCTACCTTATCATCTAATTCAAAAATTTCTACGCCAATTTCCTTCCCTATTTCAAAACTTCCTTTTTCATCCTCTTTAATTCTGAATTCTTTGCAAATATTTTTTCCTTTTTTATTTGCCACTCCCAAACGTACGGCGCTATAACCATCTTTTTCTTTATCTCTTAATAATTCAACCTTATTTGGCAAACATTCAACCAAGGTAACATTTAAAGCACCCTTTTCGTTTTCATAAATGGTTGTCATTCCGATTTTTTTTCCTATTATAAACTTTGTCATCTTGATTTTCTTAAAATATTTTAAAACAAACAAAAAAACTGGTCTTCACGAGCCAGTAAAAACTAAGTCTGATTAGTTTTTAAATTCCCTGGCTAGTTTAGTATCTCAGCACCTTAATGCGAGACTTTAACTAGTTATATTTTAAATTCACTACATCTTAACTTCAATATCCACACCAGCAGGTAAATCTAGATTAGTCAAATCATCTATGGTTTTAGATTTAGGATTAAGTATATCAATTAATCTTTTGTGTACTCTCATTTCATATTGATCACGAGCATCCTTATGAACAAAAGTAGATTTATTAACAGTCACTTTGTGAATTTCTGTCGGCAGTGGCACTGGACCAGCTATCTGGGCTCCTGAACGAAGTGCTGTTTCGATTATTTTCTTAGCTGACTGATCAATAACTTTATTGTCGTAAGCCTTAATCTTAATTCTAATTCTAGATTGTACTTCTTCTTTTTTATTCATTGTAGTAATAAATTCTACACTAATTTAATTTATTCTCATTTTTTCAGAGAACTATTCCCTGTCAGTCGTGACTGACAGGGTAAAGTTCGCTCAAAATTATTTAATAATTTTTGTTGCAATACCAGCACCCACAGTTCTTCCACCCTCACGAATAGCAAATCTCATACCCTCTTCCATAGCTACATCAGATGAAAGTTTAATTTTCAAATTAACTGTGTCACCAGGCATAACCATTTCTGTTCCTTCTGGAAGCTCGATTTCTCCTGTAACATCAGTGGTTCTAATATAAAATTGTGGTTTATATCCTTTAAAGAAAGGAGTGTGTCTTCCGCCTTCTTCTTTTGTAAGAACATAAATTTCACCTTCAAATTCGTTGTGTGGAGTAATTGATCCAGGAGCAGCTAAAACTTGTCCTCTTTCAACATCCTCTTTTTTAGTTCCACGAATAAGGATTCCTGCATTATCTCCTGCTTGACCTTTGTCTAATTGTTTATTGAACATTTCGATTCCAGTAACAGTGGTTTTTTGAGTAGGTCTAAGCCCAACTATTTCCACTTCATCGCCCACCTTAACTGTTCCTCTTTCAATTCTTCCAGTTACTACAGTTCCTCTACCTTCAATTGAGAAAATGTCTTCAATTGGCATAAGTAGTGGCTTTTCTGTATCTCGAATTGGATCTGGAATTTTTTCATCTAAAGCTACCATAAGATCCCAAATAGGTTTAGCTTTTTCATCATCAGCACTAGTTACGGCCAAAGCTTGTACAGCAGAACCTCTTATAATAGCAGCATTTTCTCCATCAAATTCATATTTAGAAAGAAGTTCTTTAATTTCTTCTTCCACCAAATCAATTAATTCTGGATCATCTACCATATCAATCTTATTGATAAAAACAACAATACTTGGAACACCTACTTGTTTAGCAAGAAGGATATGCTCTCTTGTTTGTGGCATTGGTCCATCTGTAGCGCTAACTACAATTATTGCTCCATCCATTTGAGCAGCTCCTGTAATCATATTCTTAATATAATCCGCATGACCAGGACAGTCTACGTGTGCATAATGTCTTTTTTCTGATTCATATTCACAGTGAGCAGTAGCAATAGTTATACCTCTTTCTCTCTCTTCTGGAGCTTTATCAATTTCTGAAATATTTTTTGCCTTAGCCATTCCTTTTAGGCTTAGCACATGCAAAATTGCCGCTGTTAAAGTAGTCTTACCGTGGTCAACATGACCGATTGTTCCCACATTAACATGCGGTTTGGTTCTTTCAAATTTTTCTGCCATAAAACTTTACGCTGCGAAAGAAAATCCACCTTCGCATTTTTTATATTTTATTAATTATTATTTTTTTAAAATAAATTTCTTGTAAAAAATAACACAACACAAAAAAACATTTCGTTTCTTGTTTGTGATACTCAATAATAATAGCACTCTTATTTTTTTTGTCAATAGGAAATTATCACAAATCACAAACTATATCAAATTGGAAAATTGGAAGTCTGACTTTTTTAAATTAAGCCTATTCTATCAAATAAAAGAATGGTTAATATTGGATTAATTACATTTAGAAAAAATAAAAAAACTCTCTCGACAAATCATCCATTTGGATTAGTTACAATAAAAAATAAATGCTAAATAAAAAAATCCCAATATAAAATTGGGATTGTTTTTTATAAAAAGTCCCTTTATTTTTTGTCTGACCCAGTCATTATTTCCTGAGCGATATTTGATGGAACCTCGGCATATCTAGCAAATTCCATTACGGAAGATGCTCTTCCTTGGGTCATGCTTCTTAATTGAGTAGTGTAACCAAACATAGACGAAAGCGGAACTTCTGTTTCAATTTCTTTAATTATAGCAGTTCCTTCTCCTTTATCATTAATTTCTTTGATAATTCCTCTTCGAGAATTAATATCTCCCACGACATCTCCCATGTATTGCTCCGGAGCAGAAATCACAACTTTCATTATCGGCTCAAGAATAATCGGTTTAGCCAATTTAGCTGCAGCTTTAAAGGCCATTGATCCTGCCACTTTAAAGGCAGCTTCTGAGGAATCCACATCATGATAACTTCCATCATAAAGAGTGGCTTTAACATCCACCATTGGAAATCCAGCTAAAATTCCATTTCCCATTGCTTCTCTAATTCCCTTCTCTACATGTGGTATATATTCTTGAGGAATAGTTCCTCCTTTAATTTCATTAGCAAATTCGAATATAGAATCTTCTTTCTTCTTACCTGATTTTCTTTCGGCTTCTTTTTCCTCTTCAGTTTTTTCTACTTTAACTAATGGCTCCAATCTAATCCAACAATGTCCATATTGTCCACGACCTCCTGACTGTTTAATATATTTACCTTCTGCTTCAGAATTTCCTTTGATAGTTTCTCGATAAGCTACTTGTGGCTTGCCAATATTAGCTTCCACTTTAAATTCTCTTTTCATCCTATCTACTAAAACATCCAAATGAAGTTCACCCATTCCGGAAATAATAGTTTGTCCGCTTTCTTCATCAGTTCTTACTCTAAAAGTAGGATCCTCTTCGGAAAGTTTTCGGAGAGCAATTCCCATTCTTTCTTGATCAGCTTTAGTTTTAGGCTCAATAGCGATATCAATCACTGGTTCTGGAAAAATCATTTTTTCCAAAATCACATGCTTATCCATATCACAAAGAGTATCTCCTGTTGTAGTATTTTTAAGTCCTACCAAGGCTCCAATTTCTCCCACTCCCAAAAAATCAATTTCTTCACGATGATTAGCATGCATTCTTAAAATTCTACTAATTCTCTCTTTTTCTCCCTTAGTTGAATTATAGACATAAGAACCTGACTTAAGCGAACCAGCATAAATTCTAAAAAATGTTACTTGTCCCACAAATGGGTCGGTAGCTACTTTAAAAGCCAAAGCTGCAAAAGGTTCCTCCTCAGATGGAGCAATCAAAATTTCTTCTCCGGTTTTCTCATCTTCTGCTTTAACGGATGGCAAATCAGTTGGAGCAGGAAGGTAGTCTAAAACAGCATCCAAAACTAATTGCACACCTTTATTGCGAAGAGCAGTTCCAGTCAAAACTGGAATTAATTTTACATCAATTACTGCTTTTCTTAATGCAATTTTTAATTCTTCATTAGAAATTTCTTCTCCTTCTAAAAATTTCATTGTTAATTCATCATCCGTTTCAGAAATTTTTTCTATCAAGATGTCTCTTTTTGCATTTGCTTTTTCCAATAATTCAGCGGGAATTTCTTTTTCAACCACAGTTTCTCCCATCGCTCCCTCAAATTCATACGCCTTCATCTTGATAAGATCAATAACTCCTCTAAATTCATTTCTTTCTCCAATCGGCAACTGAATTGCTACCGCTTTAGGGCTAAGTCTATCATGAATTGACTTTAGCGCTTTATCAAAATCAGCTCCTTCTTTATCAATCTTATTTATAAAACACATACGCGGTACTCCATATCTATCTGCCTGACGCCACACCGTTTCGCTTTGAGGCTCCACTCCTTCTTTTCCATCAAATATAACTACTGCACCATCAAGCACTCGCAAAGATCTTTCTACTTCCACGGTAAAATCCACATGTCCGGGGGTATCAATGATATTGATTTGATGTTCTTTCCAAGTACAAGTAGTGGCCGCACTAGTAATAGTGATACCTCTTTCTCGCTCTTGTTCCATCCAATCCATAGTAGCTTCTCCTTCATGCACTTCTCCAATTTTGTGAGTGATTCCTGTGTAAAATAAAATACGCTCAGTTGTAGTAGTTTTTCCACCATCAATATGAGCTATAATTCCAATATTCCTTAATTTTTTGATATCCATTTTTTTGATAAATAATTTTTAATTTTGAATTTCAAATTTTGAATAAATTTTAAATGCTTTAATTTATAATAAAAAAAATAAAGTTACTCTCAAGAAAAGAAGTTGCAACTTTATTTTATCAATTTTTTGAATCTTAAGATTCTCAGTTTCTTAAATTCCAAACTTCTTAAATTCTTAGGAAACTACGCGAAGTGGGCGAAAGCACGATTAGATTCAGCCATTTTATGCACATCATCTTTCTTCTTCATGGCTGCTCCAGTTTTTTCAGACGCCTCCAAAAGTTCGTCAGCTAGTTTGGATGGCATACTTTTACCTTTTTTCTTTTGGCAAACATCTTTTATCCAAGTCATCGCAAGAGCTTGTCTTTTATTTCCAGAAACTTGAACTGGCACTTGATAATTAGTTCCTCCTACTCTTTTTGATTTAACCACTAGAAGTGGGGAAACATTTTTAATAGCTTGTTCAAAAACGTTTAATCCTCCTTTTTGAGTTTTTTCATGAATAATATCAAAAGCATCATAAACAACTTTTTCAGCAACACTTCTCTTTCCATCATTCATAATACAACCGATAAATCTTCCAAGCAAAGCATTACCGTACTTAGAGTCAGCTTTCCAATGAATTGGGAATTTTCTTTTTCTTCTTGGCATAATTCGTGATAATTTTTAATTTAAAATTTTAAATTTTAAATTAATTTTAAATATATATTATTTAGTTTCCTTCTTAGGTTTCTTGGCGCCATACTTACTGCGACCTCTATTTCTGCCATCCACTCCGGCAGTATCCAATACTCCTCTGACAATATGATAACGCACTCCCGGAAGGTCTTTCACTCTTCCACCTCTAATCACCACAATTGAATGCTCTTGCAGATTATGTCCGATTCCGGGGATATAAGCAGTCACTTCCATTCCATTAGTTAATCTCACACGAGCAATTTTTCGCAAAGCTGAGTTTGGTTTCTTGGGAGTGGTAGTTTTAACACTTAAGCAAACCCCTCTTTTAAATGGCCCTTGTGATTTAGTCGGTCCATTTTTAAGCGTATTAAAAACAAACGCCATGGCTGGAGATTTAGTTTTCTTTTTAACTATTTTTCTTGGTTTCTTTTTAAGTTGGTTGATTGTTGGCATTACTTGTCTTTATAGTATAACTTCTTTCAAAAAAAAGAAGTTTACAATAATAAATAAATTAATTTCACTATTAAAAAAACTGCTATCAGATAGCACAAGATAATATTATAGAAAAGTTTTAATTTTGTCAAATGGAATTAGCTTGTTAGCTTGTAGCTTTTTAGAATTGGGCAAAATAAAAAAACCAACAGCATGTCATTCCGACCGGATATATTTCTTTACTCAGAAATTTAGTAGTGGAGGAATCTTAAGTATTAAATAGTTCTCCAACAATTTATCTCAATTCGTTAACTCGCTAATGCGTTAACTAAATAATAATTTAATCTGTTATATACAATAAATAAACAGAACCCAGATTGTAGAATTTCTACATTCTGGGTCCATCACCTCTTCCGCCGATTCTCAGATCCGAGAAATCATGTGGCGATAGAGGTCATCATACCAGTCGACTCATCAAGGTTAGAGGCCAGGATTTTTCCGGTGTGGAAAAAGTTACCTCCGGAACCCTTCATTACCTTGATTTCGTCAGCAGTGTTGGTCTCAACGATGGCGGAGGCAAAAACATTTTTAACAGGAGAAGAGTTACCTCCGAAACTATTTGCGGTGATGTCGGCGTTACCGATTATTGTTTCAGTAGACCTGGCCATCTGCGTGCTCTTCTTTCCCTTTAAGGTCAGCGGGTCGGCACAGACGATCATCATTTGACTGTTGAAATTATCCTGAGCGGTATCGATTGAAGAGATCATTTTCTGCAAACCAGCAGTTGGGCCGATTACAATTTCCACCCCGGAAATGATAGTCGATTCATTTGCCACTGTCGTCACTGCCATCTGATTTTTGGTGTCCAATATTCCGTCGGCCATAACAACTGCACTACCCACAATCATAACAAAAGCCATCAATGCCAATGCAAGAGAAAGTTTTTTGTGCTTCATAATTATCTCCTTTTTAAAAAAAGATTAGCAACAATAAAAAACACATTTTCATTCACTTTGGTAGCATTTTCCTTTTTTTGGCTACCAATAATCTTATGTAACGAACTTTCCTTAGCCTCTTTAAAGCAGTCACTCAATACTCTATAAATTTATCATGAATATTTTATTTCTGCAAAGTTTTTTATCATAAAAATTACAATCCTAATTTATCTGAAATATTCTGTAAAGATTTTAATCCCAATGCTAAAAAATCATCTAGTGAAATATCTGCCTTTTCACATTCTGCAATCATTTCACGATTGCATCTGGCTGCAAATTTCTTATTCTTATATTTCTTTTTTAAAGATTCGAAACTAACGCTGGATAATTTTTTATCCGGTTGCATCAGTGCTGAAGCCACGATTAAACCTGTTAATGTCTCAGCTGACACCAGACAATGTTGAATTATAGTCGTCCTTTGCTTATCTTTAAATACTGGGATCTCTTCCATGCCATATCCATGAGATTGGATAGTCTCAATCAAAAAATCTGTTGCACCTGCTTGACGCAGAATCTCTTCCGCTTTCACACAATGTTCACTCGAATTACCCTTAGTTAAATCCCAATCAATATCATGCAAAAGTCCAATTATGCCCCATTGCTCCACATCCTCACCCAATCTCTCTGCCAAGGCTTGCATAATTGCCTCCGACTCAATCATGTGCATTTTAGTAATTGAATCTTTCACATATTCATTCAATAATTTTTCTGCTTGTTCTTTTGTAATTCCCAATTCCATAAGATATTTTTAACTTTTAATTTTACATTTTTAATTCTAAACTTCCCCTCTCCATCTTTGCACCCAAAGGGGGAGATGTCCAACAGGACAGAGGGGGTTTCAACAATTAGAATATCTTCAGTTTTAAATCCTAAATTCTCATATTCCCAAATTCTTAATTCTCTATTATTGCTTTTATTCTCCTTACTCCACTACTAGACGATTCTTCTTTTTGAATTTTAAAAGTTCCTTTAATATCTCCGGTGTTGATCACATGCGGACCACCGCAGATTTCATTGGAATATCCATTAATTTTGTAAACTTTTACCACATCACCATATTTATTTTGAAATGCACCCTCTGCTCCGCCTTCTCGAGCTTCATCTAGACTTACCTCATTCATTTCAACAGGAACCTTGGCAACAATTGCAGAGTTCACATAATCCTCCACTGCTTTCTTTTGCTCATCGGTCATTTTTTCACCATGAGAAAAATCAAAACGCAATCTCTCGCCATTTATATTTGATCCTTTTTGGTGTACGTGCTCGCCAAGAACTTTCCTGAGTCCCGCTAACATCAGATGCGCCGTAGTGTGAAGCGCAGTTGTCTCTTCTTTATTATCAGCCAACCCTCCCTTAAACATTCCAGCTGAAGCGGTTCGAGAAAGGTCTTGGTGTTTTTTTAGTAATTCGTTAAAGCCCTTTTTTATTCTTTCTTCATCAAACGTAATGTCAGTTTTTTTAATTTCCTCTAACGACATTTCTACTGGGAAACCATCTGACTGATACAAGTCAAAGACAAGCTGTATTACATCAGAATAAAAATATGAGTTACGTTCCATTACTTCATTCCCTACTTTTTCATAAAAAACGTTTCCTTCCGAATTACTAAGATATTTTTTAATCTTTGCAATTTCCTTTTCCGATTTTGCAATTCCATTCTCCAAAGTCTTTCTAAATTTATCTTCTTCCTTTTCTAATTCCACTAAAATATTTTCATTTAAAATTTCAAGATAAGCTTCTTTATAAATTTCTTGCACCACCTTGGCGATTTCTACAGTAAAATTATTTTTAATTCCCAAGAGATGCCCTTGTCTTACCGCGCGACGAATTAGCCGACGAAGAATATAACCTCGTCCGGTGTTTTCGGGCACTACGCCGTCAGCCAAGATAAAAACAGATGCTTTGATATGATCAGCGATAATGCGCATCGATTTCTTTATCCCGTCATTATCTTCATATTTTTTTCCAGAAATATCTTCAATCTTTTCAATTATCGGTGCAAATAAACTAGTTTGATAATTATCACTCAAACCATTAATAGCTGCCAACACTCGAATCAGTCCCATTCCTGTATCCACATTTTGTTTTTCCATTTTTACATATTCCCCCTTTTCGTTTTTATGATACTGCATAAAAACATCGTTCCAGATTTCTACCCAATTATCATTATCGTCATTAAAACTTTTTGGAACTTCGTTTGCATCGCCTACCCAATAAAACATTTCACTGTCTGGTCCGCATGGTCCCGTAACTCCTGCGGGTCCCCACCAATTATTTTTTCTTGGCAATTTGGCAATTCTTTCAAGGGGTAAATTATTAGCTTCAAATATTTCTTTCCAAATATTATAAGCCTCACTGTCAAAAGGAATCTCACTGGGCGTGCCTTCATTTTCTCCCATAAAAACTGAAACTGCCAACCTATTTTTATCTAGTCCTAACCATTTTGAATCGGTCAAAAATTCCCAGCTCCATTTAATGGCATCTTCTTTAAAATAATCCCCCAGTGACCAATTCCCTAACATTTCAAAAAAAGTATGATGAGTAGTATCCCCCACCTCATCAATATCAATCGTGCGGATACATTTTTGAGCATTAACCAATCTTGTTCCCTCGGGATGACTTTCGCCCATTAGATAAGGCACCAAAGGATGCATCCCAGCAGTGATAAAAAGTGTTGTTGGGTCATTTTCTGGCACAATCGAAGCCGAAGGAATAATTCTGTGTCCTTTGGATTCAAAAAATTCTAAATATTTAGATCTAAGTTCTTCAGCTTGCATAAAATAATCTTCTAAAATTTATTTATTAAAAATATACTTATTATATATTTAGAGTCTCGCCCGCCACCATTTTATTATGGGCGGGTCGTAATTCCGATACGTTCATTTTGTTAAATATAATTTATATATTTACATTATTAAAACTTTCCAATTATGTCATCTTGAGCGTAACGCTAGTGGAGTCGAAAGATCTGAAAAAAACAATACAGATTCCTCCGCTACTAAATATTTGAGTACTATGTTATTCAACATGACAGGCATATATTTATTCGGTCGGAATGATAACATTATAAACTTTTCAGCTTATTTTGCTCCTCAATTCTCTTTGCTCACCTGAGCTCAACAATCTCCCTCCTTTTCCGATTTCAGCACTAGCCATCGTTGCTGCTTTATCTGCGTCTATTTTTTTGCTTTCAAAATCTCGTTCAATATTTCTCAAATTGTTTTTCTGATAATCTCTCAGAATTATGCCTTTATTTGAAGCAAATGTTTCTATTTTAGCTTTAATACCCATATATTTATCAATTTTAAATTTTTAATTCTTAATTTTAAATAAAATCTTAATTTCTTAATTTACTAAACATTAAATCATTTAATCATTTGAAATTCATTCAAAACTCAAAATTTAAAATTCAAAATTTCTTCTCACATTTCTCTTATCTGAACTTCCAGTCTCTTTATATCCCTATCCATATCCCTCAGCTCATCTTGCCATTTTTCTTTTTCGTGATTTTTGCTTTTTATTTGTGCTTCTACCTCCACAAATTGCTTTTGTAATCTATCCAATTCCAATTCAATAGTTTTTTTAGTCTTTTTGCCACTTTCAATATTTTCCATCAATCTATTGATTTCATTTTCCATACCACGTAATCGCCCTTTCTTAGTTTCAATTTCATCTGATACTCGGCTTTTGTCATTAACTAAATAACGATTTTCTAAATCTATCTTTTCTATCTTGGAATATTCTCGACGATAGGCTTCTTTTTTGGCAATCAAATCCCGCCTCAGTGATGCCCGAGCCATTCTTATTTCATCTTCATTTTTTCCATCTGTTGAATTTGTGCCATGATTCATTTTATTTTTAACTTAAATAATTATTCCTCCGCCCCAAACTTCATTATCGTCCGAATAACAAACCGCAGACTGTCCATTAGTGATAGATTTTTGACTTTTTTCAAATTTAACTTTATATAGACCATCTTTTCCTTTGGATATTATAGCATATTCTTCTTTGGCGCGATAACGTATTTTAACTTTAGCTCGCAAAGGAAAGTTTATATCTGGCGACACCCAATTAGTTTTATCCATTTTAAAATCAATTCGCTCTAAATCACCAGTATTATTAGAAACAACTAACTGATTATTTTTCAAATCTTTTTTAATGACATAATAAGGACCATCTCCTCCTAAATTAATTCCCTTTCTTTGTCCGATGGTATAGAAATACAAACCCTTATGCATGCCCAAAACTTTTCCCGAGTTATCTACAATTTCTCCCTGATTGGCTATAATTTTATCACCAATAAATTTATTAAAATCATTATCAGCGATAAAACAAACATCCTGCGATTCTTCTTCATTTTTTATTTTAAATCCATTCTTCTTGGCAATCTCCCGTACTTCGTTTTTTAAATAATCTCCCAAGGGAAAAATAATTCTACTCAGTTGCTCTTGGGTTAAACGATAAAGAAAATAACTTTGATCTTTACCTTTATCTCTTGCTACAAATAGCTGATGGCTGATGGCTGATGGCTGATGACTCTCCTTTGCTTTTGATTCTTCATTCTTAATTCTTAATTCTCTCACGCAGGCATAATGACCCGTAGAAACGAAATTAATTCCTCGCTTGTCTGATTCTTCCAAAAGAATTTTAAATTTCATCTGCGGATTGCACATCACACACGGATTAGGAGTAACTCCTTTTCTATAATCCTCCACAAATTTATCAATGATTTTTTCCTTAAAAAGTTTTTGTGCCTCTATTTTATGGATTGGAATATTTAATTTTTTTGCCACTTCTTGCGCTTTCTGAAAATCACGCTCACTTTTTTCACTACCCACAAAATCGATAAATATTCCCTCCACTCCATAACCTTCTTTCTGTAATAACAAAGCCGCCACCGAAGAATCTACTCCCCCGCTCATACCCACTAACACCTTTTGTCCTTTTTTCATCATATAAAACACTTTATAAACATTATAAACTTACAACATTATCCGCATGTCATTTCGACTCGCCTCGCTAAAGCTACTGCGAAGCGGGCCAAATAATTTTTTGTACTCAAAAATTTAGAAGTGAAGAAATCTCAAATATCCAATCAAACATCTAGTGGACTTCTAATTTTCCTTAACGCTGGATTAGTAACTTTTGTATACAGTTGTGTGGTGCGAATATTAGCGTGTCCCAACAATTCTTGTACATATCTAACATCTACCCCATTTTCCAGCAAATGAGTGGCAAAGCTGTGCCTGAGCGAATGGAATGTCGCTTCTTTTTTAATATCAGCTTTACGCAATGCATTTTCAAAGACTTTTTGAGCTGAGCGCTCTGTTAACTTTCCGCCCATCTGACTTTCAAATAAATATTCAGTTCCCTTTTTATCAACTGCTATATTTTTTATACTTTTTTTTAATTTTTCTGGAAAAATAGTTACACGATCTTTGTTTCCTTTAGCACACTTAAGATGAATTACTAATTCGCTCAAATCAACATCTTTAATTTTTAAATTGACCACCTCGCTTACTCGCAATCCACATCCGTATGCCAAAGCTACTATCATTTTATGCTTCTGATTATCAATTTTGGAAATAATTTTGTCAATTTCCAAGCGAGATAAAACCACAGGAAGCTTGCTGGTAGTTTTGGCAAACTTAATATCAATATTGGCATCAGATTTATAAATTTCTCTATAAAAATATTTTATTGCCTGAAGATATAAGTTGATAGTCTGCGATGACAACCCTCTAGCTTGCTTTTCCAATAAATACTTTTTTATAATTTGAATGTCTGGTTCTTTTTTGACAGTTTTAATGTATACAAAGTAATCATCGAGACACCCCAAATAAGCTTTTATGGTCTTTCGACTAAAATTACGCAATTTCATTTCATTTTCAATTTTATCAAATAACTCTTGTAGATTCATAAAATATTTGTTAAAATAAAATTATCAAAAATATTGTATTTACATATTAGCAAACTCTCGCATTTAATACAATAATTAGTCAACTATACGAAACAAGTTTCGTATATAAGAGAGTTGTACAAAATCCACTCGCTCCGCATCCGCTTCGCTCGCTAGGATTTTGCACAACGGGCGCGCTTACCAGCATCTGTCGTACTCTGCCCACTCCGCTCCGCTTCATGGACATCGTACAACAGCTGC
>JBAZSW010000005.1:0-50444 GCA_041662245.1 Parcubacteria group bacterium
ATGATTTTGAAAAACTTTATGGAGATAATATAGATAATAAGGAGGAGCTGGATAAATTTTTAACGGGAGATGAAGGTAAAAGAAGCGATCCTGATTTTGACGATACTGACTCACCCAATGTTCTAAGTAATAGCTTATTGGGACAAGCTAATGACATTCATGATAATCTCTTGGATAAGTGGAGTGCTCCCATTGGCACAGAAGTGATTCAGATTGCTGGTTGGGGCTTGGATACTATAGCGGGGATAAAATATGATGATTGTGATATTGTTTTTTGTCCCGATAAACTTAGTAATTTGGACAGAGAATTAATCTTTAAAAAAGATGGAGATGCTACAGTTGTTATTCCCAGTGCGATTATTATGAATGACGGAGAGATTTATTATGTAGATATGAAACTCTATAATAGTTATGGTGAATTTAATAAAAACAGGGAACATGCCAATATTCTTGAAATCAATTCCCTTCAAGAATTTATCAAAAACATCTTAAATAACAACAGAGATTTGCCAAGTTATATCACTACAGTAAAACCGGAAGTTACGAATGAAGATGAAAGTCTGCGTTATCGAATGCATTCCCCAGTAGCAGTGCATCTTTATGACGAAAATAATAACCATACAGGACTCACAGATAATCTCAATCCTAATTCTGACTTAACTTACCATGAAGAAAATATCCCCAACTCCTACTACATAGAATTTGGAGAAACTAAATATCTGGGTAGTCCCAAAGATGGAAATATCAAAGTAGAATTAATTGGTGAAGACACTGGCACTTTTACCTTTGAGATAGATGCACTCAAAGGAGAGGATGTGGATAAAACTACAGTCTTTAAAGACGTACCAGTCATTAAAGATATGAAGGCAGATATAGATATATCTCAAAATATTGGTATAATGGATATAGATTGGAATAATGATGATAAAGTAGATATCACAATTAATACAGAGGAAGTAAATTCTGTACCAAAAGCTTCTTTGGAAATTCTCGAAGAAATTATCAAGTTTTCCAAAATTAATCCAATCTTAAAAAATCTTTTTCTCAATGAGCTCAGGGTGGCTGAAAAACAAATAGCAAAAGGAAAAAATAAAATAGCAGGGCAGATACTGGAAATTTTAGAAAAACAAATTGAGACATTTAGTGATAAAAAAATGATGAAAAAGCTTAAAATCAATAAAGTTGAAGCTGAAAATCTAATCAAAATAATCGAAACAATTCGTTTAAATTTAATTAAGTAAAAAATATGAATTATAAAAAAAAGATTTATTGGGGGGTTGCAATTAGTGTGGGAGCATTTTTTTTAAGTATTGTCTTAGCTAAGCCGGAAATTTTTGGATTGTGTAATTATAATGACATGAAATGTATTTATAATTATATAGATATTTTTGATAGTATAGCACAATTTGTTGGATTATTTTCTATAGCATTTTTTATTATTTTTTCAATAATATTATTTTGTAAAGAGTTAGTTTTCAATTACTGGAAAAAATTTGCTAAAATATTTTTATCTGTAGCAATAATTCTAATTTTAATTACACCAACTCAATACGGAGGATTTGTTGGTATTGATAAAGAAATGGTTACTTGGGGTTTGGCTAGTTTATTTCTAATTAGTAGTCTTGGGATAATAATTTGGAAATCAATTCAGTTGAGAAAAAAATAGAACAAGTATCAATCTGGATGAGTTCGCTTTTCCTAATCATTAGCTTAGCTCTTATTATTATTTAGCAGATTAAAGAAAGAAAATCTTTGAAATAAAATAAAAACAAATTGCAAGGCTATAGCCATAGTCACTCATTTTTTAAATTTAAAAGTGTCACTTTTGTCCACGTGCGACTGGATTGACACTTTTGCTGTGGTAGTGAGGACAGGAGTGGCGTGGAGAGGAGTGAAGAAGAATAAGGTGGCAGGACAAATCTTGGAAATAGTAGAAAAACAAATTGAAACATTTAGTGATAAAAAAATGTTAAATAAACTCAGAATCAATAAAATTGAAGCTGAAAACCTAATAAAAATAATCGAAACTATTCGTTTAAATTTAATTAAATAAAAATAAAAAATATGGATTATAGAAAAAAAATATGGTTGATTTTTCTGGTAACATTATTGATAACTATAAGTGTGTATCTAAATAGATCTTTCACTTCTTTGGGTAGCTCCTTGTATTATTTTTCTTTGATATTGTCAGCTATTTTGTTTGTGATGTTATTCTTGAAAGAAGAAGTTTTTAATACATGGAAGAGATTTGCGATTATTTATGTATTTGTAGCTATGCTTATTATTAGTTTTTCACCTGGGGGTGGTGGGTTTATTCCATTCGGTTATAGAGATTTTTTTAGTTATTATTTTCCGATATCTCTATTTACAACAAGTATATTTATAACAATAAAATATATTCATAAATGGAGTCTTCCTATAATTATTTTACTTGGACATTTCGCAGGTATGATAATTTGGTATATTATTGCGGTACTCATTTGAGCACATTTTAAATAGCAGAGACGTAACAAGAAGGTGATGATTAAAAAATCAGGAAATAAATTGATAATTAGTGCCCCTTTCTTAATTTCTGTTTCTATTCTCCTTTTATTCTTTAAAGATTATGTTTTTAATATATGGAAAAAATTTGCGATTGTATTTGTGGTTATTTCGGTAGCTATTATTTCACTTGCTCCAGAAATTAGTGAAGGATTCATAGAATATAGTAAAAAATATCTCTCCTGGAGATTATCAGAATTATTTTTAATTAGTAGTCTTGGGATAATAATTTGGAAATCAATTCAGTTGAGAAAAAAATAGAACAAGTTTCCATCTGGATGAGTTCGCTTTTCCTAATTAGTAGTTTGATTCTTATTATTATTTGGCAGATTAAAGAAAGAAAATCTTTGAAATAAAATAAAAACAAATTACAAAGCTATATCCATAGTCACTCATTTTTTAAATTTAAAAGTGTCACTTTTGTCCACGTGCGACTGGATTGACACTTTTGCTGTGGTAGTGAGGACAGGAGTGGCGTGGAGAGGAGTGAAGAAGAATAAGATGGCAGGGTAGATACTGGAAATTTTAGAAAAACAGATGGAAATGTTTAGTGATAGAAATATGCCAAAAAAACTTAGAATAAATAAAGCAGAAGCTGAAAACCTGATAAAAATAATCGAAACTATTCGTTTAAATTTAATTAAGTAAAAATAGAAATATGAATTATAGAAAAATAACATATATTTGTAGTTGTGAGTGGGCGTTATTTTTAGTAATTATAATGCCAAAAGACCTTTAAATAGGGACGCGCCTTGGTGGGTGTGTCCTTATTTGATTTTATTTGGATAAGTGCGATAATGGATAGAGCTTTAGGAGAAGTTTTTAATTGTCTAAATATCAAAAAATTATGGAAGAAGCGATAAAATTATCTAAAAAATTGGGAGGAAAAATTGAAGTTAATTCCAAACAAAAATTGACTAAAGAAAATTTAGCAGTGCTATATACCCCTGGAGTAGCTAGTGTTTCTAATGCGATTGCTCGAGATAAAAACTTATCTTTCGACTACACCATTCGTAAAAATACAGTAGCGGTTATTTCTGACGGAAGTGCTGTCTTGGGACTGGGTAATATCGGACCAGAAGCAGCTCTGCCTGTAATGGAGGGTAAAGCACTTTTATTTAAAGAATTGGCAGGGGTAAATGCCTTTCCGATTGTGATTGATACGCAAGATTCTGACAAAATTATTGAAATTATCAAAAATATTGCTCCGACTTTTGGCGGGATAAATCTGGAGGATATTTCAGCACCGAGATGTTTTAAAATTGAAGAAAAATTAAAAAAAGAATTAAATATTCCGGTGTTTCATGATGATCAACACGGAACAGCCATTGTAGTTTTGGCAGGATTAATCAATGCACTTAAGGTGATTAATAAAAAAATGGGTAAAATTAAAATTGTAATTAGTGGAGTGGGAGCAGCAGGAGTGGCGATTGCCAAGTTGCTCATTGCCTATGGCGCTAAAAATATCATAATGGTGGACAGCCAAGGAATTATTTTTAAAGAAAGAGATGGCGGACTAAATGATTCCAAAATGGAAATTGCCAAAATTACTAATCCTCAAAATTTAATGGGGACTATCCGAGATGCTCTTTGTGGGGCAGATGTTTTCATTGGAGTTTCGGCACCCAATTTGGTAAATAATGTAGATATTTCTAAGATGAATAAAAACGCTATAGTATTTGCCATGGCCAATCCTGTGCCGGAGATTATGCCTGAGTTAGCTAAACAGGGTGGGGCTAAAATTGTGGCTACGGGAAGCTCTCGATACCCTAATCAGCTTAATAATGTTTTGGTTTTTCCAGGAATTTTTTTGGGGGCTTTAGGCAAAAGAGTGAGATTGATAACTACCGAACATAAACTAAAAGCAGCTCAAGTTTTGGCGGGACTAGTAAAAAAACCAACAGCTAATAAAATTATTCCCAATGCTCTAGATAAAAGAGTAGCCAAGAAAATAGCGGAAATATTTTAGTGTTGCTACGAATTACGAATTAGTACGAATTTACGAATTCTGGTATTGAAAAATTCTAACAATACGATGGTGTGCTAGTTTGCGCTAACTTTAAAAATCTTAAGAACTTTAAAAACTATTGCCCATTCGTAATTTCGCCCGTCTGCAACGCTATAGCAACTGCGAGCAGGTATAAGTTCGTAATTCGTAGAGGATTTGAAAAATAAAATTAAGTATGCTAAGATGATGGGTGTAAAATAATTAAATAATTAATAATAAAATCAATATGGTAGAAAATCACGTGGCTTCTCATTTTCATAGTATTCCTCAGGATAAAGCTCCGGAAGTTTTAAATTTAATAGTGGAAATTCAAAAAGGGGACATGAATAAGTATGAGTACAACAAAGAATATGGAGTGTTGGAATTAGACAGAGTTCTTTATGGACCGACTTTCTATCCGGTAAATTATTGTGATGTGCCCAATACTTGGAACACAGGAGATGAAGATCCGCTGGATGCTGTAGTATTTAGCTCAATGCCGATAATTCCAGGAGCTTTAGTAAAAGGAAGAGTAGTGGGAATGATGGAGATGGAGGATAATGGAGAAGTAGATCATAAAATAATTTGTGTTAATGCCAAAGATCCTCGTTATGAGCATGTCGTTCACGTGGATGAACTTACTCCCTATGAAAGAAAAGATCTAAAGACTTTTATGGAAATTTATAAAATTCCCCAGACTGGTAAAGATAGCGTAAAAGTGGGAAGATTTTTGGGACCGGAGGAAGCTTATAAAAATATCAGGGAAGCGCAAGAAGAATATAAAAAGAAATTTTTAAGCTAATTTAAAAAAATTCTTTTGTATAAAAACAACTCAAGATGGGGTTGTTTTTAATTTGCCAAGAAAGAGGCCATACTCTCGTTTTATTTTTAATTATCGTATATACTGGTAAATACTAGTAACTTATTTAAATTAATCTCTCTAAAACCTCTATTTGTCTAGCTTAGTAGTTATGTGTTGTGAATTAATGCAAATGAGTTTGATAATTAATTTATTTTTAAATATGCAGAATAAAAAAGTAATTGTAGCCAAAAATGCAGGTTTTTGTTTTGGAGTAAAAAGAGCTGTTGATATGGTAGATGATTTATTGAAGGAAGGAAGAGAAATTTATGTCATCGGAGAGTTAGTACACAATAATCAAGTGATTGAAACTTTGACAAAAAAAGGACTAAAAACCGTAGAAAACTTAGATGATATTCCCAATGATGGAACCATGGTTATCAGAAGTCACGGAGCTTCAATTAAGATTATCAACGAGGCTCGGTCAAAAGGTATCGAAATTATTGATGCCACCTGTCCATTTGTAAATAAGGCTAGAATAGTTGCAAACGATTTTTATAAAAAGGATTATAATATTTTAATTTGTGGAGATAAGAATCATGCTGAAATAGTTGGAATTAATTCTTTGACAGAAAATTCAGCTAAAATTGTAAATGATATTAATCAAATTAAAGATATTAATTTTGAAAAAAGTATTGTAGGAGTAATGAGTCAAACTACTTACAAACTTACTTTTCTAAAGGAAGTTGTTTTGGCGCTTTTGGATCGGGGATTAAAGAAAATAGTAATAGAAAATACTATTTGCCTCGATAGCACTACTAAGCAAACAGAAATAAAAGATTTAGCCAAAAAAGTGGATGTAATGATCGTGGTGGGGGGAAAATCATCCAGTAATACTAATAAATTAGCGGAAATTAGCTTAGCTTCTGGCGCACAGACTTATCATATTGAAATAGCCGATGAATTAAAAAAGGATTGGTTTGTGGGAGCAAATAAAATTGGGGTAGCAGCGGGGGCTTCTACAGCACAGTTTTTGATAGATGCGGTGGTTAGCGGGATTGAAAAAATGGTGGAATAAGTCAGTTTTGACAAAAGATATATTAATGTTAAAATGGTACATATGAAAAAGAATATTAAGAAAAATATAGAAAAAATATATAAGGCGGATGAAGTTTTGATTATGCTCGAAAGCATTGATGATAATGTCGCCGTTATAGCTGAACAACATCTCAGTATAAATAATCGCTTAGACAGTATCGATAATCGTTTGGATAATATGCAATCAGATTTAGATATAGTAAAGAGTGATGTTTCAGATATTAAGTATGATTTAAGACAAAAAGTTAGCTATGATGAATTTGAAAAGATGGAAAAAAGAGTGCTTAAATTAGAGAAGCTTGTTTCTGCAAAATTTTAATAAAAATTATACATATAATCAATAAAAACAATGGGCAAAATTTTCTGCTCATTTTTTATTTTTTTGTTTGCATGAAAATGAATGAATGTGGTATAATAAATTAATTTAAAAAAGGAGGACTAAAATAAGTTTACAAAACATATCTTGATAATTTTCAGTTACAGAAAAATTATACAATATGGATATAAAAACAAAAATATTTTGGTTGGTAATCGGACTTTTATTAGTATCCTCTTTTGCTTTGACTTTTTATCGTTATATAATCAAAAAAGATTATATGATTCAGGCACAGATGGATTGCGATCCTTATACGGAAACTTGTTTTGTCTGGAAATGTGACCCTGCTAGTGATGTAGATGGAGAAAAATGTACCGGTGACGCGGAGAATGATATTTGGTATTACAAACTTATAAAAAGAAATGCTAGCCTAATTCCCGATTGCGATCCTACGGATGAAAATTGTGAAGCATTGGCTTGTGAAAATAATGAGCCTGAATGTCACTTTATATTATGTGATGAAACCAATAAGGAGGAGCTGGGTTCAGAAGAGTGTACTGATCCGATTAAATATTCGTTAGAAAATCCAATGGAAGAAGATGCTGTCTGTGAGGAGGGTGATGCGGAATGTTTCAATAATGCCCAAGATAATGCTGAGGGCAATGATGCCAGTAGTGATGAAGCGGAGGGCGAAGAAGAATCAATGACTCAAACTACTCAAGACGTTATTTCATCTCAGGTAGTGCCAGAAGATGAAGCTAACGATAAGGGTGATTTGCCAGTAGTTAAATAATTTTTTGAAATTCGGGCTATTGACAAAAGAGTTTTTTGGTGATATAATTTCAAGTTGAGCTTCAACGCCTAATTTGGTAATTATGGAAAAATTCAATGGAAATTGTGAACAGTTTAGATGATTATGGAACCAAAAAAATAATAGCAATAGTAATATTAGTATTGATTGGTGCTCTCATTTTTGAAAAACAAAGAAACATTATTCTTGGAGCTGGTTTCTATAGAGGATTAAGTTGGGTGTTTGATAACCCAATTTGGATTGCAGTCGAATTATTGTGGGGATTTCGTGGTGTTATAGGAATGGCTATTGTGGCAGTTTTGATAAACATAGGACTGTTTATATATTTTAGAAATAAAGATGCGAAATTTGTTGTTTGGAATTCACTGAAAGGTTTTTCAGAAAAAGAATTGGAATATAAAAATAAATTTAAAGACTGGAAAAATAATAAAACTCCTTTAAAATTTATATTAGTCATAGGCACTTATATTCCGATGAAAGCATTTTTTCTGCTTCTGAAGGTTATAAAGATTCCTTTTTGGGGTAATTTTTTTGCGCTTATTATGCTTTCTATCTTCGAAGATCCTTTTGTTGCGACTACTTATATCAAAGATGGCAATAAAAAACATTTAGATTTTAAAATTTGCGGTGTTTTGTTTTTAAGTATCCTAATTAGTATTGGTTATTGGTTAATTAGAAATGGTTTAATTACAGAATTTATAATAAGGCCCGTAATATTTTAATAAAGAAAGTTTTACCGCACCTCCTTTTTTGTTGAAATGTATGTTACAATGAAGACAAAGAAGGATATCTTAAATTATTTATTTAATTGTTTAAATTATTTATTTATGTCCGACTTGGGGAAAGAAAAGGGTGAAGATTTTAGGGTAGAAGATATTTACACGCCGCTCGAGGTGGCCAAAGAAGAAATTTGGCGACGCTGGAATGATAAAGAGCTTAAGAAAAAAGTAAAGAAGTTTCTAGATAAGGGTATTCCAGAAATTATGTTAAATAGCCCAAAAGCTATTTTGGCGAGACATGTCGCTAGTCCGAATAATGAATTTATTAAGTATTTGAAATTGTCGAAAAAAATAGATTTAAAACCAATTTGTTTAGAATATTTGAGTGATAAATTCAGATCCGAGAATCAAGATAAATATTATTTGGGCAAAATGTTTTTTTGCGATGGATTAGGAAAAAAGAATGGGAAAAGACTCAGTGCAAAGAAGGTAGTTGATTTGGATTATTCTGAAGGCAAGAGATTATCCGATATGAAAACTTTATGGGGAGACAATTTTATAAAGTTTCATCATAATTTATTTTGTAACATATCAGAGGGATTTGAAAAATCTATTGTTGATGAATCTTTGTGGATTAAAAAAAATGGAGGAGATCCAAAGCTATTTTATGAAAAATTCTTTTCACTTTTTATTTGTTATGGAGTTTTGTTTGAGAATTATTTAGAAAACAAAAATGAAAAAGATTTTACTGATAATTTAGTTATTCCAAATTTTAAAAAAGTGTATAATATTTTTGGAATAAAACCACTGGTAGTAAAAATTTATCCATCAAAGAGAGAAAATGATTTGTTTTGGAGGTATTATCCAAAATCTATCGAAAAAATAAAATAAAAAAATAGTTTTATAAATAAAATGAATTTTAATTTAGTTACACAAGTTGAAACTTGTTACTCTTTTATACATCAGAATCAAGATTTTTTGAGGTTTGTTTATTATTCGCACATTCCTACGATTTTTATCGCTCTATCTATAGGGATATTTGTTTTTTTGAAAGATACGAGTGCTTTGGTTAATAGGCTTTTGTTGGGAATAGCGATTACTTTTTCTTTATGGGCTTCTTTTGACCTAGCTATTTGGAACTATTACGATAGTCGATTAATAATGTTTGCTTGGTCATTGCTTGGAATTTTGAATGTTTTATTATTTATATTAAGTTTATACTTTGTTTATGCTTTTATTGAGAGAAAAGATGTCCGGTTAAGAAAAAAAATTATACTGGGACTAGTGCTCCTTCCTGCTGTATTAATGACCCCTACTAGTTTTAATCTGATAAATTTTGATATTGCAAATTGTCAGGCGACTGAAGGCGCTTATTTTACTGGATATTATTATTTAGTTGGTTTTTTTATAGCTTTGTGGATAATTTTTCTAGCATTTTCGAATTGTATAGAAGCTAAAAATAATTCGAAAAGACAAATAATATTACTTACAATCGGGGTAGAATTTTTTTTGATGTCTTTTTTCGCCACAGGTTTTTTGAATAGTTATCTAGTAGGAGCAGGTTTTATTACAGATGTTGTTAGTTTTGAAATAGAACAGTATGGTCTTTTTGGTATGACATTTTTTATGGGGATGTTGGCTTATTTAATTGTAAAATATAGGGCGTTTGATATAAAGATGGTCGGAGCACAGGCTTTAATAGTGGGACTCATCGTGTTAGTAGCTTCTCAATTCGCTTTTATCCAAAACTCTACCAATAAAATTTTAAATGGAATAGCCTTGTTTTTAATAACCGTTTTTGGATATGTGCTAATTAAAAGCATAAAAAGAGAGGTGGCACAAAAAGATGCTTTGGAAGTGGCTAACTATGAGATCGGAGAAAGGAAAGATCAACTTCAGAAAATTTCCGATCATTTGGCGGTGGCAAATGCCAAGCTCAAGGAACTGGATACTGCCAAAAGTGAATTTGTTTCAATCGTGGCTCATCAATTACAAGGTCCACCAACAACTGTGAAAGGATATACGATGCTTCTTTTTGAAAATTCATATGGAGAATTGACTCCTGATCAAAAAGAGATATTACAAAAAATATATAATGCCAACGAACAACAAATTGCTTTCGTAAATGATTTGCTAAATGTTTCTCGTTTAGAATCAGGTCGAGTAGTCTTTGCTTTTGAAGATTGTCAGATAGAAAATGTCTGCCAAGAAGTGGTGGATAATTTATTCATAAAATCAAAGAACAAGGGTCTTTATTTGGATTATAAAAAAGCAGATAAATTACTTCCGAAAATTTCAGTAGATATCGCAAAGATAAGAGAAGCTATTACCAACTTAGTAGATAATGCTATAAAATACACCAAAAAAGGAGGAGTAAGTTTAACGGTTAAAATTTGTAACGAAAACAATAATAACTGTGTGGATAGTCGTCATGTTAGAATTATAGTTTCTGATACAGGAATAGGTATTCCTAGTACTGAAATACCCCATCTTTTCTCTAAATTTTCTCGAGGCAAAGACGTCAAAAGATTAAATGCCGGAGGGACAGGCTTGGGGCTCTATGTAGTAAAAATGATAGTAAATGGCAATAAAGGAAAAGTGTGGATAGAGTCAGATGGAGAAGGCAAAGGAACAAAATTCATTATGGAATTGCCAATTGTCTAAAGTCAATAGATTAATGGACGATTTTATTTCTGAAATAATATTTTTGGGTCGTCTTTTTTGGATGACCTTTTTATTTTTTATTGTTCGATATTTTTGGTTCAAAATTTGGTTGTAACTCAATCTATATATTGGAAAAGCCGAATACTCTTGATAAAAATAAGAATTCAAGGCATAATGTATTTTAGTAATATACGTTATAAATCAATTGCTACAAATATAATAAAATTGTAAATATGAGAACACATACCTGTGGAGAATTAAATAAAAAAAATGTAGATGAGAGAGTGACTTTGGTCGGTTGGGTGCATAGAAGAAGGGATCATGGTGGGATAATTTTTATTGATTTACGAGATCGTTATGGATTAACCCAAATAAAATTTGATCCAGCTATTAATAATGAAGCTTGGCAAGAGGCGGACAAACTTAGGAGTGAATGGGTAATTAAAGTAGTCGGAAATGTCTTGGCTCGACCAGCGGATATGCTTAATTTGAAATTGGCAACCGGAGAAGTGGAGGTAGGAGTAAATGAATTAGAAATTCTTAATAAATCCAAAACTCCCCCTTTTGAAATTGATGAAGAAAAAGCGGAGGAGGCTAATGAGAATTTGAGATTACAATATCGATTTGTAGATTTAAGAAGGCCAGAATTACAAAAATTATTGGAGTTAAAAGATAAATATATCCAATACATGCGAGATTATTTTCACAATTTAGGATTTATTGAAATACAGACTCCAATTTTAGCTAATTCTTCTCCAGAAGGAGCAAGAGATTTTTTGATTCCTTCTAGATTGCATCCGGGTAAATTTTATGCCCTTCCCCAAGCTCCCCAACAGTTTAAGCAACTTTTGATGGTAGGAGGCATTGATAAATATTTTCAAATAGCGCCTTGTTTTAGAGACGAGGATCCTCGAATGGATAGGCATTATGGAGAATTTTATCAATTGGATATGGAAATGAGTTTTGTTACTCAAGAAGAAATTTTTGCTATTATGGAGCCTTTGATGATTGAATTAACTGAAAAATTTTCTAATAAAAAAATAATTAATTTTGACAAAAATAAAAGATTTATCCAACTTCCATGGAGAGAGGCAATGACTAGATACGGAAGCGATAAGCCAGATTTGAGATTTGGTTTAGAAATTAAACCGATTACCGAAATGGTGCGAGACTGTGGCTTCTCTGTTTTTGCTGGAGAAATAAAAAATGGTGGGGTGGTTCATGCAATGAAAGTAGAAGGTGGAGCAAAATTAAGCAGAAAAGAGATTGATGAATTAACTCAGTTAGCTATTAGCAAAGAGGCTAAGGGTTTAGCTTATATTATTGTTAAAGAAGGCGGAGAATTGCAATCCCCGATTGTTAAATTTTTAGGTCAGGATTTGGCAGATAAAATTGTAAATGAGGTGGGGGCTAAGGTGGGTGACATAATTTTCTTTGGAGCAGATACTTGGAAAATTGTATGTGTTAGTTTGGGTGCAGTTAGAAATGAATGTGCTTTGAAATTGGGACTCAAGGATAATACAAAGGCAGCGTGGTGTTGGATTGTGGATTTTCCAATGTATTCCTATTCAGAATTAGATTCAAGAAAGATTGATTTCGAGCATAATCCTTTTTCAATGCCTCAAGGAGGATTAAAATCTTTGGAGGAAAAAAATCCCCTAGAGATATTAGCCTATCAATACGATTTAGTTTTAAATGGCTTTGAGGCTTCTAGCGGGGCAATTCGAAATCATAATCCTGAAATAATGTACAAGGCTTTTGCTATTGCGGGTTACACTAAAGAGCAGGTAGATGCTCGCTTTGGAGCTTTGATTCGCGCTTTTCAATATGGTGCGCCACCTCACGGAGGAAATGCCCCTGGTATTGATAGGATCTTGATGGTTTTTCAAGATTTGGATTCTATCCGAGATATTTATGCTTTTCCTAAAGATGGACGAGGTAGAGATTTGATGATGGATAGCCCTAGTGAAGTGGATGTTAAATTACTTAAAGAGGCAAATATTAGAACATTAAAACAATTGAGTATTGAAACAAAAAAATAATTCATCTGTAATCAGCCATCGAAATACATTTCAACTTTGATAGCTAATGACTTTTGACTTGATGACTATAATACTACTTTAAAAACTTTATAACTTCTCCCTATTTGATTCTCGGTGCAAAAATAGTGTATAATCAATTAAATGAATAAGACTTAATTTTTATAATTTTGATTTTATGAATCGAACAGAAAACAAAAAGATATTAATGATAGAAGACGAAGATGTTTTTATTGATATGTTTGGTAAAAAATTAACTCAAGAAGGATATACTATGACGTTTGCCAAGAATGGCGCTTGGGGAATCAAAGAGGCAATTGAAAATGAGTTTGATTTAATTTTAGTGGATATGGTGATGCCTGCCATGAGTGGGGAAGAAATAATTGCCAAATTAAAATTAGAAGAGAAAACTAAAAATGTTCCTATTATAGCTTTATCGGCTTCAGTAGATGATGAAACAAAAAGAAAAATAGAAGCAATGGGCATAGTTGCTTTCTTTATGAAAACTCATATCACTCCGAGTGAGTTATCTCAAAAAATAAAGGAAACTTTAAGATAAAACTGTTGATTAAAAAAGTACCAGTTTGAAAGCTGGTACTTTTTAATTTTTTTGCATAAAAGTATTTCCTTTTTTACTAATTTAGTGTAGAATTAATTTGAAAGTTTTCTTTTTTAAAGGAGGAGAATGAAATTGAACCAAAAAATAAAAAATAAAAATAAATATTTCAAAAAAGGAGTTTCTATCGTAGAGGCTTTGGTTTTGATTTTTGTTTTTTCGATAATAACGATATCTTTTTATTCGGTTTTTAGCGTAGGTTCGAAATATATAATTGGTTCTAAAAATAAAATTATTGCCACCTCTTTAGCTAATGAAAGAATGGAAATGCTTCGAAATTTGGCTTATGATAGTGTCGCTACAATAGGGGGTATTCCTAACGGTCCTATCGATCCTGATGAAAATATCACAGTAGGAGGTAAGATATTTCGAGTAACTACAGATGTTCGTTTTTATGATGACCCAGCAGATGGTATTTTTGATGGTTCGCCTTTTGATAATGTTTCTAATGATTATAAGATTGCTGAAGTGGTGGTTTCTTGGGGTGATGGTGGTGAAAGCGAGCGAGCTACTCTCAGTTCTAGATTCGTGCCTCCTGGAGTAGAGAATAGTGTGGGAGGAGGAACTTTTTCTATCAATTCAATTGATTATGCAGGTAACCCTGTTCCTAACGTAACAGTTAATATTTATAATAATCAGATTTCTCCAACAGTTAATTACACGACGCATACTAGTTCAAATGGCAATCTCCTTTTGCAAGGAGTTCCGGGAGATATTAATCAAGATTATCAAATTACAATGAGCAAATCCGGATATGAAACAGCTGTTACGTATTCGCCAGCGACAGCTGGATTTATACCTTATGATGCTCATAGCAATATCATAGAGGGGGCCATGAATCAAAAGACAATGATAATTGATTTACTTTCAAACTTAGTGATAAAATCAAAAAATTCTTTTGGAGAAGATTTGCCGGATGTTTCTTTTGATTTAACAGGAGGAAGAAGATTGGATGATGGAACAACTGACCCGGGGATTTATGCTTTTGATCAAACTGTAGATACGGGTAGTGACAGTGAATTCTCAATAGGAAGTGCTAGTGCAGGTAAATATGTTTTAAAAAACTTTTCTTTTTCCAGTGGGGACTATGAGTTCAGAAAGGTTAGTGTGGGAGATGATTTAAATTCCAGTACTATAAATCTTGTTCCGGGCACAAGCCTTAGTACTAATATGATATTTATGGATAAGAATATTGATTCTGCTTATATAAATGTAAAAGATTCCAATACGGGGTCAGTAATTGTAGGAGCGTCAGTGGAATTAAAAAATACCACGCTGAGCTATGACGTTACTCTTGTAACCGATAAATATGGATATGTTTATTTTCCAGAAACCATTGCGTCGCCTCTTCAAAATGGAGAAACTTACGATATTTCGGTGACCGCTACCGGTTATACAAGTGGTAGTGACAATGTAATTGTAAATAAATTTACCACCAAGGATATAACTTTAGTGGTAGAATAATTTTAAAAAAAGTGATGGTCTGTAATTTTAGAAGAAAATATAAGAAGGGAATGACTATTGTGGAATTAATAATTACTATGGGGATATTTTCATTGGTAATGATTGGCGTAAGTCAACTTTTCTTAAAATCTTGGCAGAACTATAATTTTGTTATGCATACCAATGACTCATCTGTGGCCGCTAATAAAGGAGTAAGCGATTTAGTCAATGTTCTAAGGAGGGTGAGCGAGGCAGATAATGGCAGCTATGCGGTGACAAGCGCAAATAGTTTTGACTTGAAGATTTATAGTGATATAGACAAGGACAATGTTACTGAAAAAATTCATTATTATTTAAATGGAACTAGTTTGATGGTGGGAATAAGTAATCCCAGTGGTTTTCCTCCGACTTATCCTTCTGGAGATGACACTTCAAAGGTTGTAATTAATAATGTGGTCAATACTTCATCTCAGCCTTTATTTTATTATTATGATGGGAGCAATAATGCAATTAGTGCACCGGTTGGTGCTATAAATACTGTTAGGATGGTCAAGATAAATCTTGTAATTTATCGTAAAGAAGGTAATCTGACCATAGAATCTTACGCTTCAATGCGGAATTTAAGTGATCATGATGCTATAAAATAATTTTTTATGAATACTTTTGAGAAAAAAATAAAATATTTATCAACTAAACAGGGCTCAGTTTTAGCTTATACTTTGATAATAATTTCAATAATTTCTATATTTTTGACAGCCTCTTTACGAGTTGTAGTGAGCAATATTCAATATGGCATAAATAGAGAATCAAAAGAGGAAGCTCTTCAAGTAGCTGAAGCAGGTGTTTATTTCTATAGATGGTATTTAGCTCACCAAGTAGCAGGTTTAACCAAAAAGCAAATTAGACAGTTTTGGAATTTGGGTACTGCTTATGGAGTTAGCACTGCTTATGAAGATGATTTTAATGGAGTAGGCACTTATAGTATAGAAGTTATTCCACCCCAGTCCAATTCCACTATTGTTATTGCTACTGTTACAGGTTGGACTTATAAAAATCCTAATATGAGAAGAACAGTTAAGGTGCGTTTCAGACAACCATCTTGGAGTGAATTTTCGGTGCTATGCGATTCTGATATTCGTTTTGGATCAGGAACAGAAGTTTATGGTCCTATTCATTCTAATGGAGGTGTTAGATTTGATGCGATAGCGCATAACATAGTTAGTAGTGGTGTCGCTAAATATAATGATCCAGACCACAGTGGAGGAGATGAGTTTGGCGTACATACCCATGATGCTCCTGTGGATCCGCTTCCCCCAAGTGCTGTTCCTAGTCGTACAGATGTTTTTATAGCTGGGAGAGAATTTCCGGTTCCCGTTAAAGATTTTAACGGAGTATTATCTGATATGGCCGATATGAAAAGTGAAGCAGGATGTACTAATGTGGGAACGTACTGTGCTAGTGACACTATTTCTTCTGCCAATGGTAGATACTTTAATAATTCTGGTTATGGCAGGCACATTATTTTACGCACTGATGATACAATGCGTGTTTATCGGGTAACTAATTATAATTCTACGACGGATGAAATTAGCAGTGAAGCCCCTTATGTAAGCTACTCAATTCCCGATGATGGAATAATTTTTGTAGAAGATAATGTTTGGGTAGAGGGAACTATTAGTGGAAAAAAAATAACTATTGTGGCTGCTGATTTGGCAGGAGGAGGAGATAGAGATGTTTTCATAAAAAAAGATATAAGGTATACTAATTATGATGGAAGTGATATTATTGGTTTAGTAGCGCAAAAAGATATTGAAGTAACTAGAGATAGCAATAACTTTTTGAGAATTGATGGGGCATTATTAGCTCAGAGCGGAAGAGTAGGAAGGGATTGGTTTAGTTCAGCCTATGATAAAGATACTATTACCGTCAATGGATCAATCGCGACTAAATTAAGGTATGGTTTTGCTTATACGGATGGCACTGGCTATACTAATAGAAATCTTATTTTTGATAACAATTTATTGTATTTTCCACCACCTTATTTTCCAACGGGGACAGACTATGCAATTGATTCTTGGGAAGAGTTGTAGATGTTTTGAAAAAAGTTTTTTGCAATTGTTTACAGACATAAAAAATAAAAATAAAACAAATAATAAGAATGATATTTTTAAATAAAAAAATAATTGATTTTAAAGATGATGCCCTAGGCCTAAGCATTGAGGATGATAAGCTTAGAATTGTTAGAATTGAAGATAATAAAATTAAAAGTTTCAATTCGGTGTCTATTCCTGAGGGAGTGATTGTGGATGGAGAAATTATAAATAAAGATGAATTTTTTAAAGTATTGGATAAATTGATAAAAGGAGCTAGGCCCAAAAAAATAAAAACAAAAAAAGTTAGATTAGCACTTTCTGAATCAAAGTCTTTCTTACGATTGATTTCTATGCCTTCCATGAGCGAAAAGGAGCTTAACGAAGCTATAAAATGGGAAATAGAAGCTAATATTCCCCTTTCTCTTGATCAGGTTTATTATGATTGGCAATTAGTGGGAGATATTTTTGCTAATGATGAAAATGGGGAAGTAAAAGTTTTGGTTTTAGCAGCTGCCAAGAGAATAGCTGATCAATATTTAGATATACTGGAAGAATTTGGCTTGGAAGTTATTGGTATTGAATCTGAAACAACGGCTCTAACTAGAAGTTTGTTAAGTGAGCATAGCGCTTTAAAAACATCTTTGATAATAAGTGTGGATAAAAATAAAACAAGTTTTATTTTTGCTATTCAGAACATTCCTTGTTTTGCTTCAAGTATTCCAATTTCAGAAAAGAACATCATAGGCGCAATAGCGAAAAAATTTAATATTTCAGATGAAAAAGCTAAAGAAATTGAAGAGAAGGATGGCATTGGATCATTTTTTGAAGACGATGCGTTATTTGAAGCCATAAAGCCAATTTTGGATGGATTAGTAAATGAAACCAAAAAAACTATAAGTTTTTATTTGGATGGTTTAAAATATTCAGCTTCTATTGATAGAGTCATTATTTGTGGAAAAATGTCACAAGCTAAAGGATTGATTCCTTATCTATCAAGGAATTTAGAAATTGAAGTTATTCAGGGAGATGTAAGAGAAGGAATGTCATCTAGCGTTAAGGATATCCCAATAATTGAAAAAGATAAAGCTATAAAATACGCCACGGCAATTGGTTTGGCATTGGGAAATAAATAGAGATATTTTTTATTTGTATATTTTGATTTATTATGAAAATAAGATTAAATCTTTTACCAAAAAGTAAGGAAAAAAAGATAAAAAATAAAAAAATATTAAAGTTCGTAATTTTGCAAGAGATTATGATAATTCTTATTACAGTTTTGTTTTTTGGCGTAGTAAAGGGAGTAGATGCTATTGCTAGTTTTCGTTTGGATAGTGTGAATAAACAAATTTCTTCAAATGGAGCAAAGGGGGATTATGTTGAGATAAAAAAATACGAAAATGGATTGAAGGATGTGAGAGCGAAAACATATTCCATAAGCAAAATTCAGAAATTTAGCGTCGCATGGGCGCCAGTTTTGGATAAATTAGCCCAGGTCCTTCCTTCGGAGATTACATTGACTTCCATAGATGGAAGCGGGTACAACTTGCTATTGAAAGGAGTGGCGCAGAATAGGGATATTTTAATAAAAATGAAAGAGGATATGCAAAAAAATGAATGTTTTAAAAATGTAGTTATTCCTTTAAATGATATTGTTTTAAGAGAGAATATCGAATTTGAATTAAAGCTTGATATTAACAAAGAATGTCTAAACAATTATGAAAAAAAATAATAAATTTTTAATAAAATATAAAATATATATAATTATCGGAATTCTTTTTGTGATTTGGTTTTGTTTTTTATTTTTTATTATTATTCCCTCCATAAAGTCCCTAGAGGGTAATTTTGATCTCGTCCAAATGAGGCTTATTGATATGAAAACTAATGATGAAAAATTGAGTAAAATTTCATTATTGAGGGATAATTTTAGTAAAGTAGACAGCGAAAAAGGAAATTTAGACGTTATATTTTCAAAAGATAATATTGTTGGTTTGGTTAAAGAGTTAGAAGCGATTGCTCAAGAAACGGGAAATAACGTGAGTATCTCAGTAAATGAAGATAATCAGGAAATAATAGAAGAAAATAAGAATAAGATAGATGCAAAAGAGAATGAATTATTAAAAGAATTGCCTACAAAAAGTTATTTTATGATAAAAATTAGTTTAGTGGGTGATTACAATAGTCTAGTTAAGTTTGTAAATAAGTTGAATAATATAAAATATTATAATAGTGTAGTTTCTTTCAATATTTCTTCTAAAAAAATAACTATAGAAGATAAGAATAATAAAAATGATATTTCAAGTGGAGGAATTAGTTTGATGGGTAGTGGTGGAAGTAGTGATGTTACATTGCCAGAAGCAGAAAAGGAAAAATTAGTTTTAAGTTCTGATTTAGATGTAATATTTTATTCTTTAGAAAATGATAATGGAAAATAAAAAATTTAAATTAAAATTTAGCAAAGAAGATTTTGATATTAATAAAATAAAAAATTCTGTTTTTGAATTTTTTCTAAATCACTCGGAGATATTGTTCATGATTTTTTTTGTTGGCATAGCTTCCTTCAGCGGATTTTTAATTTATAGATATATTTATTTTTCTTCTTGGAGTGAAGAAAGAAAAAAAACTTATTTACTGGAAGTGAAAAAAGGAGAGGTTGATTTTAATTTAAATGAATTTAATGCGATAATTGAAAAAGTGAAGGAGCGGGACGCTGCGTATTCTGAAGATGATGTCGTGGAAGTTCGAGATATTTTTGGCGTTAAAAAATAAAAAAATATTTTATATAGTGCTATCAAAACTATTTTTTTAAACTAAGAAATACTGTTTTTGATGTGGACTCTGCATTGTTGGAGTGTATGAAATATTTTATAAACAAAAAAGCACCACAGCGATGGTGTTTTTTTGCTATTTTTTTATAAAGTTTTTTAGCAAGTGCTCTTGTCAGGACTCGAACCTGAAATGCTTGGTCCGAAGCCAAGTGTGATATCCATTTCACCACAAGAGCAATTTTACAGTAAATAATTTAATTTGAACTCTACACAGGGGCGATCACAGGGAATCGGACCCTGATACTCGGTACCACAAACCGATGTTCTACCACTGAACTATGATCGCCACTCTATAGACTTCTGTTTAATACTACCTAAAAATAGTAGCATATAAAATTGTGGAAATCAAGGGTTTCTTAAAATATAAAGAAAAATATTTTAAATAATATAGTGGTTAAAATAAAAACACTATCCTTAATTGGATAGTGGTTTTAAATGGTTGTAGATAATGTTATATGTGCGCCGTGGGGGATTCGAACTCCTCACTAATCACAGATAAAAGCCCTGAAAGCTAAATCACTTTCAGCTCTCCCAACTGAACTTCAAAAAACACTATCCTTAATTGGATAGTGGTTTTAAATGGTTGTTGATACTGTTATATGTGCGCCGTGGGGGATTCGAACCCTCGACCATCAGCTTAAAAGGCTGTTGCTCTACCAACTGAGCTAACGGCGCATATAGTTTTTTGGATTGTTTTTATTTAATCGACTAGATTATCATTAATCGCCAAATTCATCAACTGAAACTGAAATAGGGTGCATATTTTAAAAAATAAAAATTTTCCCAAGAATGGGTTTGTTTATTTTTTTACTATATGGCTAAGCGTTTTATCTAAATATTCAGTACTATGAAATTATAACTTTTTCAAAATAAAAGTCAACCCCATGTATTAGAAGATTCACCTTACGGCTGTTTCGTGTTCATCTTTTTAAATCTTTGTGTGTAATGGAGAGGCAGATGAATAAGTTTTATGTTAAAATAATGAATATGAGAATAGATAAACGCAAATTAATAATAAGTGGACTTTTGATGACAAGTTTGATTGTTCATTTTTTATTCTTTGGTTATCCCAGAGAAGTGGTTTTTGATGAGGTATTTTTTGGTAAATTCATAGCTTCTTATTATAATGGAGAATATTTCTTTGATATTCATCCACCATTAGGAAAACTAATTATTGCTGGCTTTGGAAAATTATTTGATCTGCAGTTGCATGATAATTTTTCCATTGTAGGAAATAGCTATTTAAATAATAATTATTTGTTTCTACGTTTTTTACCCTCTTTGGCAGGGACATTTTTGCCAATAATCTTATTTTTACTAGCTATAGAAATAGGCTTTTCTCTTTGGGGAGCAACTATTTTGGGTTTATTTTTAATATTTGAGAATGCGTTGTTGACCCAATCGAGGTTTATTCTTTTGGATTCTTTTTTGTTGTTTTTTGGCTTTGGTTCTTTGCTGTTATATTTTATTTATCGTAGAAAGAAAAATTGGAAGTATTTATTGGGAGCAGGAATTTTGGGAGCAGGAGCTTTTTCCATTAAATGGACTGGTCTAACATTTATATTTTTAATTATTGTAAATGAAATTTTTTCAAAAAATGGTCTGTTGAAATTAAAAGTGCTTAAGATAATGATTTTTTTATTTTTCATACCAATCCTTTTTTATTTTATTTTCTTTGTGGTTCATTTTTCTATTTTGTCAAAAACTGGGACGGGAGATGACTATATGACAAAAAAATTTCAACATTCTTTGGAAGGAAATAAATGGAGCGCTAAAGAAATTCCAGATATTAATGTATTTGAAAAATTTATTGAATTAAATACTGAAATGTATAGGGCCAATGCTCGTCTTACTCAGAGACACGAATATGAAAGCAGATGGTATGTTTGGCCACTGATGATAAAACCTGTCTCCTACTGGGAAAGAGATGATAGACATATTTATTTTTCAGGAAACCTGCTCTTGTGGTGGGCGGGAACAGCAGCTGTTTTGTGGGGACTGATAAAACAATTAACTAATTTTTTTAAAAAAGATCGGCAATTAAATTTTCTTTTGGCAGGTTTTTTTGTGTCTTGGCTTCCCTTTATTTTTATTTCAAGAACTATGTTCCTCTATCATTATTTAGTTAGTTTAATCTTTTCTATTGTAATTTTAGTTTATTTTTTGGATAAAAGTGAAAAAATGAAAAAAATAGGAATTACCTTAGTAACAATTGTTTTTATTATTTTTTTGATACTTTCTCCTTTTTCGTATGGTTTTCGTATGAGTGATTTTCTGAAATGAAATCCTTGGTTTTTTTTAATTAGTGTAATATAATTAAAGAGAAAATGAAGGTAAAATAATTTTTTTAAATTTTACAATATGAAGAAACGCGTACTGTTTTTTGCTGTTTTTCCCCTAACTGTTTTTTTGTCAGGGTGTTCTATCGGTGGAAGTAGCTCTTCGGGGGAAACAGGAGGAATGTTGGTGTCAAAGGATTCGGGTACTTTTTGGGAATTAAAAAATAAGGTTAATGATAAACAAAATATATCTAAAGTAGATGTTTTGGATATAGCGATTGATCCTGTGGACAATGAGAGGATTTATTTGGGGACAAAAGACAAGGGAATAGTTTTTTCAGAGAATAGCGCTCAAAATTGGGAAAAACTAACATTTCCAGCTAACAAAGTTTATGGGATAGCGATAAATTATTTTAAGCCTAGCGATATTTATGCTTTGGGCGTTTTGGGTGCTAGAGGAAAGATTTTTAAAACAAGTGATTACGGTGAAAAATGGGATGAAATTTATACAGAGCCAGCTGATGGAACAGTGATTATTTCTTTGGCTATGGATAAAAATAATCCAATGGTTTTGTATATGGGAACTTCCAAAGGGGCTATTTTAAAGACCGTAGATGGAGGAGCAACTTGGAGAAGCCTTTTTGCTGCTAGTGGTCCAGTTACAAAAATATTATTTGGAGGAGGATCAGATAGTCATATTTATTTTTTAATCCAAGAATCTCAAGTATTAGTTTCGGATAATAATGGTAGTGATTTCAAAGTTATAGGAAGCAATATCAAAAGTGGAGACAAGAAAATGGGAAAAGTTTATTCTTTAGCTGTAAGTGAAAGTGATAGTGGTGCGATATATGTTGGAACTGATAATGGAATTTTGAGAAGTTATGATGCAGGGGATAGTTTGGAAGAAGTGAGTGTCTTGAATACTTCCAAGGGTTTTCCAATTAGATCAATTGCCATAAATCCAAAAAATTCTCAAGAAATTATTTATAGTGCTGCTCAGGCGATTTATAAATCTGTAGATGGAGGAAAAAATTGGTCGACCTATCAGTTAAATACTGGGAAATTAATTTCAGAAATTGTTTTTGATCCGAGTGACGTAAGTACAATTTATGCTGGTTTAAGAAGTTTTAAATAAAAATATATGTATAAAAAAGTAATAGAAGACAAAAGAACAGATTTGAATGGTGCTATCGAGCATTTTAAGGTAGAAATGTCAAAAATAAGAACAGGTCGAGCCAATCCCTCAATTATAGAGGATTTATTGATTGATTATTATGGAACGAAGACTCCACTTAAGCAAATAGCTAATATTAATGTTCCAGAACCAAGGACTCTTCTTGTCCAGCCTTGGAGTAGAGATAGTTTAACTAATATTGAAGCAGCGATAAAAATTTCTGATTTAAATTTGTCTCCCAATAACGATGGAGAGGTCATTCGAATTAATATTCCTGCTCTTAATGAAGAGCGAAGAATTGAATTAGTAAAAACTCTCAACAAAAAAGCTGAGGAAGCGAGAATATCAATACGAAATATCCGTGAAGATATTTGGCAAGAGTTGCAAGAGATGGAAAAAGCGGGAAAAATTGCGGAAGATGATAAATTTAGAGGAAAAGAAAGGCTGCAAGAAACAGTTAATGAATATAATAAAAAAGTTGATGAGTTAAGAGAAAAGAAAGAACAAGACATAATGACAGTTTAGGGTTATATCTGGAAGTGAAGGCTAGAAATATTTTTGATGATATTTTTTTAATTTTTTGTTAAATATTTAATTATAATATGATTAAGTTGGTTAATACAGCGGGCTTTATTGCAATTAATCAAGAGAATAAAATTCTTCTTGTTAGGCAGTGCAAGGGAGAGAAGGAACAAACAACAAAAGATGATAATTTGATATTGCCAAAAAAGGATATAGAGGAAGTGGCCATTGAAGAATGGTTAATTCCTTTTTGTGCCATTGATGATGATGAAAATCCAAGAGACGCCTTAAAAAAGGAAATTAAAAAGTGCCTAAGTTGTGACGTAGAAGATTGTAATTATTTTAATCTTTATTTCTATAATATTTCAGATAGTTTCATAAAGAAAGTTTCTTATTTCTATGGAACTATATCAGGAGAGGCTAAGGTGAAGGATTCTTCATCAAACATTGAATGGATTAGTTTAGAAAAGAGTGAAATAGCTAAGCTAAATTTAACTCCTGAGCAGAAGGAAGTGTTAAATGATTTTATCGATTTTCATCAAGATAAATTTTTAGAGAAAATGGATTAATAACATTTTATTCCCATAGAATGAAGGATTTTATTATCAGTACGAAATTATTGGATAGTTTGTTTCATCTCAAATTAACCTTCATCAGTTAGTTGGAGATTTTTTTGTTATTAATTTTTTAATTTATGAGTTTTTTAACCAATATTTACTTTTTATCTTTTTGGTATTAAACTATAACTTGGAGGAGGATTTTAGATTTTAATTAGTTAATTCTATAAGATATGTCTTCGATGCAAGTTTTAGAGATATTGTTTGGTTCCAAATCAAGGGCCAGAATGATGCGTTTCTTTATTTTAAATAATAGTCAAGAATATTCTTTTTCAGATATTGTTAATAAGAATATTTTGAATACAACGGAAGCTCGAAAAGAATTAAATGCTTTTAAAAAGGCAGAATTCGTAAGAGAAAAAACTAAAAAAGGAAAAAGATATTATCATACTAATGTTAACTTTCCGTTCTATCAAGAATTAGAGCGCTTGGTCATAAAATCTGATATCTTTCCTCAATGTAGTAGCTTGAGCAATGTGAAAAGAATTGGTGATGTAAAATTAGTTTTGACAACGGGTGTTTTTATGAATTACGGGAAAGGGAAGCTAGATCTTCTTTTGGTGGTAGATAATGTAAGCAGAGCCAAGCTAAAGACTTTGATAAACCATTTAGAAGCAGAGGTGGGTAAAGAAATCAGATTTATGGTTTTGACGGGGGATGAATTGACTTATCGATTAAATATGCTAGACAGATTTTTGATAAATATATTTAAAGAACCCCATGACGTCTACTTTAGTAAAGTTCCCAAGATAAAACAAATTGTATCGGTTTTAAAGAAATAATTGAAATAGAATGGATGATATCAAACAATTTTTTAAAAATAAATTATTACTAACTTTGTTTGGTGGTTCTTTTTTGATAAATATTCTTAATTTTTTAGCTTTATTTTATTTTGTCAGAAGTGTAAACAGCTTAATAATATTGCATTATAATGTTTATTTAGGAGTGGACTTGATGGGCGAGAGTAATCAGGTTTTTCTTATCCCTGTTGTGGGAAATTTTTTTGCCTTAGTTAATTTATGTCTGGCTATTTATTTTTTTTCAAAAAAAGAAAGAATGTTATCTCATATATTGTCTTTAGCGACTTTTATTGTGCAGCTAGGTATAAGCATTGCTAGTGGATCTCTGATTTTGGTTAATTATTTTTAATTAAATCTTTTTATGTTTAATTTTCCCAGTCCTTATCCAAAAGATGAACAAGATAAAAAAATACAAAGAACTTTAGAGATAATACCTGGTATTTTAACTTGGTCAACCTTGATCGGTATGCCGGTTTTATCCTTTTTATTTCCATTGTGGGTGTCAGTTTTTATTATCGTGTTTGATATCTATTGGATACATCGAACAATTTTTATATCCACTTATTCAATTACAGCTTATAAAAAATTATCCAGAGGAAAAAATACTGATTGGTGGGGAAGGTGTCAAAATGTAGAAGATCCTGAAAAATACGTGGAGATTTTAACAGAGAAAATTAATAATTTGAAAAAAGTACTCAAAGAAAAAATGACTTTTTTGGAAAAGAGGAAAGTAAAGAAAGAAATACGACTTTTGAAAATGGAGTGTAGGGAAATTTCCAAATTAAAAGATCTTAAAAGTGAGATATGGGATTGGCGAAAAATTGTTCATGTTGTGATGTTGCCTACTGCCGGAGAGCCTGCAAGCGTCATTGAACCAACTATAAAAGCTATTAAAGAAAGTAATTTTCCTAATAAACAAATAATAATTCTTCTAGCCACTGAGGAGCGTGAATCAGAAGAAAAGAGATTGGAAAAGGTAGATTATTTGAAAAATAAATTTACGGGTGTTTTTCGTGATTTTTTAGTTACTACTCATATTGTGGCTGAGGGTGAAATGAAATGCAAAGCTTCCAATGCTACTTTTGCGGCTAGAGAATTGAAAAGATATCTCGAAGAAAGAGATGTTGATTTAGAAAAAGTTATTTTTTCTAATTTTGATTGTGACAGTGTCTGCCATAAGGAGTACTTTGCGGCATTGACTTATCACTATATTATTGATCCCAAAAGATTGCAAAGATCTTATCAGCCCATCCCGATGTATCATAATAATTTATGGGATACTAATGCTTTTGTAAGAGTAATAGTAACCAGCTCTTCTTTTTGGCATATGTTTCAGAGTACCAGAAGGGAAATGGTTACTTTCTCGTCGCATAGTGAGCCTTTTGCAACTTTAGTTAATGTTGATTTTTGGCCAGTAAATATGATTAGCGAAGACTCTATTATTTATTGGAAATGCTTCTCTTTTTATAATGGTGACTATCAAGTTACTCCAATTTATTTGCCCATTTCTTTGGATGCGGTATTAGCTAAGACTTATTGGCAAACAATTAAAAATCAATATTTTCAAAAACGTCGTTGGGCTTATGGTATAGAAAATTTTCCGATTATAATGCGGTCTATTTGGAAAAATAAAACTATAAAATTAACTAGAAAGCTAGGAATAGCCTTTGAAATGCTTGAGGGGCACCATTCTTGGGCGACAGCCCCTTTCATTCTTGCTTTTTTGGGTTGGATGCCACTTATTTTTGGAGGGAGCGAATTTAACGAAAGCGTATTAGCGCATAATCTTCCTTTTGTCACCAGAGGACTAATGAGTTTGGCAATGTTAGGGTTGGTTATTTCAATGTCACTTAGTTTTATATTAATGCCAATGAGGCCTAAAAAATATTCTCGTTGGAAATATTTGAATATGTTTTTTCAGTGGTTGCTAATACCGATAATTGCACCGACTTTAGGCGCGATGCCGGCGATAGATTCTCAAACTAGAATTTTAATTAAAAAATATTTTACTGAATTTTGGGTAACACCGAAGGATAAGTAATATATTGAAAAATTTCAAATTTCAAATTTTAAATCAATATTAAATGATTTAATGGCTAAAATTTTAAATGATGTTTAGAAATATTTTAGAAATGTATTACATTGAAACATTAAAAATTTATTATTAAAAATTGATTCAAAATTAAGAATTAAAAATTAATTTAAATTATGGAATTAAAAGAATATATAAAAATATTTAGGGAAAATTATCGATTTTTTTTCATTGTTATGGCAGTAGTTTTATTAGTGGGTTTAGCTGCTCAAGTGGCAATGAAAACTAAATATAAAGTTGTAATAGATTTAAATGTTACTCGAACCGGTTATCAGAAAGATACTTCTGATTATCGCTATGATGAATTTTATCGATTGCAAGCCGATGAACGATTTGCTGACACGCTAGTAAGATGGTTGGGTTCAGAGGTGATAAAAAATGATATTGCTAATGAGGCGAAGGGAGCGTTTTTTGAAAAAATAAAAGCGGAAAGATTGTCCTCGCAATTGGTAAGAGTTACCTTTTTGATTACAGATAAAAAGCAAGCTCAGGAAATTACCAAATCGATTGATAGAGTAATTAATAATAAAATAATAGAGTTAAATGCTCAACAAAATAATCCCCAGTGGTTTAAGGCCTTGGTCAGTTATCCAATTGTGAGCGACTATAAATTATCTTTAACAAAATTAATAGAAATACTTGTGGCGAGTGGAATTTTTCTTGGATTTTGGGCAGTTTTGATAAGGCACTATCTTAAATAGAATTGGTGTGATATAATGCTAGACTAAACATTATATGCAATGCGATAATTATGAAAATAGGCATAGACATAAGATGTCTATCCGAGGGGAGGAGGACTGGGGTAGAGGAATATACGATCAATCTTTTAGATAAAATTTTTAAAGAGGATAAGGATAATGAATATATCCTTTTTTTGAATTCTTGGAAAAGCTCCCAATTAAATCTTGATTGGCTAAGCAAATATAAAAATGTAAAGGTTAGAATATTTCATTTTCCCAATAAACTCTTAAATTTTTTTATTTGGTATTTTCATTGGCCCCAGATAGATAAACTGCTGGGGGGTATAGATATTTTTTTTATGCCTAATTTAAATTTTGTAACACTTTCTGGTAAAAGTAAGCTAATTTTAACAATGCATGATCTTTCTTTCGAATATTTCCCAGAAACTTTTTCTCTCAAAAGACAATTCTGGCATATTTTTATTAATCCTAAAAAATTGAGTCAACGAGCGGATAAGATTTTGGCGATTTCACAGTCAACTAAAAACGATTTAATGAATCTTTATAAAATTGATTCCCAAAAAATAGAGGTTGTTTATAATGGAATTTCGGATGAGTTTATGAGAGTTGACAGAAACGATCCAAAATTATTGGAAATAAAGGACAAATACAAGTTGCCTTTTAACTTTATCCTTTTTTTAGGAACATTTGAACCAAGAAAAAATATCATTGGAATTGTTAGGGCTTATGAATTTCTAAGAGATGAAAGAAATAAAAATTTAGATAAATATAAGTTGGTTATAGCAGGTTCAGCTGGCTGGAAATCGTCAGAAATTAAAAAAAATATTAAAAATTCCAAATACAGCAAGGATATTCAACTAGTTAAATTTATAGAAAACAAGGATAAAGTTTATGTATATAATTTAGCTTCTCTTTTTATTTACCCTTCTTTTTTTGAAGGTTTTGGCATCCCTCCTTTGGAAGCTATGAAATGTGGGGTTCCTGTAGTTGCTTCCAATAGTTCTGCTTTAGTGGAAACTGTGGGCGAGGGAGGAATTATTGTGGATGCTGATCGTCCGGATGAAATTGCTATGGCTTCACGTGAATTTTTATTAAATAAAAATTTACAGGAGAAGTTATCTACTAAAAGATTTAAACAAATTCAAAAATTTTCTTGGATAAAGTCAGCTAATAAATTTTTAGAAATTATTAATAATATCAAATAGTTTATCATCGTTATGATAGTAAAGATGCAATTTGTTGCGTGTCTGCATTTTTGCGGTTAACAAAAAAACATCCCGATAAATCGGGATGTTTTTAAGTTTGTTGTTATTATGCTAGAGCAACGTTGACAGCATTAGGACCTTTAGGACCATCTTTTACTTCAAATGTTACAGCATCTCCGTCTTTAAGTTCATTGAACTCTACACCTTGTAATTCAGATGCATGAAAGAAAAGATCTTTTTCCTCACCATCTTGAGATATAAAGCCAAATCCCCTGTCTGTAAGACGAGCAATTTTTCCTTTGTTCATCGTTTTTGTAAGATAAGCTTGTTGATTAATTTTCAAATCTATGTGGACTGTTTGATAAAACTCGACTTTGCTTTTCTTACAGTTCCGATCTGATTATATGAATCATTGCATATTTAAAGGATTTTGTCAATGTTTTTTTTATTTGAAAATTTTAAAGTGAGTAGTGACTTAAATTATTGCGATAAATTTAGTTGATTTAAGAAGATTAAAGCATAGCTTAAATTTTAACTAAAATTATAATAGAGGGGTGTTTTTCTAATGCAACAAAGTAAAAGCCTTGTCAATATTGCGGTATTTAGTGTAATTGTTATACTTATTATGTTTTAAGAAATATGTACAAGAAATTAAATCTTAATATAAAAATTATGGGAGATTACGAAAAAGACAATATTAGAGATGCCGAAGTGGATGAAATAGAATCCGGCGATGAAGGAAAAAAGAAAAATTATCGCACGGAAGTTATTTTGATTCTTATTATCGGCTTGCTTTTGGGCGTAATGTTAAAAGCAGAGTCTTTAAAAAGAGTTAGTGTAGGATTTAGCGATTATAAAGTAGAAGGTGGCGCGCAAGGATATGATATGGATAGCATTGAAAAGAAAATGATTGAGGAGAATAATGCTCAGTCAAAAACAGACGCGGGTGCGACAGATAATAAATCTGGAGGTGCAGGAGTTGAAGACGTAGCTCCTTCAGGAAATTAATAATAAATAATTTTTAAAAGTAGTTTAATTAAATAATATTGCTGCTTCGGGTGTCCCTGAGACATTTGGACAATAATAAAATTTTTATGAGCGAGGAAAACAAAATTGAAACAACGGAGACAACTGAGACAACAGAGGAAGTTGTTGTGGAAGATAAAAATGATGATAAGAAAAAAATAAAAAATTTAATTTCCCTAGTTATTTTATTGGGTGGTCTTTTTGTGGGAAGTTTATTTGTTGATTTTTCTCAATTAATTAAGGGAGGAGGAATTTCTCAAAAAGTTCTTAATAACAAGGATATTTTTCAATTAGATGGGAAAACTTGGGTTGCCTATAGCGATCCAATGATTAGCGTATCCATTTTGAATGATGATACTTGCAAAGATTGTAACGTAGACGAGGTGATTCTTTCTTTAAGGAAAGTAATTCCTACGATGCTTTCTAGTAGGATTGATTATTCATCAGCTGAAGGAAAGAAAATGATTGAAGATTTTGAAATAAAATCATTGCCAGCTTTCGTTTTTGGAAAAGAAGTTGAGGATACAGAACTTTTTGGACAAGCTAAAGCCCTTTTTATTGAGAAAAATGGAAAATATTTATTAGATTCTGCTAAAGCAGGTTTACCGGCAGGAAAATATTTGAAAACTCCGACTATTGGAGATAATTCAATAAAATTTGGACCAGATGACGCTAAAGTTAAATTGGTAGAGTTTTCAGATTTTCAATGTCCTTATTGTCAATTATTCCAAAAAACTGTAGATACGATTGTCAAGGAATATGGAGATAAAGTTCAATTTGTGTTTAAGAATTTTCCTTTGGATTCAATTCATCCAAGAGCTAAAGCCGCTGCTATGGCAGCAGAGTGTGCTAATGAACAAGGTAAATTCATGGATTATTCAGATAAGCTTTTTGTCAATCAAAAAATTTGGGGAGCTACTAAAGATAACAAATTATTTATTGGTTATGCCTCTCAATTAAAAATGGATGTGACTAAATTTACTCAATGCGTAAATGACGAAAAATACAAAAATAAGATTGAGAGTGATTTGAAAGAGGGAAGTGAGTTTGGTATTTCTGGGACACCAGCTATGTTTATTAATGATAAATTTAAAAATGGAGCCGTGGAAATGTCTGAATTAAAATCTATTATTGATGCTGAGCTAAACGGAGAGCAAGTTACTGAATCAGCGGAAAGTGATGAAAAAGTAGAAGAAACTAAATAATTTATTAGCTTATAGCTTGTAAGTTTCGAAAATAAAAAACATCCCGTTTGGTCGGGATGTTTTTTAAATAGATAAAATTGTTATATTAATTCAATTCATCATTATTTAATTAATAAATTATGAAGAATATAAAATAATATGTCATTTCGACCGGATAAATTTTTGCCTGTCATGTTGAATAACATGGTACTCAAAAATTTAGAAGTGGAGAAATCTCAGATTTATTGTTAGCTGAGATATTCCGACAAGCTCGAAATAACATAATTGGAAGATTTGAAGTGATTTGTTAATTGCTGGCTGGCGGAGTTGCGTTGTTTAGATGACTGATTTCTGATGACCGATGACTTATTCTTCTATCTCTATTTTGCAAACTCTCCATTTTTGAGCTAAGTCTTTTTTAAATTTAATCTGGGCTTGGGAAAAATATTTTTTTATCAGGGGAATGATTATCTTTTTTTGTTCGGGGCTTATCTCCATTAGGATAGTAGCTCGTAGCTTGTAGCTCGTAATCAGTGATTTTATTTGGGAAAGTAGTTTGTTGTAGTGAGATAGACCATTTTGAGGGCTGTAGAGAGCGGATTTGGGTTCGTATTCTTTTACATTTTTGGCGCACGCATAGTAGATGTCTTTGGAGAGGTAGGGAAGATTGGCCAAAATAATCAGATTTGTAGCAGGTAGTTTGTAGCAGGTAGTTTGTATTTTTTTAGAAAATGGCTCTAGCAAATCGCCGTGAAGGAATTTTATTTTTTTATTTAAATTGTGAAGTCGGGCATTTTGTCTAGCGATTTTTAACGCATCTGGGGAAATATCTGTAGCGAAGCAGTTTACAGTTTTTAGTCCACAGTTCTCAGCATGGTTCGTGGTTTTTGATTCACAGTTCACAGAATCTATGCCCCATGTTCTATGCTCCATGTTATGTGTTAGTGATATTATAATGTTGCCACTTCCTGTGCCGACGTCTATAACATTGATGACTGATGACTGATGACTGATGACATTCTGCAAGGCTAAATCCACCATCAATTCTGTCTCGGGGCGAGGAATGAGGGTATGCGCGTTAACTTTAAAGTTTAAGCCATAAAACTCTTTTTCTCCAAGAATATAGGCGAGAGGCTCATTTTTGAGGCGACGATTAGCTAATAATGCTATTTTTTTAGCTTGCAGGGTAGTTAATTTATATTCAGGATGAATTAATATGAATTCCCGTTCTTTTTTTATTACGCGGGAAATCAAAATATCTAGATCAATAGAATCTAGTTTTTTATAATAATTTTCCTTAAAGCGCTCAACTGTTGGCATAAGGGTATTTGGTTGATATTCTGTTTTGCTTAAGTAATTAAAAGCGGAAAGCTCCAAATATAAATAAATCTATTTGGAGCTTTGCAATTGAAATTTTATTTTTTATCTAATTTTTTCTTAATATCTTCTTCTTGAAGAGTTTCAATAATCTTAGATATATCTCCGTCTAAAATAGTTTCCATATTACTCCAAGATACTTTTATGCGGTGATCAGTAATTCTATCTTGAGGAAAGTTGTAGGTTCTAATTTTTTCGCTGCGGTCGCCCGTGCCAATTTGGCTTAGTCTAGCATCGCCCAATTTTTTAGATTCTTCATCTCTTTGCACTTGGACTACTCGAGAACGTAAGACTTTCATGGCTTGATCCTTGTTTTTATGTTGAGATTTGGCGTCTTGACAAGAGGCTACAATACCAGTTGGAAGATGGGTAATTCTCACTGCACTCATAGTGGTATTAACACTTTGCCCTCCCGGCCCAGATGAAGCAAAAGTGTCAATCCGCAGATCCTTGGGGTCGATTCTTATATCAATTTCTTCAGCCTCGGGCAGAACTGCCACAGTAACAGTAGAGGTGTGAATTCGACCTGACTTTTCCGTTTCAGGAATTCTTTGCACGCGGTGTACTCCTGACTCATATTTCATTTTTTTAAAGACAGAATTTTCATTGTCAGTAGACGAAAGATTAAATATAATTTCTTTATACCCTCCCATTTCAGTAGTGCTAGAACTAAGAATGGATATTTTCCAATGATTATTTTCCGCGTAACGAGAGTACATCTTAAAAAGAGTGGCAGCAAAAAGACTGGCCTCATCCCCGCCAGCTCCAGCTCGAATTTCAATGATAACATCTTTAGAATCGTTAGGATCTTTAGGTAAAAGATTATATTCTAGTTTTTTTTCTAACTCTTCCTTTTCTTTGTGCAAGTTGACATTATCTTCAATCGCCAAGGCAGTCATTTCCTCATCTTCTTGAGAATTAATAATTTCTCCATTTTCTTTTAATTCATTCTCAACTGCTTCTAAGCGATTGATAAGCAGAATGGTTTTTTCCAGTTCGGATTTTCTTTTTCCGAATTTAGCCATTTGGGATGGATGGGATAATATTTCTGAAGAATTTAATTCACTTTGCAATTTTAGATATTCTTTTTTTATGCTTTCAATTTGATTTATCATAGTATTTTTATTCCTTAAAACTCAAGTAAATTCTATCTCTATTGGCGTCTTAAGTCAAACAATAGAAATAATATGTCAGCAGGAAATAAAAATAGTAGTAACTGTTAGTTAATTTAATTTATTTGACAGTAATTTATTTTTAATATATAAGAAAATAAGTAAATATAGAAGTATTTATTAAAAGTCCATCAAGAAAGGAGACTACAATGACAACGGAAAATGGTAAATTTTCAACGTGGCTCAATGCCGGTTCAATGGGGTGGGAAGTTGTTGTGCTACAAATTTTGTTAAGACTTAAGCTCCTAAGTACCTCAGTGAGCATAAGTGGATACTACGGCAATAAAACAGTGGATGGAGTTTGTAAATGGCAACGAATGTTGGGGGTTGAGGTTGATGGCAATTTTGGTCAAGATACCCGAAAAAAAATTATCAAAAGAGGCGGATTGGATTTTAATACGCTTCTGGCAGCCGTTTTTCGAACAAAGGCAGAAAGAAAAAAACTTTTTCGCGAAAGTCTTTGCATGGGAGATAATGGATCGGATGTAGCTGTTCTTCAATGCTATCTTCGAGATAATGGACACAACGACAATATTGTTGTTGACGGAAAGTATGGCAACGAAACAAAAAAAGGAGTTATCAGCTTGCAAAGATTTTTTTTAATTAAGGGAGTTGGTGACTTTGATTCAACGACTAATGTGGCACTGTTTGAAAATACTGGATTTGATCTGAAATCTCTTTCGTCAGATATCTTTCAAGGAGAAAATATTCCCGTTGGTCCTTAAATAAGATTTGATCTGCCAATCAATTTATTTGATTTTGAAAACGCTTTGACAGTTAACACTATTGTCAAAGCGTTTTTTTATTGTTTTTTAATTAATAAATGTGCTATAATATAAAAAATAATATTTAAAATAAAAAACATGAAGAAAAATTTGTATCTGTGGATATTTATAGCAGTAGCCATCGTCTTGTGTGGAACACTCTTTTTTGCTTCGGTAGATGTCTTTAAAAAAGGGGAGAGAGAAAATTCTGCGTTAAAAAACATTCCTAACTCCAGTCGAAGATCTGAAGGAAAGAATGTCGTTTCTGAAAAAGTTGATTTAACTCAACCAAATGTTGATTTTGAAGAGGATAATAATGATTTAAATGACGGAATTGCCGATGATGCTAGTTTTGACGATCAACCTAGTGTGGATTCAATTGAGAATGAAGTTTATTAAGATAATTAATGGGGTAAATATAAAAAATAAATATAAACTGTGAATATAAGTCCTATGCGTAATTTTGCATAAATTTGTAATTCACAGAAAAAGATATATGAAAAATAAAATAAAATTAATTAGTTTAATAGCCTTATTTTTATCAGTAGGTACTTTTGCTAATAAAGTTCAGGCTGTTAGCCAAAGCATCACTGATAGAATTGACGAAAGAAATGCTACTCGAGAAGAAAGAATTGCAGAAAGAGTTTGTAATCGAATAGATAATGTGATTACTCGTTTAGAAAAAAGTATTAGTGATAATGGCGTTAATTTAAGAAATAGAGCAGAAAACAGATTGAGAGAAATGGAAACTAATCAAGTCAGTAAAGAAACTGAATTAAAAAATAGAAGAACAGCGAGAGATACTAGCAGAGAAAAATTTTATAATGAATTAGAATCCAAGGCGGGAGACGACGCGACAAAAAAGACAGCAGTAGCGAAATTTAAAACTGCTGTAGAAGAGGCAATAAAAATAAGGAGAACGGCTATTGATCAAGCTCAAACAACGATGAACGAGGGGATTTCGCAAGCGCTAAAAAACAGGGAAACCTCAATGGAATCTTTTCGAAAAGAGTTTGAAGGAAATGTCGAAACAGCAATCAATAAAGCCAAAAACTCTTGTGATGATAATACTAGTAGCGAAGAATTAAAAAGTGTCTTAAGTCAATTAAAAAATGATATAAAATCAGCAAGAGATAAATATAAAACACAAACAATAGAAGCAAAAAAAGTTCAAGAAACAGTTATGACATTAAGGGAGGAAAGAAAAGCAAACGTGAAGACCGCTATTGAAAATTTTAAAGCGGCCATGAAAACAGCTCAAGAGGAGCTACGGGTGGCTATGGGTGCATAATATCTATTATTTCAAGAATGATTGAATTTAAAAAAAAACTGGAAGATTTGAAAGATAAAATCCCGTCTTTACGGGAATGTCTTTGACGAGGAAAATAAAAAAAATAGAATTAAGGAGCTTGAAATTGAGATAAATCAAGAAAATTTTTGGAATGATCACGAAAAGGCTAGTTTGGCGATGCGAGAGCTGGAAGAACTTCGGAAAATTGTAGAAAAAATAAAAAAAAATTCTGAACAAATAGACTATTTTTTAGAAATATTAGAGATAGTGGAAAATGATAAAGAGAAAGAAGATTTAAAAAAACAAATCTTATCTTTAGAGAAAGAATTTGAGGAACTGGAAATAACAACATTGTTGGGAGAAAAATATGATAAGAATGATGTGATTATGTCTATTCATGCTGGAGCAGGCGGAGTGGATGCTCAAGATTGGTCGGAAATGTTGATGAGAATGTATCTTCGTTATTCAAGCAGAAAAGAGTTTAGCACAAAGATAATAGATGAATCTCGAGGAGCAGAAGCGGGAATAAAAAGTGCTACTTTTGAAATAGAGGGATTATATGCTTATGGATTATTAAAGGGAGAGGCCGGAACTCATCGCTTGGTGCGATTATCTCCTTTTAATTCTGATAATTTGAGACAAACCTCTTTCGCTTTGGTTGAGGTTTTGCCAGTAATTGAAAGTTTAAAAGAAGTAGAAATAAAAAGTGATGATCTAAAAATAGATACTTTTAGATCTTCGGGAGCGGGGGGTCAGAGTGTTAATACTACCGATAGTGCGGTTCGGATAACTCATCTACCAACAAATACGGTGGCAACTTGTCAATCGGAACGATCCCAATTGCAAAATAGAGAAAGAGCTATGAAATTTCTGTTAGCTAAACTTCATAAAAAGTTTTTGGAAGAACAAGATTTAGAAAAGAAAAAACTCAGAGGAGAATATCATAGTGCTGAGTGGGGGAATCAAATTCGTTCTTACGTGGTACATCCTTATAAGCTAGTTAAGGATCATCGCAGTGGTTTTGAGAGTACTAATCCAGAAGCGGTTTTAAATGGTGAGATTGATGAATTTATCGAGGCATTTTTACGGAGAAGTAAGAGTCTATAATAAGTAGTTTAAAATTTTAAAAAATATTATAGGAGTTGGCATAAATTTTAAAAAGTAGTATAATTTAATTAAATAAAAATGTAGGTAAATCTTTATAAAATAAATTTTAACAAAAAAGAAATGGAAAATAATAATCCTTACGTATCAGTAGTGATACCGACATATAATGAAGAAGTTCGAAAGGAAAAGATGAAGGAGCACCTAGAATCAATCGTAGAATATTTTAGTGATAAGGCCATTGCTTATGAAATAATAATTGCGTTAGATGGTCCAACTGACAATACGCCTACATTGGCAAAGGAACATGCTGCTCGTTTAGCTAATATTAGGGTATTAGATAGAAAAGAAAACAAAGGAAAGGGTTTTACTGTAAGAGAAGCAATGATGGAGGCTAAGGGTGAGATAATACTTTTTACTGATATGGACGGGGCTACTCCAATAAAGATGTTGGATAGATTTTTGCCTAAATTTAAAGATGAAAATTTTGATATTGTAATCGGTTCGAGAGACAAAGATGAATCGGATGTTAAGGTGCATCAACCTATTTGGAAAGAATGGTTAGGCAATGCTGGAAATTTATTAATTCAATTTGTTGGAGGGCTATGGGGCATGAAAGATACTCAGTGTGGTTTTAAAGCATTTACTCGAGAAGCTACTCGCGATATTATTCCTCGTACTACCGTTAATAGATGGGGGCTTGATTTTGAATTACTTATGATTGGCAAGAGATTGGGTTATAAAATTGTAGAAGTTCCTGTAGAGTGGATTGACAGCGGAGACAGTTTAGTCGGAATAAGTGGATATATCAGTACTTTTAGAGATTTATTTAGCGTAAAATGGAATATGATAAGAGGGGTTTATCAATTAGATAAAAAGGTAGAAGAGATGAAAAAATAACAAAAAATATGGCTAAAATATAAAATTTTGACAGGAGTGTCTTTGATTAAATAAAAACAAAAAATAAAAATGCAAATAAACATTTCTCAAGAAGGAGAAACAATAAAAAAAGAATCTGAAGGTAAATTTGGCGAAGAACAGAAAATAACTCCTCAATCAGAATTGCGTCAGGATATAGTAACGGGGGATTGGGTGGTAATTGCTACAGGTCGAGCCAAGAGACCAGAGGATTTTACAAAAGCTGAGTATAGTACTCATAAAATAGGCAGTGAGAAAGATATTGATGACTGTTTTTTTTGTGATACCGTTAAAAGCGAGCAAGAAAAAGATGTTTTGATCTATTCTAAAAGTGATGGAGATTGGTCTTTGCGAGTTTTTCCCAATAAATATCCAGCTTTTTCTCGAGGAAAAGTCCCCAAATCATTGGAAGAGGGTCCTTATTTTGCGATGACAGGGACGGGTTATCATGAAATAATTGTTACTAAAGATCATTTTAAGCATCTTCCTGACTTGGAAGTTTTTGAGGTGGCAGAAGTAATTGATGCTTTTCAAGATAGATATTTGGATTTGATGAGAAAAAAGAGTGTTAATTATATAACGATATTTCATAATTTTGGAAAAGAAGCAGGAGCTTCAATCGCCCATCCTCATTCTCAATTGATAGCCATCCCAGTTATATCTCCCTATATAAAACAAGAATTGGACGGCGCTGAATTATATTTTAAAAGTTTGAGAAAATGTGTTTATTGTGAAATGGCTGAATATGAAAGCAAACATAGCAGACGTGTAATATCTGAAAATGATGATTTTATAGCTTTTTGTCCTTTTGCTAGTCGGAGTGCTTTTGAGATTTGGATTATGCCCAAGAAACACAATCCTTATTTTGAAAGAATAACTGATGAAGAAAAAATAAAATTAGCGCAAGTTTTTAAAGATTCGTTGCAGGCAATTAAAGGAACAATCAACAACCCTCCTTATAATTTTTATATCCACACTTCTCCTTGTGATGGAAAGGATTATCGTCATTATCATTGGCATATCGAAATTTTACCTCATACTTCTACTTGGGCAGGTTTTGAGCTAGAAACAGGAATTGAAATCTCCATGATTCAACCAGAAATAGCAGCTAAGTCATTACAAAATAATTTAAAAATAATTAATAACTCCAATTAAATAAGGTAAATTTAACGGAGATAACTAAAAAATATGAAAATACATAATGTGAAAGTGGATCTAGAGAGTAAAACCCAGATTGAATTTATGGATATTACCGATAAAGTTCATGAGATTGTAGATAATTCTGGAATCAGGGATGGACAGGTAACTATTTTTTGTCCACATACTACTATGGGTTTGGCCATCAATCATAATGAATCAATGTTGATGCAGGATTTTATGCGAGTGCTATATCGGCTAGTGCCAGTAGAAGATCATTATTCTCACGATTTGTTTGAACTAAGAAATAATGCAGTGAGGTCAGATGGCAGAAGCAATGGACATTCGCATGCTAAATCAATTTTGTTGGGTGTCAGTGAGACTATCCCTGTGACAAAAGGAAAAATGATGTTGGGAAATAGGCAAAATATTTTTGTGGTAGAATTCGACGGTGGACGAAAAAGAGATGTCTTGGTACAAGTGATTGGTGCTTAATTCAATTTAGGATATGTTGCTATGAATAGATTAACTAATGATTTAATGAAAGATGGATATCTGAGGACAACTTCTATCATAGAAGCTTTTGCTAGCATTGATAGAATTAATTTTGTTTTGCCAGAATTAGAATTGGATGCCAATGCTGATGTCCCATTACCAATCGGATATGGTCAGACCATTTCTCAGCCGACGACGGTAGCGATAATGATGGAGCTTTTGGATCCTTGTCAAAATCAAAAAATATTGGATATTGGCAGTGGTTCAGGTTGGACCACAGCACTGCTGGCTTATATTGTAGGTGAGAAAGGCAAGGTTATCTCAATTGAAAGAATAAAAGAATTATCTGATTTTGGTAGAAAAAATATTCGTAAAATAAAAAAAATTGGCAAAGAGGTAGTGGAATCTTACAACATTGATGGAAGTCTTGGGTATGCTCCGAGAGCTCCTTATGATAGAATCTTAGTATCCGCTTCTGCCAGAGAAGTTCCGCAAGAATTAAGAGATCAATTAAAAATCGGAGGAAAATTAGTAATGCCTGTGCATAATTATCTTCATTATTTAGAGAAAAGAGGTGAAAATGATTTTTATGAAGAAGAATATCCGGGGTTTTCTTTTGTTCCACTTATTAGTAGGGGGAGTCTTTAAAATAGATTGAGGTTTATTAAAAAATAATTTTAGCACTCTCATTAAGAGATTGCTAATTTTTTTATTTTATGTTAAATTATTAGAGAAATTAAAAAATAAATTATTTATTGTATGGCAGACTATTATAAAATATTGGGCATAGAAAAAGGGGCAAGCGAGGAGGAAATAAAAAAAGCTTATCGAAAATTGGCTCATCAGCATCATCCTGATAAAGAGGGAGGGGATGAGAATAAATTTAAAGAAATAAATGAAGCTTATCAGGTTTTGTCTGATAAGACCAAGCGAGCTCAGTATGATCAATTTGGTCAAACTTTTGATGGTGCTGGTGGAGGCGGAGGTGGATTTGGAGGCTTTGGGCAAGGAGGTTTTGGGGGATTTTCGGGAGCGAGTGGATGGGAAGATGTTTTTTCAGATATTTTTGGTGGAGGACGAGGTGGCTTTCATCAAGAAGCAGGAAGAGATATTCAGGCTGATATTGAAATTACCTTTGCTGAGATGGTTAAAGGCGTAAGAAAAGAGATAAGATTATATAAAAGTGTAGTTTGTGACATTTGTAGAGGAAGCGGAGGAGCTCCTGATGCTAAAGAAGAGACTTGTGGGGATTGTCATGGAACTGGAAGGATAAGAAAATCAATTCGGACTATCTTGGGTACTATTGCGCAAGAGGCTGTTTGTGAAAAATGTAGAGGGAAAGGAAAAATTTATTCTCAAAAATGTAAAAAATGTCAGGGGGAAGGAGTACATAAGGATGAAAAAATTATTCCCATTGATATTCCTGCTGGGATAAGCAATGGTCAAACTATTTCGATTCGAGGTGAGGGAGAGGCAGGAAAGCAAGGTGCACCAAGCGGTGATTTATTTATCAATGTGCATATTATTAGGCATAGCAAATTTACTAGAGATGAAGATAACAATATAGTTTCGGAAGAAACAATTTCATTCGCTCAAGCAACATTGGGAGATAAGATAGAAATAGACACAATCGATGGAAAAGTTTCTATGAAAATTCCTTCGGGAACTCAAAATGGAGAAATATTTAGAATTAAGCATATGGGAGTACCATATCTGAGAAGCAATGGTCGAGGACATCATTTGGTAAAAATACGAGTGATGGTGCCGAAGAAATTAAGTCGGAGAGAAAAAGAATTAATTACTGAATTGAGGGAATTGGAAAGATAGATCACGCATATCAAAGTTTAAATTACAAATTTCCAATAAAATCCAAAATTCAATTTTTTGTATATTGTATTATTTATTTGATATTGGAAATTGGAATTTTGAAATTTTAAATATATGTTTTGGAAAAATAAAAATAAAAAAAATATTGGAAATATAGGGGAGCAAGTAGCAGGAAAATATCTTAAGAAAAAAGGTTTCAAAATTATCCAATTTAATTATCAAAACCAAAAAGGAAAGAGATTAGGGGAGATTGATATTGTTGCTAAAAAAGATGATCAGATTGTTTTTGTAGAAGTTAAAACTAGGCTAACCAAAGTGGGGCAGATAATTTTACCGGAAGAAAATATTACTCGGGATAAACTGCATAAGCTACAAAAAATTGCTCAAATTTATATTAAAGAAAATAATCTTTGGGAAAACTCTTATCGATTTGATGCGGTTAGTATTTTATTTGATGAAAAGGGTGAGGAGGTTATCGAAATGAAACATTTGGAGAGCATTTTTTATTAAAAAGTATCTATAAAAATTATCCCCCCGACTCTGTGAGCTGGGGGGCGACTGTTTCTTATTTTTGGATTATTCCTAAATAGAAACGAAAGGCAGTCAGATTTTTGTTTAAGATTCGAATGGTGTCTTCCATTTGGATGCTTTCAAAAATGGAGTCAAGATAACTTTTTAAGTAATGGCCAATCTTAGATTTGCGTGCTCTCGCATTTATAATATTTGAAGATAATTTTAATTCATTCTTTGTTTTTATTTGGAATATTAAATGCTCGATTATTTGAATTTCCAAAAATCTTATAGTTTCAATGGTTTCTTTTATCGAGTCAACCACTTCGTAATATTCTGAAAGATGTCGGGGAAGTGATTTTCTTTTTTTTATCTTCAACATGGGAAATTCCTCCTGTTGAGTTGAATTAATCTTAAGAACTGGGTGCCAATAGCCTATTTCCATAATAATATAAAAAGAATTTTTTAGTCAAATAAAAAACATCTCAGTTAAGAGATGTTTTTTGAAGTTTCTAAAATAAATTAGAATCTGTTTCCTCCTCTGAAACCACCGCGATCTTCTCGTGGTTGCATTGGACGAGCTTCGTTTACTGTTAGTTTTCTTCCTTCTAACTCTTGGCCATTGAACATATCAATAGCTTTTTGAGCTTCTTCATCGGCAGACATTTCAACGAATCCAAAACCTTTGCTTCGACCAGTAGCTTTATCATTGATGATAACTGCTGATTCGACTGCTCCAGCTTGTGCGAAAAGTTGATTTAAATCTGCATCCTTAAGTGTATAAGGAAGATTTCCAACATATAATTTCTTTGCCATATTTGCTTTTAACTATTTATAAAATAAATTATAGATAGCTAATTTGTTGTATTTTACTATCTTGCTTCGACCGCGTACTAAACTCATTAATGAATTAAACGAAAAGATGCACGAACAAGTTGCTATTATTGTAGCAGAGAGGGGAGAATTATGCAATAAAATTGATGAATTATGAATTAAGAATTTGGGAATATGAGAATTTGGGAATTTAAAAAATACTGTCGTTGCGAAACGTTACTCCGTCGTAGCAATCTAGAATTTAATTTCTAATAACTTAATTTTCAATTTATGTACTGCAAGTGTGTCATTTCGACTCGACTCGCTAAAGCTACTGCGAAGCGGACTGGATAAATATTTGTACTCAAGTATTTAGCAGTGGAGAAATCTATCGAGTTGTTAAAATTTATTAAAAAATATTTAAAAACCCCATTAAATAAGCTATAAATCGTAAATTTTGGGTTTAAAATAAATAGATTGTTTCAGGGGTATTGACAAGATTTGGATAGTGTGCTATGTTCGAGTGTCGATAGGGGAGAGGGTTATTGTTGATGTCGATAATAAGCACATTCAAATTTAAAGGATTAAGGTATATTCAAACGAGGTAAGATGTGATGGGAAAAATGAGTTTTTCTTGTCTCGCCATAGTTTTAACGAAGGCGGATGGATGAATTTATTTTTCCCATCGCATCCAGAATCGGAGCGACCCTCGGGAGTAACCCTAAAAGTCCCCAGCACGAACGCTTGGGGAGAAAATTCCAAAAGGAGGAATTGCTATGCACCAGAGAACAACGATGAGAAAAAATATTTTTTATTTCGCCATTGATGCCACCGGTCAGTTGGGCCCGTTCAACACCTTTATGATGAAAAAAATTCCTTCGATGCTACCGGTCCTGTCGCCCCCCTCGGCGTAGCTACGGCCCCGTTTCTGTGCCCCCGAGAAGAGATTGAAATCTCGGGCGCACATTCATCGGCCTGATTGGATTACTGATTATATTCGCTGGACATTATTTCAGGACGCCTGAATAATGGTTGAAGGGGGATACATGAGGTAACTTACTCGGTATTTTTTACGAAGGTCCATCTGTCTCAGGTGGATATCGAAATTAAAAAATATCGGAAACACAATCAAAAAGGATATTAACCTAACGGTTCAATATCCTTTTTAATTTGATTAAAAATAAATAAAGAGTAGGCGAAACTTTGAATTTAAAATCTAAAAGGATTAGAGAAGTTTAATCGTGGACTATTTGACAGCCAAATAACTTTTTGCTAATATTAATTTAGTTATTTGAAAGAAAAAAGTTTAAAAATATTCGTGAGAAATGTGACAGGGAAAAATGATTTTTTTAGTAACGCAAAGAATTTATTTTCCTTGTCGCATTTGAGTCAGAGACATTTCTGATCATGACGATCAAGGGTGGAAGTATAACCGATTTTTTTTGTTGTAACCTTCGCAAAAGGAGATCACCGTTATGAAACACTCATTCCCACCCACCCACCATTCAGCAATCGTGTATATCCAGGTTGAAACCCCGATCGCTGCCGGCGCAACCAACATGGAAGCGTGTGCCCTGGCCCCCACTGATGCCGTCAAGATTACCGCTCCCTTGCAGACTGGCCTGCTGATCTGATACCGTGCCGTGTAAATGTTTTTGACTTTTTTTAACTGGTATATTTTTTATACCGTATCTTTGCAGAGGATGGGATACCAAGCTAACGCTAGGTATCCCTTTTTATTTTAAAATAAATTTAAAATTGTTGGCTTATCTAGTAATTCCAAAATAATCTAAAGTTGGCATAATATTGGGAGCGAGATTTTCGCTTGCGAGATTTTCTAGTGAAATCCATTTCCACTCTCTGATATCTGCTCCTTGTTTTATTTCGCCAATTCTTTGGGCTAGGTAATGAACGAGGATGACATCGATTTTTCCGTCAGGAGTTTCTTTTGTGGCGTGAAATAAAAATGGATTTTCATCTAAGATTTCTAGTTCAATTCCCATTTCTTCCTTGGTTTCTCTTTTCGCTGCTTCAATTAAGTTATCATCAAAATCTTCCACTCTTCCACCACAAAATTTCCAAAACTCTGTGTCCCCGTGTTGATTAAGTAGAACTTTGTTATCCTCTATGATAACCGGACCAGAGGCGATGATTATTTTATTCATATATTTGAGATTAATTATTATCTTTTATCGACTATTGTTTTTTGTCATCCCAGAAAATAGAATTTCTTAGCGATCCGCCAGCCAGCGGAGAGCGGTAGAAATTCATTTATGTGGGATCTCATTTTAGATTCCTCCACTTCTAAATTTCTGAGTACAGAAATTTATGCGGTCGGAATGACATACATAAATTGGGAATTGGAACTTTGACATTTTTTATCTCTTCTATATTTTAACATAAATCAATCTAATTTAGCTAGAATTTATTGTTGCATTTTTTATAGATATATTGTAGGATGAATTTAATACTGGTGGCTAACTCGACATACACAGTGATTCATGCGAGCTAAAACGTATAAGAAGGGGAGTAGCTAGTCACAATGCGTCAATAATTGTTTAATTTACCCTCTGCTGATGCCAAGAAATTAAATGACTTTGGCGCAATTGAGTATTAAAAGCTGGCTAGAAATAACAGCAGAGGGAGTTCTTTTTTAAAAATTCAATGCGAGGTGTCAAATGAAAAATAGAGAAATACCTCGTTCTTATTACGATGAAGTTAAGAACGCAATTTATTGGGGTGAGATTTTGCCTAAACTTGGGATAAGATTAAAAAAAGTTAATAGAGCTGGATTGACCAGTCGTATTTGGAATTATAGGTGTAAATGTATTTTTCATAAAGAAAAAACGGCCTCACTAACATTTTTTGATAAAACAGGAACTTTTCATTGTTATGGTTGCGGAGAAAGTGGTGATATTTTTTACTTTATTTCCCGGTATTTAACAGATAATAAACGTAGCTTGCCGAGAGTTTGTAGGTGGCTAAAAAAATGTTTTAACATTCCTCTGCCTTGGTAAAAAGCTTGATATGCATCGCATAGCGAGCTTTTTTTGTGCTAAATTGATTTAATTCGTTCCAGCTATTTAGAGGTACAACCTTGGGCACAAAAGAGGTCGGACCTCTTTAATGTGGAAGTAATTTAACTGATTTTATACTATTCGCGATGATATGTGCACTAATTGGAAATTTAGTTATTGAAAATTGAATGGAAATTGTAAATTGTGAATTGAAAATTAGTTAACTTTACAAACTTTATAACTTTAAGAACTCACAAAGTTTTCACCATATACGTATCTCGTAATCTGTATCCATTTTTTCGATAATAATTCCGCACTCCCACGCCGGAAATAACGGCGATTTTTTTTAGACCGAATTCTTCGCGAGCGATACGCTCGGCTTCAAGAATGAGTTTTTTACCCAGACCGATGTGTTGAGGTGAGTTAGCATTTTTTTTATCTATGTCTGTAAGTTTTCCATAGGTGTGAACTTCACGGATGATGGCGGAGTTTTTGAGAGCAGGGATTGTTTCTAAATTATTTGTTTGAGATTTTTCGACTTCATTATCATTTCGCTCAAGATGACATGAATGGAGAGTTTTGGAATTATAAAGCGATGAGGGGATGCGCAGACGAAGGAGGGAATAAAGTTTTTGTTTACTCACCCCCTCTGTCCTTCGGACATCTCCCCTTCGGAGAGGGGGAGAGGATACGAATTGAAGGAAAATTTCTTTGCCACCTGAAGCGTCATAATCTATTCTGTCTAAAATTATTTTTCCCGCCTGCAACGCTGTAGCAGCTGCGGGCAGGTCATCGATTTTATATTCACCTTTAATTTCTCGGCAACGAATGCATGGGCAGTGGGTTTGATTTTCGATAATTTGTCTGAGATTAGAAATTATTGGTCCTGCTTCAATAGAGGACATGGGGACATCGCGAATCAATCTTTGGATGCGGGTGTAGGCAGGAATGGCTTCATTTTTAATTTTGATAATTAATTTAGCGAATTGTTTGTCAGTTAAGGCTTTATAATTTCCTTTTTTCCAAATGTCATAAAGCTCAGAATTTTTGGTAACTACGGTCGGATAAATTTTAAGCATATCAGGTTGAAAATCAGAATTAGTAAAAAGCACCTTGAACATTTTAAAATCTTTAGCAATTGTAGAACCCAGAAGCCCTGGCATCATATGATAGTTGATTTTAAAACCAGCATCTTTAAGCAACTGGGTGGCTAGGATTGTTTGGGCTACTAGATGACCGCGATTATTTTTTATTAAAACATCATCAAAGATAGATTGTACGCCTAGCTCCACTCGTGTACAACCCAGTTGTCTAAAATTTAAAATTTCTTTTCCATCAATATAATCAGGACGAGTTTCTAAGGTTAATCCTACAATGCGGTGTTTGGCGATTTCATTTTTCTTTTGTTCTTTTGCTAACTTGAGATCTCTCGACTCCGCATTCTCTCCGTTCGAGATGACAATCCAAGGGTCTTTTGTTTCATGCTTTATGCTATGTGTTCTATGTTTGGGATAATCGTTGGCGGCGCGAAAACAATCGGTAATAAATTTTTTTTGGTAAGTTTTAGAAAAATAGGAAAAAGTTCCACCCATGATGATTAATTCAATTTTTTCGGTAGAGTGTCCGTTTAATTCTAAGGCCAGTAAGCGATTTTGAACTTGATTATAGGCGTCAAATTTATGCATAATGGCGCGCATCACAGCGGGCTCATTGGAGAGATAACTTTTGGGCATGTTTTTTTCCGTAGGGCAAAAAATGCATCTTCCAGGACAGGCAGAAGGTTTAGTAAGAACAGCAACCACGGCCACGCCAGATTGAGTACGAACGGCTCGTGAAAGCATCGCTTTTTCTAAGATTATATTCTTTTTAATTTTTTTGTTTAAAAGTAAATTATTATAAATTTCTCGCAGATCAGCATTGGTGGGCTGGGGGATTTTATGTTCGCCGCAAAACTTCTTTTTAAAATTCAAAAATTTATCAGGATTTTTAAAAGATAATTTGACAGCCTGAGTTATTAATTCTATATGATTAAGATCGGGAGTAGTCTTCATTAATTTAGATTTTTTTATTGATTATCTTAACTAATAGTAGTATGATATGGTAAAAATAGGCAAGAGTCTTTATAATTTCAAATTTTAAATTTCAAATGAATGCTTGAATGCCTAAATAATTATTGAGATTCCTCCGCTTCTAAATTTTTGAGTACCATGTTATTCAACATGACAGGCAAAAATTTATACGGTCGGAATGACATAAAATGAAACAATCTAAAATTAAATTTGTTTATGAATAAAGCGTTAGTTAAAAAAATATTGAGAGATACGGAAGATGGGTATGGTTTGATCTCGGAAAAATTTTCTCAAACTAGAAATAAATTTTGGAAAGAGCTGGAATTTATTGGTAATTACGCCAAAGAGGGTGCTCAAGTGCTTGATTTTGGGTGTGGCAATGGAAGATTGGCAGAGATGCTAGTAAATAAAAAAGTTAATTATGTAGGGGTGGATGTGTGCGAAAATTTAATTAATTTGGCCAAAAAAAATTTAGCAGGATTAAGGGAATCAAAAAAGATTCAATTTTTAAAAATAGAAAGTGATTTTAAAAAATTACCTTTTCCTTCCGAATTTTTTGATTCTATTTATAGTATTGCCGTTTTTCACCATTTACCTAGCAAAAAACTAAGGTTGGAAGTGGCTCAAGAACTTTATCGATTACTAAAAAAAGATAGTTATATCGTCATAACTGTTTGGAATTTATGGCAATCTCGATATCAAAAAAATATCTTTAAAAATTGGCAAAAAAAAATTCTAAACAAAAGTAATCTTGATTTTAATGATTGCTACGTGTCATTTACAAATAATCAGGGGCAAGTGTTTGATCGTTTTCATCATGCTTTTGTTAAATATGAGTTAAAGAGACTTTTGGAAAAAAGTGGTTTTACAGTGATTAAATGCCGAAAAATAAAGGGTAATATTGTGGCGATTGGGAGGAAATAAATATAATACTCAATAACTAATACTCAATTTTCAATCAATAATCAATATTTCAATTTTCAATGAGTATTAACAAGTTTGGATATTAAATGGGTATTGAGTATTAAATGTTGAATATTTAGGCTTTGCCTGGCTTGACTAAAATTTAATAAAAGTGTATTCTCAGATAAGACTTATTTAACAGATAATTTATGAAATTAAGAGTCGAGGAGCAAATCTTCGGTTTTTGGTTTGTTATTATAAAAAAATGAATAAAACATTGATAGAGTTTAATTTAAATCAAAGAAAGGTGAAAAATTATCCTGAATTTAAAACTGGTGATATTGTTAAAGTTCATCGTAGAATTAAAGAAGGAGAAAAGGAAAGAGTGCAGATTTTCGAAGGTATAATTATTGCTAAAAAAGGAGGACAGAGCAGTTCACCAATGATAACTGTACGAAAAGTTTCTGGTGGTGTGGGTGTAGAGCTAGTTTTGCCAGTGTATTCTCCATCTATAGATAATATTGAGGTAGTAAAAAGAGCCAAGGTAAAAAGAGCCAAATTATATTATATTAGAGATAAATCAGCAAAATCTTTGAGATTAAAATACAAAGATATTGCCAAGTTTGCAGTGGCTGAAGAAATTGCAGAAGAAAAAGTAGTTTCAGAATCCAAAGAGGATGTTTCTGAAAAAGAGGAAATTAAAGAAAATGTAAAACCTTTAGAAGAAAATAATAGTGTCAAAAAAGAGGAAATTGAGAAAAAATAAAATATTTTACTTTTTTGTTTTTTGAGTTATAATAGTTAAGTGATTTTGGGAAGAAATTTGTTTTTATGAGCGGTTGACGAAAGGAATAAAAAATTAGCCGCGGTGCTGAAATTGGTATACAGGCCAGCTTGAGGTGCTGGTGCTCGTAAGGGCGTGTGGGTTCAAGTCCCACTCGCGGCACACTAGGCGGTAAAGTAGATTGTAAAATATTTTATTAGATTATAAATCTGTATTGTATGAACTGGGACGCAGAAGGGTTCGCTCAAAGAACCCAGGCCCGCAGGGAAGTCCCGTCTGGCGGCACACTAAGTGGTAAAGTAGATTGTAAAATGTTTATTTGATTGTAAAATTAATGAAAAGGACGATTAGCTCAGTTGGTTAGAGCACTTCTCTTACAAAGAAGGGGTCACTGGTTCGAGTCCAGTATCGTCCACATTTTATTTTTAGTTGCAATTAATGTAATTAAAATTTAAATAAAATAGGTGGAAGGGCGTATAGCTCAGTTGGTTAGAGAACGCTCGCCACGGCGAGTAATGACAAGGTTATCGAAGTTTTAAAAGTTAAAGTAGTTTACAGTTATGGGCGTATAGCTCAGTTGGTTAGAGAACGCTCGCCACGGCGAGTAATGACAAGGTTATCGAAGTTTTAAAAGTTAAAGTAGTTTACAGTTATGGGCGTATAGCTCAGTTGGTTAGAGAACGCTCGCCACGGCGAGTAATGACAAGGTTAT
>JBAZSW010000005.1:50454-127673 GCA_041662245.1 Parcubacteria group bacterium
GAAGTTTTAAAAGTTAAAGTAGTTTACAGTTATGGGCGTATAGCTCAGTTGGTTAGAGAACGCTCGCCACGGCGAGTAATGACAAGGTTATTGAAGTTTTAAAAGTTAAAGTAGTTTACAGTTATGGGCGTATAGCTCAGTTGGTTAGAGAACGCTCGCCACGGCGAGTAATGACAAGGTTATTGAAGTTTTAAAAGTTAAAGTAGTTTACAGTTATGGGCGTATAGCTCAGTTGGTTAGAGCGCGTCACTGATAATGACGAGGTCCCAAGTTCGAGTCTTGGTACGCCCACATGTATAAAGTTTATGTTTTAGAAAATCTAGACAAAATGATTTATACTGGAAGTACAAATGATTTAGATGATAGATTAAGGATGCACAATGATACTTCTATTACTAAGTCAAAATTTCACAGGACAACATACAAAAAAGGTCCATGGAAAGTTGTTTTTCAAAAAGAATTTTATACAAGAAAAGATGCATTGAAATTTGAAAAATATTTGAAGACTGGAGTGGGTAGAGAATGGTTAGAGAACGCTCGCCACGGCGAGTAATGACGAGGTCCCAAGTTCGAGTCTTGGTACGCCCACAAAAATGAGTACATTTAAAAAACAAATCACAAGAAGCAAGATACAAACAAATCAAAAAATAAAAAAATAAGTTAAACACATTTTTATTATTTGAAATTTGGTAATTAGTTATTATTTGGAAATTGTTTCTTGGTGCTTGTATCTTATTTTAACTGCCTGGGTAGCTCAGTGGTAGAGCAAAGGACTGAAAATCCTTGTGTCGTGAGTCCAATTCTCACCCTAGGCACAAATTACATGGAACATAAAACACACAACATGAAGCATTAAATTTGAAATCTTCTTGTTCTATGCTTTATGCTACATGTTCCATGCCTTTGGGACCATAGCTCAGTGGTAGAGCAGGCGACTCATAATCGCTTGGTCGGGGGTTCGAATCCCTCTGGTCCCACTATGTATTACGTATATATATTATTAAGCTTGAGAGATGATAAATTTTATATAGGTTACACAGGAAATTTAAAGAAACGGATACAACAACATGGCAATGGTAAGGTTGAATCGACAAGCAAAAGATTACCAATAAAATTGATTTATTATGAATGTTATGCTATAAAAGAGGATGCCAGAAGAAATGAAAAATATTATAAAACAACTAAAGGAAGGGATGCTTTGAGAAAAAAATTAAAAGATATTTTAAGTAAGTATAGCTCATAGTGGTAGCCCAGAAAGCTTTCTGGGCATAATCGCTTGGTCGGGGGTTCGAATCCCTCTGGTCCCACGTAAATTGTTTTCGTAAACTCAATTTGAGTGTGCTATAATTTGAAATATGAATACATTTGAATAAAAATATGATGTAAGCGGGTGTCGTATAGTGGTTATTACACGTCCTTGCCAAGGATGAGATGGCGGTTCGATTCCGCTCACTCGCTCGGATAATTAATTGACAAAAAGATAAAAAAAGTATAGTATGAAATTTGCGAATATATTACAAATAATAGTGTCTGTTTTCCTAATAATCTCTATTTTACTTCAAAATAAGGGATCTGGTCTAGGGGCAGCCTTTGGAGGTGATACAGGTGGATACTATGCCAAGAGAGGATTTGAAAAGTTTTTACTTTACTTCTCAGTCGTATTATCAATTATGTTTATTCTTCTAGCAATATTGAATATTTTTAATAATTAAGAAAAGTCTTATTAGTACCAAATTTAGTATTTTTTCAGGAAAAAGTTGGGTTTATGTGTGGAAAGTTTTGAATTTTAAAGAAAAATTTTTTGTTTCTTTACTGTTTTTAATTTCTTTGATAGCTCTTGTCTTTTGGGTAGGAAAGATATTTTTTTCTTTAACTAAAGAGTCCCCTGATTTTGGAGGAGTATATTCTGAAGGGATAATCGGTCAGCCGGGATATGTAAACCCTATATTATCTCAAAGCAATGAAGTGGATGCTGCCATATCCAATGTTATTTATAGCAGTTTATTAAAAAATGACAAAGATGGCCAACTAATCAATGATTTAGCTGAAAAATATGATATATCTGAGGATAGTAAAGAATACATTTTTTATGTTAGAAAAGGAATAAAATGGCAAGATGGAGAGGAATTAACGGCTAATGACATTATCTTTACAGTAAACACTTTAAATGACCCTTTATTTAAAAGTTCATTACGTCAGGATTGGCAAGGCGTAAAAATTGAAAAAGTAGATGATTATACTGTAAAATTTATTCTGGATAGTCCTTATTTTGGATTTTTAGAAAATTTAACTTTAGGAATTTTACCAGAGCATATTTGGAAAAATATTGATCATGATAAATTTCATCTGGCCAAATATAATCTAGAGCCCATTGGAAGCGGTCCCTATAAGTATGTTAGCTACAATAAGGATTCTGATGGAAATATTTTAGATTACAAAGTGGAAGCTTTCGATAATTATTTTCAGGGAAAACCTTATATTGGAGAAATTAATTTTAATTTTTATTCCAATGAACAGGATATGATAGATGCGTATAATCGTAAAAAGATTAGTGGAATAAGCGGAATATCCTCTTTGAATGGAAATCTAAATATTTTTAGAAAGAATACCTCTATTTATGAATTAGAAATTCCATGGGCATTTTCTGTATTTTTTAATAGAAATAAAAGCGTTTCTTTGGCTAACAAGGAAGTTCGATTGGCTTTAACTCTAGCTACAGACAAGAAGCAGATAATTGATGGGGCTCTTTTTGGAAAGGCGGCCATTTTAGATTCTCCATTTTTCCCTGGTACAAATGAATATAATGCTGAATTGGAAAAGAATAATTTTGATTTAGAAAAAGCCAACAAGGTTTTGGATGAGGCTAGTTGGAAAAAAGAAGAGGATGGAATCAGGTCCAAAGATGGAACAAAATTAAGTTTCAAATTATTGACAATAGACTCCCCAGATCTAGTGAAAACATCGGAAATTTTAAAAGAACAATGGAGTAGATTAGGGGCGGATGTCATAGTTGAATCTTTGTCTTTTTCTGATATCCAACAAAATTATATTAAACCAAGGGAGTACGACGCTATTTTAGTAGGGCAAGATGCTAGTTTTAATGTGGATCCTTATTCTTTTTGGCATTCAAGTCAAAAGAAAGATCCTGGATTGAATTTGGCTTTATTTGATGACCCAGAGGCAGATAAAATTATCGAAGAAGCTAGAGCTGAGACAAACAAAGAAGAACGCATAAAGGATTACCGAAAATTTCAAGAGATTATCGCCAACCAAGTGCCTGCGGTATTCCTATTTTCTCCTTATTATTTATATATAGTAGATAGTAAAATTAGGGGAATCAATTTAGAAAGAATAAATTCATCCCAATATCGTTTTTCAAATATTAATAATTGGTATATTGAAACCAAGAGAGTTAAAAAATAATTTATTTGTTTTTAAGCTATATTTAAGCTATAATTAGAGTAGAATATTTTCTTCCCAAAATAAAATTTAAAAAATTAAAGATTAAAAACTTAAAAATTGTTTCAATGTTTTAAGGATGTTTCTAAAATATGAGTAATGTAGATAAATATAATTTAAAAAAAGTTATTGAAGAAGAATACAAGCAAATCGAGGAGGGTCTAGCTTTAGCTAAAGATATTAAATTTGAGCAAAAATTTAAATCAATCACTATCTCTGGTATGGGAGGTTCTGCTTGGCCAGGGAATGTTCTTAGAATCTTTATAAATAATGCTTTCAGAAATTCGGGTGAGACGAGGTTACAAGTTTTCCAAAATAGATTTTATAATTTGCCGGTAGAGGCTTATGATGATTCATTAAATATAATTTGTTCTTATTCTGGTAATACCGAAGAGACAGTCGCGTCTTTTCAGGAATGTTTGAATAATGGGTTACCTTGTATCGGTATTTCTAATGGAGGAAAGATTAAGGATATGTGTTTGGCAAACGATATTAAACACATAGAGATACCTTGTCCATTCGATAATTTTCAACCAAGGATGGCGACGGGATATTTTATTTTTTCTATTTTTCAATTATTGATAAATTCAGGATTAATTAAGTTTGATGTGGCACAGCTAGGTGAAGTTTCCCAAAGATTAAAATCGGTAATTTCTGAGTCAGAAGAGCGAGGAAAAGAATTGGCTAGGAAAATGGTAGGCAAAACTCCAATTATTTATGCTGGAACTCATTTCAAAGTGGTAGCTCATATTTGGAAAATAAAGATAAATGAAAATTCTAAAACTCCAGCTTTTTGGAATTATTTTCCAGAATTAAATCATAATGAAATGGTGGGATTTACTAATCCGCAAGCAAATTTTTTCTTTGTGATGTTAGATGACACCGAAGATCATCCTCAAAACAGAAAACGTTTCGAAGTAACGAAAAACTTGATGGAAAAAAAAGGAATGGATGTGGAAATTGTTCAAATGCAAGGAACTAATATTTTTGAGAAAGTATTTTCATCTTTATATCTAGGTGATTGGGTGTCCTATTATCTAGCCCTTGAATACGGCCAAGACCCAACTCCAGTAGATATGGTAGAAGAATTTAAGGCATTGATAAAGTAATCTTAGAATTTGATATTGAATCATTCTTTATAATAAATAGCAGTTTATTTGATTAGATTAACAGTTTAATTAAATAAGGCTTTTTAATCTTTAAATTAATAATAAAAATTGTTTGTACTGTTTAGTACGGACGTAATTACAAAAAACTTATGATGGTGAATTTTTTTACTGCATATGATTTTTAAATAGTAGAATATGAACAATAAAGAAGTAAATAAAAGTTTGGCCATAAAATTATTGGGTCAAAGAATAAAGGAAAATAGAACTGGGCAAAATAATAATGAAAAAAGAAGAGGGAATGATAAAATTTCTCAACCATTTGCTCACAAGTCAAAAAGTAAAACTCCTGTGATTTTTTCAAAAATTAAAGGGTTGCGAATTATCCCTTTGGGAGGTCAAGAAGAAGTTGGAAGGAATATGACTGTTTTTGAATATGGAAATGATATTGTTATTTTGGATATGGGAATTCAATTTCCCGAAGAGGATATGCCGGGAGTGGATTATATCGTTCCGGACATATCTTACCTAAAAGGAAAAGAGGATAGAATCAGGGGGGTTATTTTTAGTCATGGTCATTTGGATCATATAGGAGCAGCTCCTATTTTATTGAAGCAGTTAAATTATCCTTCGATAGTAGGGCGTGATTTTACTTTAGCTCTAATTAAGAAAAAAATGGAAGATTATGAAAAGGATTCCATTGGAAGATTAAAAATAATAAACATTAAAAATATTGATCAAAAAATAGGTTTGGGAGTTTTTAAAGTAAGTTTTTTTAAGGTAGAACATTCAGTAATGGATGCAGTAGGAGTAATACTGGAAACTCCCGATGGAACAGTTATTCATCCCGGAGATTGGACAATTGGAAGAGATGAGAAAGGCCAAAGGACTGTTTCTTATGAGTATCTTTCTAAATTGCCTCGACCTACTGTTTTGATGCTGGAAAGTTTGGGAGCTACTGACAAAAGCGAAAATGATGCTCCTGAGAGTAAAATGTATGAAAATTTAGAAAAAATAATTAGTTCTCCTAAGGGAAAAATTATTATTGCTACTTTTTCTTCTCAAGTAGAAAGAATTGGAAAAATATTAGATATTTGTCATAAATTAGGAAAAAAAGTAGCTCTGGACGGATACAGTATGAAAACTAATGTAGAAATTGCCAGACAGTTGGGCTACATTAAGCCGGCTAAAGATGTGTTGATTGATATGAAAGACTTTAACAAATACCCTGAAAATAAATTAGTAATAATTTGTACCGGAGCGCAGGGTGAAGGCAATGCGGTATTGTCACGAATTGTTAACGGTAACCATCGTCATATAAAAATAAATAAATATGATAGTATAGTTTTTTCTTCCTCGGTAATTCCTGGAAATGAGAGAACTATTCAAAGATTAAAAGATAATCTTTATCGTAAATGTGATAATGTGATCCATACCAATATGATGGATGTGCATATCAGTGGACATTGTAATGCTTCGGATATTCAAACTGTTATCAAACAAATAAAGCCAGATTATTATTTGCCTGTTTATGCTAATCATTATTTCCTAAAAGAAGCGGAAAAATTAGCGATAGAAATAGGATTTAAAAAAGAAAATATTTTCGTTTTAGATAACGGCAATATCTTGCAATTACACAAAAATAAAGCTGAAATAATAAAGGAAAAAGCTAAGACGGATTATGTTTTTATCGATGGACTGGGCGTAGGGGATATCGGACAAGTAGTTCTTCGTGATAGACAAGTTTTGGCTCAAGACGGAATGTTTGTTATTACTGTAATCATCGATAGCAAAACTAAGAAAATTTCAGGAGGTATTCAAATAACTTCTCGAGGATTTATTTATGTAAAAGAAAATTTCGATTTAGTAAACGCTACCAAGGAAGTGGTAAAAAAAGTAGTGGCAAAAAATACTAGCAAGGATGATAAATCTAAAATCAATTGGGTGATGATAAATAATGAGATAAGAGAAGAAGTAGGAAAATATCTCTTTAAAAAGACAGAAAGACGACCAATGGTGCTACCTAACGTAATTGAAATTTGATGCTTTTGGATTTTTGTTGTAAAATATAAAAAAGGAAGTAGTTTTTAAGCGAGTATTTTTTGGACTTATAAAATTTAATATATATTTTTTATGCAAAACAATGAAGATCAAATAGTTGATGCAAATAATTTTGTAGAAGAAAAAAAACTTACATTTGTTGATCCCAAACAAATAATAGAGTTGGCTGAATTTAAAAAAGGCGAAAAAGTGGCGGATTTTGGATGTGGGCCGGGATATTTTTCTTTACCAGCAGCAGAAGCTGTCGGAGAGGAAGGAATGGTATATGCTTTTGATATTTTGCCTTCAGCTATCGAGGCGTTGGAGAGTCAATTAAAACTTAAAAATATTGATAATATAGTTATCAAAAGGGTTAATTTAGAGAAAGAAAATGGAACTGGCTTGGAGAATGACAGTATGGATTGGGTTATAGTTAAGGACGTTTTATTTCAGAATAAAAATAAAAATATTATTTTGCAAGAAGCTAAAAGGGTTTTAAAAAGCGGAGGAAATGCTCTGATTATGGAGTGGAATGAAAATGTTTTTATTGGTCCCAATAAAGAAACGCGAATATCAAAAGAAGAATTGGGGAAAATAATATTTGATGAAGGTTTTATTTTTAAAAAACAAGCTGGAGCAGGGGATTATCATTACATCATGATTGTGTCTAAACCTTAAATAATTTTTCTAATAAGATACTAAGTCGTTATGCTTAAAAATAAAAAAAAATATAAAACTAAAATAAAGATAATGTCATTGATGGTGATTCTTTTGATGGTGATTCCGATTATTTCGGGTTGCGCTGAAAGCAAGTCCCAAAAATACGCAGTTGACCTAGAAATTTGGGGAAGTTTTGATGACACAGGAGATTTCTCAGAGATAATTGGAGAATTTAAAAAAGCTAATCCATTTGTAGATAATATAATTTATAAAAAAGTACCTGTGGATAGTTATGAAAATGAATTAATTAACGCAATGGCTTCTGGCAATGGTCCTGATATATTTTTGATTAACAATGCTTGGATGCCTCGTTATGAAGATAAAGTAGCGCCAGCTCCTGATTACATTCTCAATGAAAAAGATTATCGATCCAACTTTATCGATATTGCTGCTAATGATTTTATCGGAAAGCAGGGAGAGGTATATGGAACGCCACTTAGTGTTGATTCTCTGGCCTTATACTATAATAAAGATTTATTTAATGCAGCAGGAATAACTAATCCTCCTGCCACTTGGAGTGAGCTATTGGATGATAGCAAAAAAATTACAAAATTGGACGATGTGAGTGAGATAAAAAAGTCAGGAATAGCGATGGGTACAGTTGAAAACATAAACCGATCGACAGATATCATTGATCTATTATTGTTTCAAAATGGAGCACAGTTGCCAACTAAAAATAGCATTGGCTTTAAGCCTGATTATGAAATAGGAAAAAATGTTTTAGAATTTTATACTCAATTTGCGAAATTTAGTTCCCCCGCTTATACTTGGAATAAAAATATGCATTATTCTATCGATGCATTTTATGAGGGAGATTTGGGTATGATGATAAATTATTCTTGGCATATTGATACTATAAAAAATAAAAATGCAAAATTGGATTTTGGTATTGCGCCTATTCCACAAATATCCAAAGATAGACCAGTTAATTATGCTAATTATTGGTCTTTTGTGGTTAATAAAAATAAACAAATAAAACAAAAGACAAATGCAACTGCCATAACTAATGATATGCGAGTTCAGGAGGCTTGGCAGTTTTTGAAATTTTTAACTTGTAAAAATGAGGGCAAATTTACAGCTGTTAATTTTATAACAAAAAATAAGAAAGATTATGTGGTTAAAATAGACCCCGCCAGTTTATACATAGAAAATACTAAAAAACCAGCAGCTAGAAGAGATTTAATTGAAAAACAAAAAAATAATCCTCTCTTGAGTCCATTTGTTTACGGTAATCTAATAACTAAATCATGGTATAAGAAAAACTCTAATGCTATTGAAGGTATTTGGGCGGAAGTTGTGGGAGACATAAATAAAGGAGATATTACAGAAGCGCAGGCCTTTCATTTGGTGGACTATAGGATAAAGCAAGTGAATGTGGAATAATATGAGATTATAATTGATGATTAAATATATTTTAATCAATGAAACCAAAAACAAATAAAAAAATATTCTTTCTTTTAGCATTGTTTTTTTTAACTTTTGCTTTTCAAATTCAAGCAGCCGATACAAATACCGGATTAGTTCCTTGTGGTCTTGATTCCACTTATGCAAATAGATGCACCCTATGTCATTTAATCGTAGGAATTAGAGATATTATTGATTGGGGAAAAACTATTTTAATTGTTGTGGCCTTAGTGGCTATTGTTGCAGGAGCCATAATGTACATAGTTAGTGCTGGAAATAATACTTTAATGGAAGCAGCTAAAAATGTTATCAAACAAGCTCTTTGGGGCGTCGTTATAGTTTTAGGAGCATGGGTAATTGTTAACACTGCCCTATGGTTGATAACTTCCAAGCTAAATGATTCTGGATCTAGCAGTCAGAAATTTTTAGATATTTCCAGTTGGAATGATTTTCAATGTACGGGGGGAGGAACTACTCCGGGAACAGTTGACCCAGTTAGCAAGCCTCTTAATGCAGATGGTTCCTGCCCAAGTGGTTATCACAAATCGTCTAGCGGTACGTTGTGTATAGAGGATGATAAAGTCACCAACCCAGACATTGTAGATCCAGATACCACAGATCCAGATACTACTAATCCAGATGTCACCAACCCAGATGTTATTAATCCTGATACTGCAGCTAACGATGTGAGTAAATTAGATGAAGATGGAACCAGAAGTTATTTGAACGATCATGGGATAACTGTAAATAAAGGAGCTTGCACTGCAGGGCAAACCAGTGGTTGCACGGATACTGACGGGCTAAGAGAGAATACTATAAACGGTGTTGTTCTTTTTAAGGAAGAATGTGGTGCTAGTTGCAATGTTGTCGTAACAGGTGGATCAGAAGGAAATGGAATACATAGCGAGAGGGGAACTTATAACCATATTAACGGATATAAAGTAGATATAAGAACAGGTGAGGCTGTGGATAACTATATCACTAACAATTATACAAAAATTCCTACTCGAAGTGATGGAGCAACAGGTTATATCGATAGCTCTGGAAATAAATATTATAAAGAAGGAGATCACTGGGACATAACTTATATTTAGAAAATGAAACCAAAAACAAATAAAAAAATATTCTTTCTTTTAGCATTGTTTTTTTTAACTTTTGCTTTTCAAATTCAAGCAGCCGATACAAATACCGGATTAGTTCCTTGTGGTCTTGATTCCACTTATGCAAATAGATGCACCCTATGTCATTTAATCGTAGGAATTAGAGATATTATTGATTGGGGAAAAACTATTTTAATTGTTGTGGCCTTAGTGGCTATTGTTGCAGGAGCCATAATGTACATAGTTAGTGCTGGAAATAATACTTTAATGGAAGCAGCTAAAAATGTTATCAAACAAGCTCTTTGGGGCGTCGTTATAGTTTTAGGAGCATGGGTAATTGTTAACACTGCCCTATGGTTGATAACTTCCAAGCTAAATGATTCTGGATCTAGCAGTCAGAAATTTTTAGATATTTCCAGTTGGAATGATTTTCAATGTAAGGGGGGAGGAGGTGGCACTTCCACATCAACATCAACTTCAACTTCTACCTCCACATCTACTTCCACATCAACTTCAACTTCTACCTCCACATCTCCCGGAACGGGTACTATCCCTGATGCTTGCAAAAAATATGAAAGTGACTTCAGCAGTGCTGCAGGTGGAGATAATAATTTAAAATGTTTAATGATTGGAATAGCTAATAGTGAAAGTAATTGCAACCCAAATATAGGCAACAGTTCAGCAGGCGCTTGTGGGATGATGCAAATTGTTCCTACCAGTGGAGTGGATTGTAATGAGTTAAGGAGTAATCCGCAGTCAAGTATTACAAGGGCTACTAGTATGATAAATAGTAATAAAAGTACGCTTGGTAGCAGGTATAGTTCAACTTTTGATATAGGAAATAGTAGTGGACTAAGTGGTAAAAGTGTAACTTACGGAAATCATACTTATGATACAGGCAATGATGATCTAATTGCTTCTTATAATGGAGGAACAGGATCAGGAATTAATAGTAATGGAACTAAGCAACCCTTTGCTAAATCAACGGATTGTCCCACGACCAATCCAGCCACTCCCGCTTGGCAATGCAATATTAATCCGGTGGGTTTTAATAAGACTCAGGATTATGTAAAATCAGTGCAAGACACTCAGAAAAAATGTTTGGGCAATTAGTAAAAAATAAGTTTGTGTGTTAAAATAAATTTATATGAAAATAATAGAAATCGCTAAGGCAGGAGCAATTGAAGATGCCCCAACATTTTCTCAAATAGGGGGAAGTATAGTTAGTTTTATGTTGCAGGTTTTGGGAATTTTTGCTATAATAGGTTTGACGGTTACTGCTATCTTATATTTTACAGCAGGAGGGAATGAAGAAAGAATTAAGCTAGCTAAAAAATCATTTTTTTATTCTGTAGTGGGGATACTTATAGCCTTAGGTACGATGTTATTTTTATCACAGATCAAAAATTTTTTACAATAAATATATAAAAAAATAAAATAGAAATTTTCTTTGAAAGGAGGTGAGCTTATGAAAACAAAAATAAAAAAAATAGTTTATTCAATTTCCTCTCTCGGTTTAGTAGCCCCTGTTATGATTCTTGCTTACACACCGCCATCTGATACAACTCTTCCAGAGGGAAGCATTACTGCTATCGTCAAACAATTTATGACTTGGATTTTAGGAATGGTGGGATTCTTAGGAGTAATTGGCTTTGCTATTGCTGGAATTCTTTATCTTACTTCTGCTGGTGATGAAGATAGAATTGGAACAGCTAAAAAGGCAATGACTTGGTCAATTGTCGGTGTAATCGTAGCTCTTTTGGGAGTAGTGATTATTAAAGCGGCTGATTCTATGCTTAAGGGAACATCTTCTGAGTTCTAATTTTACATAAAATTAAAAATGGGGTTATTTTGATTATTTTATTTTTTTAAAATAACCCCGCTAAAAAAAATAAAATGAAAAAAATAATTTATGGTTTGATGTCAGCGGCCTTGGTACTTCCTAGTTTTGCTTTGGGTCAATGGAGTGAGGGATATAATATGGCTTCTAGCTCAGGTGTGCCAGATGGAGGAATATTGGACATAGTAACTAATATAATGGATTGGCTTCTGATACTTTTGGGAATATTTGGAATAATTGGTTTTGTTATTTCTGGTATTCTTTATTTGACAGCAGCAGGAGATGATGATCGAATGGCATCAGCTAAAAAAGCGATGTATTGGTCTATTTTGGGGGTAATCGTAGGAATAGTAGGGTTTGTAGTTATCAAAGCAGCCGATGCTATGCTTAGTGGAACTAGTTCTACTTTTTAATATTTTATAAAAAAAGTAAAATATGAAAAAAACATTATCAAAATTTTTGGTATTGGGGCTATTTTTCCCTCTCATAACTTTGGCACAATGGACTAAGCCTACCACGACTGGTTTACCGTCAAATACGATAAGTGCAATAGTAACCAATATAATGAATTGGCTTTTGATACTGTTAGGAGCTTTTGGAATAATTGGTTTCGTTGTTTCTGGAATTCTTTATTTGACAGCGGCAGGAAGAGATGACCAAATGGAATCAGCTAAAAAGGCAATGACTTGGTCTATTATTGGTGTGATTGTGGGTTTAATTGGACTGGTCATTATTACAGCAGCCGAAGCGATGCTGGGTGCAACTAGCGCTAGGTTTTAAAGATTTCTACGAAATTTGTTTATTTTTTTACACTTTAAATTATGATGATTAAAAAGACATCATTAAAAATATTTAGTTTTTTTGTTTTAACGCTGCCAATGTTAGTGTCGGCTCAATACACAGCGCCAAAAGACACGAAACTTCCCACAGGAGAATTAGCCACTATTATAACTAATATAATGAATTGGCTACTGGTAATTTTGGGAGTAATTGGAGTAATTGGTTTTGTTATTGCAGGAATTTTTTATTTAACAGCGGCGGGAAATGATGATCAAATAAGTACAGCTAAAAAGGCGATGACTTGGTCGGTTGTGGGGGTAATTGTGGGGTTAGTAGGTTTGGTAATTATTACAGCTGTTGAAACAATGTTGGGCGGGACTGATCCTAAATTTTAATTTTAATTAATATATGAAAAATAAATTTGCTATATTTTTTTTATTGCTAGGATTGGTTTTTTTTGCTGGAAAAGTTTTAGCTGTGACTTGTCCCAGCTCAGGGAGTTGGGATAGTTCGTCGGGAGTCTGCATTCCTAATAATACTGGATTACCTTCTCCAGGAGGAGATAGCCCTTTGGCAACTGTAATTAATAATGTAATGAAGTGGCTGCTTCTTATAGTAGGATCTATAGCTATCATTGCTTTTGTGATTTCGGGTATTCAATATTTAACTTCTGCGGGAGATCAAAATGCAATTGAAAACGCCAAACGAAATATGTGGTGGTCGATTGTGGGAGTAGTAGTTGCTCTAATAGGGATGATAATTCTTAATTTTGTTTTTACGACTATTTTGGGTGGGTCTTCTTCGTAAAGTTAATTAATCTGAATTTAAGTTTATTTTAAATAATATAAATAAAATATTAAAATGAAAATTTTAAATTTTAAAAAAATAATAGCCAGTTTTCTGATGAGTATTTTTATATTTTGTGGTTCCTTTAATTTAGCTTTAGCGGCTTGTGCTACAGGAACTACGGCTAGTGGAAATATTTGTTTTGAAAACCCTTTGTCTTATAATACCGTAGATGGAATTTTAAGCGCGCTTCTTATTCATTTACAGGGGATAATCGTGGTAATTTCGATGGTTTTTATTGTGATCGGAGCTATCCTTTATATGACTTCAGCTGGAGATGAAGGAAAAATGAAAATAGCTAAAGGAGCAATTTTTGCGGCGGTGATCGGACTGGCGATTGGAATCGCGGCGCCATCATTTTTAAAAGAAATTTATACTGCCTTAGGAAAAAGTACTAGTGATAGTCTTATTTCTTCTGCTCCAGATCTGGCTACAATTGCACTTAATGTCCTTAACTTTTTGCTTAGCGTTACAGGAGTGATTGGAATTATAATGTTGGTAGCAGCAGGAATAGCCTATATGACCGCAGCTGGAAATGAAGGTCAAATTGAAACAGCTAAAAAAATGACTACTTGGGCAATTATTGGAATTGCAGTAGCTTTGGGAGCTTTGGTAATAGTTCAACAAGTGGCTAAATTTTTCTCTACATAGAAATAGGATATTATTTAAAATCGCAAACACATTATAGGGTGTTTGTTTTTTTGTAAAATAAAAAAAGGCGGGGGCTCACAGACGTGAGCTCCCGCTTAATTATTCCCGCACCTCCTTTTCGATAGTGATGGTCAAAGGATTGACCGTTGAATTTTTGAAGGCTGGCCTTCTTATCACTGAAGAATTAAATTCATCAGGTCTCATAAGGATGTTAATCCTCATTGAGAGATCCGAATCTTTATTCATTGAAATGACGAATCCTTCTTCAGTTTTTGGAGTAATATTCTCTCCGTTATTGAGAAGGATTATGGCCCCAAAATTCATCTTCTTTTCTTGCCTGAATTCTGGTTTGCCCCCAAGGGCATTATCCCCCTGCCATGGAAATTCCGTCCATGAGTGATTACTCATGAAAAGTTGCCAGTTACCGGAAATTTTAATCCGGTAATTTCCTTCCTCGAGTCTTTTAAGACTCAAAGGAATTTTAGCAATGCATTGGTTGTGAGCAATATCAAATTGCTCAACTTGAGAAAAGTCAACAACCTTTTTTTCGATGACTTTCTCCCAACCGAATGTTTTTCCGTTAGGTCCCCATTCTATCATTCGAATAGGGACAAGAGCCTTGGGACTTTTCACAAAATGACCGTGTTCATTAGATATTAACACGTAAGCCATTCCTTCGCTCCCATCATTTTGCTTTTTGCTTTCAATTCCAAGGGACATAACTTTCTGACCCTTTTTAAGAAACAGGTCTGATATTATGTTCCCATTCTCATCGTACGCCGGAGAGCTTTCTTTCATTTCTCCAAAAGTTCCGGTGTTAGACTCCGATTTCATCATTTCTTTTTTCATTGAAATGGTGGAATCTTCGGTCCTTTTTACGAACAATTCTTTGCTACTTTTTTTGAATCCGGCGTAAGCAGGATTGTTTCTAGTGACAAGATTGTCAATTGCAGGAAAAACTATTCCTAAAAAAACAACCTCGAAAACAAACCATACTGCCCAGATGGCGAGCAGGAAATTTCTTGCAGGCCTTATAATGGGTATCCATATTCCCAAGGTAATCAATATAAATAGCACAAAGAAAATTTCTTTGTAAACTACTACAAATGAAAACCCAAAGATTATGCAGAAAAGAAATAATCCCCCTAATAGTACAGGGATGATTATCCTTGTGGTAGGACCAGAAATAAAACTCCAGACGTAACCAATCAAAGCGCCGATAAAAGAAAAAATAGTTCTAAACATAGTAAAGAGCCTCCTTGGGCATTATTGTTTTTTGTTGTCTTTGAGCCACTGAGTGGCATCTTTAACCAAATCACTTAAGTCTTGAGACTCAAGCTTGGCCTTGGTACCTAATTTTCCTGCTACTTTCGCGGCGGTAGATTTTTTTTCTACTGTGATAGTGGAGAAAAAATTCTTTCTCTTTAGCCACTGTAGAATAGAACCATGGTCGCTGTGGGACATCATTCGTTTAATGAATCCCTGAGCGAGAGTGTAATTGTAAACAATCTCAACTTCCACAGGTTTTCCATTCTTTCCGCCACCAGTTTTTATTTCCTTGCTGGTGATTTTTTTGACTATTACTTCACGAATTTTTTCGGATCGTTTTTTTCCATCGGGCTGTTGCTCTTCGAGCCAACCCATAAAACTTTCGAAGGAATCTATTATTGTCTGATCCATTCCTTCAAGGGCATTATCACAAAGCACTTCGTCTCCAAGAGATTTCTCGCCGATTTCAAACATCTTTTCCACCTGTGAGGTTAATTTCTCCCCGATTTTTCTACTTCCGCTTTCAATGGCGCTGGTAAAAATGTGTCCAAAGGGGGAACTTAAAAAACTCCATATCTTTGAAAAAAATCCGATTGTTGCAGCTGCCATGGTAGTTCTCCTCATTAAGTTGTCAAAGAGCCTCTGGGAGGCTCCAGTTAATGTTGCCTCTGAGTCATCAGATATGCCGGTTCTTTTATGTGTTTTGGCATAAAAATGCCTAATATAGACACAAAAAGGGCAATATATTTGATGACCCTTAATACTAGCACGTTTTTGTGTTTTTGTCAACTATTTTTCGTTCCCTTTTTCTAATAATCTGTGTCAATTTTGTCCACGTGCGACTGGATGGACACTAATTTTTATGCTATATTAAAATTGAGAATATGAATCAATCTTGAAAATAGTTTAAAAAAAAGATAGAAAATTATTTTTTTATAAATAAAAATCAACAATATGAATATATCAAAAAATATTGAAGAATTTCGTTATTCGGATAGTTTGCCGGCGGTTGCCACCAAGATGATTTTAATGGCTGTTGCCATGGGTGGGATAGCTGTGGGTGGAGCAATTATTCCTGGGATAATTAAGGTTTTGGAAGATTTAGAATGGGGAAATAGTGATAATAAAGATTTTAGTAAGAAAGTCAGGAATTCCTTTCATTCGCTTAAGCGAAGAAAGTTTATTAAAATAATAAGAAATAAAAATGGAAAATTAAAATTGAGACTTACCAAAAGAGGGGAGAAAAAAGTGTTTGAAATTTATATAGATAATTTAAGAATAAATCAGCCTCAAAAATGGGATAAAAACTGGCGTGTATTGATTTTTGATATACCGATTGGTTTAAATAGCGCTCGAACGGCTTTACGCAGAAAGGTTAAGGATTTGGGTTTTTATCAGTTTCAAGGAAGTGTTTGGTTTTATCCTTATCCCTGTAAAGATGAAATTTTGGCAATTGCGGAATTTTTTAAGGTTAGCGAATATGTAGAGATAATTACGGCGAATAACGTATTGCATGAAAAAGAGCTTAAAAAGCATTTTAAGCTATAAATTTAAAATAAGAAACTCTTTCTTGGTTATAAATTTGTGTCAATTTTGTCCACGTGCGACTGGATGGACACAATTTTTGTTTAGCAGGGGATTCTATTTGATGAAGTGTTTTAATAACTCTTGAAGTTAGGCTATGTATCCTTTACATAAGCATAAACAGGTGTTAAGCTAATAATATTATAAATTAATTTTATTTGGATTCGAACCGCTATGGGGGTGGTTTCGATTTATATATTATAATCATGACAGAAGAAATAACCGTAGAAAAAAAATCAGTCAAAATTCCTAATCCAGTAACTGTAAAAAAGTTTGCTGATATTTTGAATTTGTCTGTTGCGGCCGTGATTACAGAACTGATGAAAAATGGTATTATGGCAACCATTAATGAGGAAATTGATTTTGATACAGCTAGTATTATTGCTGAGGACTTGGGATTTACAACGGAAGAGGACTTGGAGATTGTCGATGGAGAAGCGATAACTTTAGAAAAATTAACAGATATTTGTAAAAAAGAACAAGAATCAGATGAAAAATTACCACCTCGAGCTCCAATTGTGACAATTTTAGGGCATGTCGATCATGGAAAAACTACTCTTTTGGATACTATTCGCAAAGGAAATGTAGCTGCCGGTGAAGCGGGAGGAATTACCCAGCACATTAGCGCCTATCAAGTAAAGAAAAAGGGAGAAGTAATAACTTTTGTGGATACTCCTGGGCATGAAGCTTTTAGTGCTATGCGAGAAAGAGGAGTAAGTATTGCTGATGTAGCAATTTTGGTGGTAGCAGCCGATGATGGAGTACGACCTCAAACTAAAGAAGTAATAAATTATTTAAAAGAAAAGAAAATTCCGACGATTGTGGCGATAAATAAAATTGACAAACCGGAAGCTAATCCTCAAAGAGTTAAACAAGAATTAGCTGAGTTGGAAATTGTGATTGAAGAATGGGGTGGCGAGGTAATTGCCAATGAAATTAGCGCCAAAAACAATATTGGAATTAAAGAGTTATTGGAAAGCGTTTTGTTGGTTTCAGAAGTTTTGGAGTTAAAAGCTAGTCGAAAAAATAATGGGCTAGGTGTGGTTTTGGAATCACATCTTGATCCTAAAAGTGGTCCAATTTCAACAGTTTTAATCAAAACAGGAATGCTAAAAGTAGGACAAGATATTGTAATCGGGAAAACTTTTGGTCGTATCAAGAGAATGGAAGATTTTACAGGCAAACAGATTGAATCAGCGGGACCATCTGAACCGGTAATAATTATGGGTATCAATGGTACTCCTGAAGTGAACGATATTATTCAAGTAGCGGAAAAGGAAACTGTTTTAAAAATGAAATCCAAAGGAGGATTTGGGTCTTCCGTGGGAAGAAATGTTATTAGAAGCAAAAAGGATCTCTATCAAAATTTAGACAATGATCAAATAAAAAGATTAAATGTGATTATTAAAGCTGATGTCCCTGGGTCTTTGGAAGCGATTGATCAAATTCTTTCAGCTATAAAATCGGATGAAGTAATTTTGGAATATGTTAATACAGGAGTGGGAAATATTACGGAATCAGATGTAAAGTTGGCTCAAAGTACCGGTGCAATTATTTTTGGTTTTAATATTAATGCTACCACAGTGGCCAAGAGAATGGCCGAAAAAGCTAATGTTATCATCAAACCTTTTAAAATTATTTATGAGTTGGTAGAAGTAATGAAAAATGATATGGCTGATCTTTTGCCACCAGAAATCGTGAGAACCGATTTTGGAAGGATGAAAATCTTGGCTATTTTTAAGAATGGAAAAACCGATATGATTGTAGGTGGAAAAGTAATTGAAGGAAAGATTGTTAAGAAATCATTGCTGGAAGTGATAAGAGAAAAAGAACTGATCGGAACGGGAGTTCTGGAAAATTTACAACAAAATAAAAAACCTACCGATGAGGTAAAGACTGGTAATGAATGTGGAGTTACTTTTGCCGGAGGAACAAAATTAATGGTGGGTGACGTTTTATTTTCTTATAAAGAAGAAGAGGTGAAGAGGAAATTGTAAATTAGGTAAGTAGTATCTTAGTATAGTAGCTTATTAGTTTTTTTAAAAATATTGTTTATATTTTAATTCTAAAAAACTACAAGCTAACATCTAAAAAGCTAAACAATATGTCTTTTAGAATGCAGAAAGTAAACTCTCTTATCAGAGAGCAAATAGGGGAAATTATTAATCGGGAACTGGACTTAAAGTCGGGTGTTTTTTTGACTGTGTTTAAAGTTGACACTACTAGTGATTTGAGATACACTAACATATTCATCAGTGTTTTCCCTGAGAAAGAAGGCAAATATGTGATGGTAGCGCTGAGGAACGAAAAGAGTAATATTCAAAGAATCCTAAATAAAAAATTGCACATGAAAATACTCCCTAAGTTGGTCTTTAAGCTGGATAAGACCGAGGCGCAAGCGGATGAAATAGAAAAAATTCTGCGGGAGATTGGAAGTGAATAAGGGTGCCAGTTTTTAGAATTTAAATTTAAGAACTTTGAATAGCTGATCTTTTCCGGTTGGCTTTTTTTAATCTTAAAATTTAGAACTTATATGTTTTGATATTTTTTAGAAATTGAGGTTGTAGTAAATCAAACATGAAATTCCTAAAATTATTAAAATAAATTCAAGGAGATGAATATTTATGAAATTTGAAAAAGAATTTAATACACTTAAATATATAGTGAAAAAATCTGATAAGATTTTACTATTTGCGCATAGCCGTCCTGATAGCGATACAATCGGGTCTAATTTGGCGCTTTATTATTATCTTAAAGAAATTGGAAAAGAAGTAACGGTGGCATGTTTTGATAAAATGCCCGAATATCTTATGATGTTTGCCCATTATGAATTAAAACATCCCGACGAAATTGATCTACAATCTTATGACTCAGTGATTGCAATGGACAGTGTGGAGAGGGGATTTGAGAAAGTGCGAGATAAATTTTTAGATAAGCAGGCGATAGTTTTAGTTGATCACCATCCCGATGTAAAAGATGGAGGGGATTTAAATATTCTAGACGCAAGTTATTCATCTGTTTCAGAAATAATTTTTGATTTTTTCCAATTTCATAATTTAAAAATTAGTAGTCAAATAGCTACTTTACTTTTAATGGGAATTTTGGGAGATACGGGAAATTTGCAACATTCTAACACAACGCCTAAAGTGATGCATACAGTGGCTAAATTATTAAATCGAGGGGCGTCGGTTTCTAAAATTTCCAAAATGATTTTTTCTAATAATAGCTTTGCTACTTTAAAATTATGGGGGAGAGCTTTAGAAAAATCTAAGATAAATCCGGATAACAAAATGATTTCAACTGTTATAACCAAAAAGGATTTGGAGGAATGTCGGGCGAGTTATGATGATACGGCTGAGATTGCTTCTATTCTAAATACTGTCCCCGAGACAAGTTTTTCATTAGTTTTGTCTGAGAGAGACGGTGGGATAATTAAGGGAAGCCTGCGTAGTGAAAAATATAAAGGAGTAGATGTATCAGAAGTAGCACATCAATTTGGCGGTGGTGGACATAAATTAGCGAGCGGATTTGAAATAAAAGGAAAAATCGTGGAAGATAAGGAAGGATGGAGGATTATATAAAAATTTTCAATGTCCAATTTTCAATGTTCAATCAATATTTAATGAATTAATGCTTTAATGTTAAAATAGAAATATAAATTTTTTTCAATCTCCTCCTCCCCTTTGAAGGGGAGAGTAGAGAGGGGTTAGTGCTTTCAAACTTTCTATATAAAAAAAGAAACGGAAATGCGACATGTCGCTTTCCGTTTTTGGGTAAGGGGTTTCATGCTGGAAATCCTTTTGTTATGCCGTCTAGTTTTTCTTTGTAGTTTTCCAATATTTTTTTTACGTCTTCGGCGCTCCAGAAATTGCCGCTATTTAGTAGCGTGATCAATTTGTTTACGAGCAATTGTGTTTTTGCCAATTTTTCCCCATCCGAAATGAAGGGGTTTTTTTGCTGTTGTGTGGATTGTGCTGTTGTACTCATTTTTGTTCTCCTCTTGTGTTTTGTTTTTTTGTTTGCATGAAATTAAACCCAAATAATACTACTATATTTTAAGATAATAGTCAATTAAATTATAATTAAAAAATAACTTATCAAATCCTGTAACTTAAATCTTCCTTTATTCTATGCTAAAATGATAATATACTAACATACTAACGTGAAGAATATGAAAATAGGTTGTCATATATCAATTGCAGGAGGGGTTTTTAATGCGCCACAGCGAGCGCATGAGTTGGGTTGCGAAGTAATGCAAATTTTTTCACGTTCTCCCCAAGGAGGTAAAACTCCTGAACTCACAAATGAAATTTGCGAGAAATTTAAGCTACAAGCTAAAAACTATAAACTACAAGCTACTTACATTCATTCCCCTTATTATATTAATTTTGCCTCGGCCGATAATCGAATTCGTTATGGTTCAGTAAATGCTATTAAGGAAGAGCTAGAAAGAGCAAGTCGGCTGGGAGCCAAATATGTGATGACACACTTGGGTTCAGCCAAAGATTTGGGAGAAAAAGCGGGGGTAGAAAAAACTATTGAGATGTTAAAAAAAACTTTAGAAAATTATAAAGGTAGCACTGAGTTACTTTTGGAAAACAGTGCCGGAGCCGGAGCGATAATTGGAGATAATTTAAGTGAGCTAGCTCATATAATAAAAAAAGTTAAAAGTAAAAACATTGCCGGAATTTGTCTAGATACTCAGCATAGTTTCGCTTCGGGTTATGATTGGAGGGATTTTGATGCTACCATTAAAAAAATAGATAAAGAAATCGGAATAAAAAATATTAAGTTAATTCATGCTAATGATAGTTTAACTGAATGTGGTTCTAATCGAGATAGGCACGCTCATATCGGACAAGGTTTAATCGGAACCGAGGCCTTCCAAAAAATTGTCACATTTGCCAAAAAGAATGATATTGATATGATTTTAGAAACTGAACATGATGAAGTGATAGAGGATATAGAAATTTTGAAATCTTTTCGGGGAAAATAATCAAAAATTTCAAATTAAAAACATTAAATGAATTTTCAAATAACAAAATGAAAAATAAAATTGTTATACCAGGCGAAATTATTGAGAATAAAATATTTTTAATAAGAGGCAAAAAAGTGATGTTTGATAAGGATTTGGCTGTTCTTTACGGGGTAGAAACAAGGACGTTAAATCAGGCTGTTAGAAGAAATAAAGATCGTTTTCCGGACGATTTTATGTTTCAGCTGACAAAACTAGAATTTAATATTTGGAAGTCACAAATTGTGATATCCAATAAAGAGAAAATGGGATTAAGAAAAATTCCGTTAGTTTTTACTGAGCAAGGTGTGGCGATGTTGTCTAGTGTTTTAAAAAGCAAGCGTGCAATTCAAGTGAATATTCAAATAATGCGAACATTTACCAAAATAAGAGAAATGATTATTAGTAATAAAGAATTACGTTTAAAAATAGAAGCGATGGAGAGGAAATATGATAATAAATTTCAGGCAGTTTTTGACGCTATAAAAAGAATTTTGATAACTCAAGTTGAGGAGACTCCAAAAAATAAAAGAAAAATAGGATTCAAGGTAAAAAAATAAATTATATGAAAATCGCTATCATTTCCGATGTGCACAATAACGAAACAAACTTGAAAAAAGTTTTAAATTATTGCGAGCAAAAGAAAATTAAAAAAATTATTTGTTGCGGAGATTTGGCTTCGGATGAGACTTTGGATTTTATGACGGATAATTTTGGCGGAGAAATTTTTTATACTTTTGGCAATATGGATAACGAGCAGTTGCGAGAATTTCAATTCGTAGATGTTTATAAAAATGTAAATTTGTTCAAAAAATTTGGAGAATTAGAGTTAGATAGTAAAAAAATAGCGTTTGTTCACTATCCGCGAGAAGCAGAGGGTCTGGCTAGAACCGGTAAATACGATTTTGTTTTTTATGGACACACTCACAAGCCTTGGATTTCTCACCTAGATGCGACAGGAGATCATGGAAAATGCGTTTTGTTAAATCCCGGTAATGTGGCGGGAGAAATTTATCTGCCTACTTTTGCCACGTGGAACACTAAGGATGATAATTTTGAATTAATTAGAGTGCATGATTTAAAGTAATAAAAAATAATGACTGATTTAACAAAAGTAAAAGCTTCAATGATATTAGCTTCGGCTAGATTTTGGGTAATAATTGTTGTTTTATATTTAACGACGAAAAATTTATCGCAAGAACAAATATATCAATCAATCGGATTTTATTATCTCGCCTCTATGATTTTTGAGTACCCCACTGGAGTTATTGGTGATTATTTTTCACATAAAATTTCTGTAATTTGGGGATATTTAATCATTGCACTAGCTATGATTCTTTTTGTTGTTTCAACGACATTCTTAAATATTACACTTGTTTATGTCATCTATGCGATTGGTGCAGCTCTCATCTCAGGAAGTGATACGGCTCTTCTTCATGCTGTATCTAAAAATTTTAAGAATGACATGTCTCAAGTGAGGATATATTCAACCCTGATTTCTGCTGGAGCTCTCGGTGTTGGGGGATGGCTAGGGTCGATAGATTTGAGATATCCATTTTATTTTAATGTTGTTTTCTTTTTGGGAGCTATCATTTTTCTCTTAAGTGTCAAAAGCAAAAATCAAGAAAAAACAACAGGAAATATATTCGCATTGGCTAAACATGGAATTTCTTATACTTTTTCAGTTAAAGAACTTCTTCATATAGTACTAGTCTCTTCATTGATAAGCTCTTTTTATTTGAATATTAAATGGTTTTACAATCCTTTATTTTTGGCATTAGATATAAATTTAAAGTTCTGGGGTGTTTTGGGAGGAATTTCTATCTTATCTATTATGATGGGAACGTACATATATAAGAAAGTTCCAGAAAAGAGCATATATCTTTATATGTTTTTATTTATCGGTTCTTTAATTCTAATGGGATGTACTAATTTATTGTGGGTTTCTATGGTAGGTTTTTTTGTTGTTAACTTTATTAGAGGTTTCTTGGAAACTAAAATAGAAGTAGATATTAATAGGGCTATTAAATCAGAGGTAAGAGCTAGTGTATTATCATTTAGAAGTTTTTTGACTAGATTTGGAACATATATAATCGTTCTTATTTCGGGTTATTTTTTGCAAAGGTATTCTTTTCAAATGCTGATGTTTATCTTGGCTGGAATTATTTTTGTTGTAAGTTTTTATTCATTGATAGTAATTAGAAAGTTTGAATTAATTAGAGTGCATGATTTAAAATAATAAAAAATATATGAAACAGTAGTGCGTCTATATCTTAGCCAGTCAAACAAAAGTTTTATATATTGGAGTAACTGGAAATTTACCGAGAAGGATTCAGGAGCATAAAAATAAATCAATAGAAGGATTTACAAAAAAATATAATTGCACAAGCTTGGTATATTTTCAGCAAACAGAAAATGTAATGAGTGCACTGGATAGAGAAAAGCAACTTAAGAAATGGAGAAGAAAGAAGAAAATAGATTTAATAGAGAAAACTAATCAGAATTGGGATGATCTAAATGAAAATTTGGGCTACTAATTTTGAGATCTTTCGACTCCACTATCGTTACGCTCAAGATGACATGCTTTGATTATTTTGTACCAATATTTGGTCTGTCATTCCGACCGAACAAAGCTTTGTACTCAAAGATTTGGAAGTGGAGGAATCTCAGATGTTGTATAATTAAGAAGTGGAAATAATAGCTTGAGATCTCTGTGCCACCGCTAAAGCTTTAGCGACACGCGGTCCATGCATAAATTTATTTAGTTGAGATGACATTCTTGCGGGATTTAAAATGATATAATTTTATGAATAAAGAAAAAGAATTGGAAAAATTAAATAAGCAAATGCTAGCTTGCACAAAGTGTGCTCTTCGTAGTGGATGCAAACAGGTAGTACCAGGGGCGGGAAGTGCCAAGGCTGAAATTATGTTTATTGGTGAAGCCCCTGGAAAAAAGGAAGATGAGCTGGGTGTGCCTTTTGTGGGAGCGGCGGGGAAGTTTTTAGATGAAATGCTGGGGATTATAAAACTAAAAAGAGAAGATGTTTATATCGCTAACACTATCAAATGCCGGCCACCGGCCAATCGTGATCCATCCCAAGAAGAAAAAGATATTTGCTGGCCATGGTTGGAAAAGCAGATTGCCATTATCAGACCAAAAATTATTGTCACGCTTGGTAGGCACTCGATGAATTTATTTTTGCCAGAGCAAAAAATTTCCGAAGTGCATGGACGAGCTTTGCGTCGAAACTTCCCAGGACTAGGCAAGCAAGTATTTTTCACACTTTATCATCCGGCGGCAGCTCTTTATAATGGAGGAATGCGAGAAACTTTGATAAAAGATTTCAAAAAAATTACCAAAGTTTTGAAATTGATAAATAATGATTAATTGTTAAGTTGATAATTTACCAGATAGAAAAATTTGATTCTCGACAATTTTTTATTAATTTTTTTGACAGCAAAAAAGTTACAAAAAACTGCCACACGTACTACTAAAATAAATAAATCTAACTCTCATCACTAAAACTTTGTGTTCCGCATTCGCTTCATGACAAAGTTTCTTAACGCTCTTTTCGACCTGCCCGCCAATGCCTAACCAAATGTTACGAATAGTTTTTTTGATGTGCAGAATATATTAAGTCTATGAATTATTAATAGATAAGGCTTTGGCAGGCGGGGCTGATTTATTTTATTTTATCCGTAAAGTGTGGACGTGTATATGATTTGTATTTAAGGGGTATTTGAACTTAAAATAAAAAGTCACTAATTCCGTTTAGACGAAATTAGCGACTATGCCTGTTTTATAGGATGTTTTTGATTTTTTGTTATGAAAAAAAATCCATAATTTCTTGGCGATATTTTTCCGGAGTTTTTATTTCCATAGTGACGCTTTCCCAATCTTCAAATGTTACTTTCTGCTTATAAATAGATAAAAGCCCGGCGCCAACAGGTTTTTGATTCTCGAGAATAATTACACCTGAGACTTTCTCGTGAATTTCTGCATGGTATTTGCCCTCGGGTAAATCTATAAATGCCATAATCAAAATTCCTCCACTGGAAAGTTTATAATACAGGAATTTAAAAATATCGCCAGTTATTACCCTAGAATCGTAGGGTATAATTTTTCCAAATTCATCAATATGAAAAGCTTCCATAGTGTTCTCCTTATAGAGAGTTTGATATTTCTTTTGTGATAGTAGGTACTATATGTATTCTAAACGTTTTTTTTGCGAAATGTCAACTAAAAGCTGTTTTTGTTTGTTTGACAGAAAAATATTTCTATAGTAAGCTGTGGAATCGTACGTTCCCAATTAAATAGTCAATCAATCAAACAATAAATGCAATCATGCAAAGGAGGAATCGGTATGTCATATAATTGCCCGTATTGTAAAGGTAATTTGCGGTTTGAGGTGGCTTGTTGTCAAGGTGAGAAGGCAGTAAAGCGCGTTCTCACAGAGGAAGAATATGAAAAAGTTGAGGCAGAGCATAAAGAGCAATTACGCATAGATAGGGAGATTGCCGAGAAAAAGAAAAAAATCCAAGCAGACTTTCGGAAGTTCGAAGGAAACTGGAAATATTGGACGAGAAATATCTTGGCAGATGGGGATCTTGCAATATTCTTTTATATGATATTTACTACATTTGCGTTCTTTTTCATTATAGCATGCACTGCGGAGTATTATTTCCTCACATTTCAATTGGAGGCCTCAATTCGCCGAGTCTGTGTACTTTTATTTGGAGTGTCCATATTAGTGCTCTTTATTCTTGGGGGTGTATATTTTTGTCGCCGGAGGCGTTCTCTGATAGAAAGATATCTGGCAAATCTCAAAGCAAGATTTTTTGAGATTAATCCAAGAGCTGTTATGTATATCGATGACTTGACATAGGGCAGGAAAATTTCTGTCATCAAAAAGCCGTCGTTGGTCTAACTGACGCGGCTTTTTTCTATGGGGAAATAAAAAATTAAAACTTTATCATCATGTGAATAAGATGAGATGTGTTGACAAATCTTTCGATATACTATATATTTATAACGTAAAAGCCCCAAAAGGCTTTTTAAAAAAGGCTTAGAAACTGTCTAAAATCTTGACGCAAAATGACCGCAGAAAATAAATGCTCGTCCGCTAAAACACCGAAATTCTAGCTGCAAAACTTCGCTTCAGCCTCGACGTATCTCGATATGCCTCGGCTTCCAACTTGTTTTTCGCTTAGAATTTCAGCGTTTTATCAGGACGCGAGATTTTAGACAGTTTCAATAATATCCCTAAAAATTAAAAAAAATAAATGAAAGCAATTTTTAATTTTATCATAGAAGCTAAGGCAGAATTACTAAAGGTTAACTGGCCAACCAAGAAGCAAACTCTAAATTATACGTTGATAATAATCGGCGTGAGTTTGGCGGTGGCTCTATTTTTGGGAGGATTAGACTATGCTTTTAGCGGAATTTTGAAAAAGTTTATAATTAAATAGCTAAGATTAGTTCACGGTTATTGGTTGACGGTTCACAGTATTTATTTTTAAATTATTAATAATTTTACTAGTTACTGATTACAAGTTACTAGTTACTAATATATATGGCAAAACAAAGTCAACATCATGGGCGCGCTTGGTATGTGCTCCATACTTATTCCGGTTACGAAGATAACGTAGCATATAACCTAAAGCAAAGAATCGAATCCATGGATATGCAAGATTTAATCTTTGATGTAATTGTTCCTAAAGAAAAAAAGATTAAGATTAAAAGTGGTAAAAGAGTAACGATAGAAGAGAGGATTTATCCCGGATATGTCCTAGTAGATATGATTGTAACAGACGCTTCTTGGTATGTGGTCAGAAACACACCCAATGTTACAGGATTTATCGGTCTGGGAACAACTCCAACTCCTATTGATCCAGAAGAAGTAAAGGCTCTTAAAAAGAGAATTGGAGTTTCTGAGCCAAAATATAAATTGGATATTAAAGAAGGAGAATCAGTTAAAATTACTGACGGACCGTTTAAGGATCATGATGGTAAGGTAAAAGAAATTGATGAGGAGAGAGGAAAGGTAAAAGTTTCTGTTTCAATCTTTGGTAGAGAAACACCGGTTGAATTGGACTTTTTACAAATTAAGAAAATATAATTATTTAGCTTGTAGGTTGTGGGGTTAGCTTTTAGCCAGCTCAAAAATCTACTGTCTAAAAAACTAATATACTAATAACAATTAACTACTAGCCACCAGCTACTAGCTAACTATCTAATAAAATGGCAAAGGCAAAAACAGTTATAAAACTTCAAATACCCGCCGGAAAAGCAAATCCGGCTCCACCAGTTGGACCAGCTTTGGGACAACATGGTGTTAATATTCAAGATTTTTGTTCTCAATTTAATAATAGGAGCCAAGAGAGAATGGGAGATATTGTTCCTGTGGAAATTACAGTGAATGAAGACAGAAGCTTTTCTTTTATTATGAAAACTTCTCCTGCTTCAGATTTATTAAAGAAAGCCGCCGGTGTTGAGAAAGGTGCTGGTAATCCATTGAAAGACAAAGTTGGAAAAGTTACCAAAGCTCAGGTAAAAGAAATTGCAGAGAAAAAGATGGAAGATTTGAACGCTGATGATGTGGAGGCAGCAATGAAAATTATTGAAGGAACTGCTCGTTCAATGGGAATTAAAGTTGAGGGTTAGGAATATAAGAACTTAGAAATGTAGGAATTTAGGAAATTTAGATATAATAATTTAATTAATTTGTGGGAGAAAATTAGTTGAGAATAAAAAGTTAAAAGTTAAATATTAACTTTAAGAATTTTACTAACTATTTTCGTTTACCACGAAAAAATATGAGAAGAGGAAAAAAATACAAAGGAATAGCCGAGAAAGTAGAAAGGAATAAAATTTATTCTTTAGAAGAGGCGTTGGCAATTATCAAAGAAAACAAGGCGGCTAATTTTGATGAATCAGTGGAAGCTCATGTAAAAACTAATATTGATCCTAAAAAAGGAGATCAACAACTTCGAGGTTCAGTAGTTTTGCCACATGGAACGGGTAAGGCTAAAAGAATTGCGGTTATTACTACTACTAAAGCTAAAGAAGCTAAAGAAGCTAAAGCAGATATTGTTGGTGGAGAAGAACTAATTGATAATATTAAGAAAGGAAAAATTAATTTTGATATTTTAGTTGCTACTCCAGAAATGATGCCTAAACTTGCATCAGTGGCTAAAATTCTTGGACCAAAAGGAATTATGCCTAATCCAAAAACTGATACAGTAACTGATAAGATAAAAGAGGCGGTAGAAATGCTCAAAAAAGGAAAGGTGAGTTTCAAAAATGACAACACGGGGAATGTTCATCAAGTTTTTGGGAAAGCTTCATTTGAAGTTGCTCAATTAAAAGAAAATTTGGATGCTCTTCTTGAAGCACTTGAAAAAGCCAAACAAGAAGCAGTAAAAGGAAAATTAATGGAGAAAGTAGTGATTTGTTCTACGATGGGACCAGGACTACGAATCAAATAATTTTCAAAAAAACTTCATATAAAAAAACTGCTCTGAAATATGGGTGGTTTTTTGTTTGGCGCGAAGGGCTTGCTGTGTATATTTTTAATTTTTTAATAGTTTATTGCTAAAATGTTTTATGTTTTATGTTTTTATGCTATTATTCAAATATGGAAAATAAAATAGTAATCTACACAGACGGTGGTTCGCGGGGCAATCCTGGGCCGGCCGGAATTGGTGTTTGGATTGAAACATTAAATAAGAAATATGGAGAGTGTATCGGAATAAAAACCAACAATGATGCTGAATACGAAGCATTGATTTTTGGTTTGAAAAAAGTTAAAGCACTTTTGGGAAAAACTAAGGCCAAACAATTTAAAATTGAGTGTTATGCTGATAGTGAGCTAATGGTCAAACAACTCAATCATATTTATAAGCTTAAAGAAGAAAGAATTCAAAAATATTTTATTGAAATTTGGAATTTAATATTAGATTTTAAAACAGTTAAATTTAATCATGTTCCACGTGAAAAAAATACTATAGCGGATGGGATGGTTAATGAGGCGTTGGATGGGAAATGCAAGCAAGAAAGCCTGCTGTAAGTGTGAATTATGAATCAAGAATTAAGAATTATGAATTATGGAAAACAAAAAAGAAAAAATAAAATCATTTACTGATTTAAACGCTTGGAGAGAAGGACATAAGTTGGTTTTAGAAATTTATAATATAACGAAACTATTTCCTGAAGATGAGAGATTTGGTTTAATTTCTCAGATGAGAAGATGTGCAGTTTCTATAACATCAAATATCGCAGAGGGTTTTAGCCGTAAGGGTATGAAGGAAAAAATTCAGTTTTATCATATATCTCTTGGATCTATAACAGAATTGCAAAATCAGCTATTGATCTGTAGAGATTTAAAAATTTTAGATAATGATAAATTTAAAAAAATAGCCCAGCAGACGACGCTGGTACAAAAAATTACCAACGGATTAATCAAGTCAACAAAATATATGAATTCTGAATTTAATTCATAATTCTTAATTCACGTAAAATAAATATGAAAAGAAGAAAAAAAATAATAATTTGGGTAGTAATATTGGCAGTTTTAGGTGCAGGAGCCTATTATTATTTCAAGCCCAAAAAAACTGGTCTAGAATATACTACCGAAAAAGTAGCTAAGGCAGATATTAAACAGACAGTTTCTGTAACGGGAGAAGTGAGCGATATCAGCAGATTAGACATTACTCCTGAGATAAGTGGGACGGTAGATGAATTGTTAGTAAAAGTTGGAGACAAGGTTATTAAAGGACAAAAAATTGCCAAGATAAATGATTCCGTTGTGCGGTCACAGTTAAATGAGTCAATGATTGCCCTTCAAACTCAGCAAGAGCAATTAACTTTAAAAAGAAGAAAATGGGAATCTCTGGCTCCCGAGGAAAGGGAGTTGGCAAAACTAGCTGTGGAGAGTGCTCGGGCGGCCACGTGGACGATTCAAAAGCAACTTAAAAAAAATGTAGTCTATGCCCCCGTAGATGGAATAGTCACAAAAAAATATTTAGAAGTAGGAGAGATGGCTTCAGTGGCAACTCCTATAGTAACTATTTCTGGAGAAAAAGGTTTTGAAATTAAAGCTAATATTCCAGAGTCAGATATTAATAAAATTGAAATAGGACAAAAAGGGAAATCAACTTTTGATGCTTTTCTTTCAGATGAAATATTTGAATTTGAAGTTACTGAAATTGAGCCAGCTGCAACCATTATTCAAGACGTGGTTTATTATGAGGTGACTTTTAAAATTTTAACTCAAGATAATCGTATTAAATCAGGAATGAGTACAGATATTGATATTTTAACAGATGAAAAGAAAGATGTTTTGGCAGTTTCTAATCAAGCTATTAAAAATGATGAAGGTAATCGATATGTGGAAGTTTTGGAATTAAAAGACAAGGTCAAAACTACTAGAAAAATAAATGTAAAAGCAGGATTAAGAGGAGATGATGGAATGACGGAAATTATTTCGGGATTAAATGGTGGTGAGGAAGTAATAACTTTTACAAAGGAAGCTAAATAAGAACTTAGGAATGCAAGAATTTAGGAATCTAGGAATATAAAAAATTAGGTGTTTAGAAATATGGGAAATGAAAAGATAAAGGATTTTACAGACTTAATCGTTTGGAAAGAGGGACATAAATTGGTATTAATGATTTATGATGCTACAAATAACTTTCCTAAAAATGAAAGATTTGGTTTAGTTTCTCAGATGAGGAGATGCGCAGTTTCCATTACATCTAATATTGCAGAAGGATTTGGAAGAAAAGGATACAAAGAGAAACTGCAATTTTATTATGTGTCATCAGGATCGCTTAGCGAATTGAAAAATCAGACTTTAATTGCTAAAGATGTAAAATATTTATCCGAAAAATCTTTTATTGATATTATGCAACGAGCTGATTCTACGCACAAACTTTTAAATTTATTTATATCGAAAACAAAAACATTTGTATCTTGAGTTTTTACATTTACAAATTCCAAAATTTTTAGTCTCTTAAATTCATATATTCTTAACTTCTCAAAAAATGTCAACTCCATTAATTCAAATAAAAAATCTAACTAAAACTTACATTAACGGTGAAGTGGAAACTTTGGCGTTGGGCAAAAATTCTTTTAATATAGAAAAGGGAGAATTTGTTTCCATTATGGGCCCGAGCGGTAGTGGTAAATCAACCTTGATGCAAATGCTAGGACTTTTGGATAAGCCCAGTGGAGGGGAATATTTTTTAGAGGGTAAAAATACAAGAGATTTTTCAGATGATATTTTGGCCGAAACTAGAAATAGTAAAATTGGTTTTGTTTTTCAAACCTTTAATCTCTTGCCTCGCACTAGCGTATATGAAAATGTCGAATTGCCCCTTCTGTATAATAGAGATATTAGTAGCAGTATTAATGAAAAGAAAATTACCGAAGCTTTAAAATCAGTGGGGATGGAACATCGAACTAGCTATCTTTCTAATCAGCTTTCTGGAGGAGAAAAACAAAGAGTAGCTATCGCACGAGCGTTGGTAACTGATCCAGAGATAATTTTTGCTGATGAGCCAACAGGAAATTTAGATTCAAAAAGTGGAACCCAAATAATGGAAATTTTACAAAAACTGAATAATGAAGGAAAAACGATTATCTTGGTAACACATGAAACTTTTACTGCTCAACATGCTAAAAGAATTTTAAATGTAAAAGATGGTTTGATAATTTCTGACGAAATAGTAAAAGATAGAAAAATTGCCCAAGATGGAGAACTGCTAAAATAATTTCGAATTTCGAATTTCGAATTTCGATTGAATTTTAAATGAAATAATGTTTAAAAAATTAAAACATTAGAATTTGATTCAAAATTAAAAATTCTAAATTTAAAATTATTTGAAATGCACATATTTATTCCCATAAAAATTTCTCTTAAAAATTTAATGGCGGCTAAATTCCGTTCTTTTTTAACTATTTTGGGAATTATTATTGGGGTAGCTTCGGTGATTATTATTTTTGCTGTAGGGCAAAGTGCTCAAGAATTAATCCTTGATCAAATTAGGGGAGTGGGTTCAAATTTGGTGGGTGTTTTGCCAGGTGCCTCAGATGAAAAAGGTCCTCCTGCCTCGGCCATGGGCATAGTGATTACAACCTTGAAGTATAATGATTTTTTGGAACTTAAAAAACCAAAAAATGTAACTGGAGTAATGGCGGGGGCGGGTTATGTAATGGGAACGGCTACCATAGAAAATGATGGGACAGAACTGGGTATGTCTTTTACGGGCGTTACATCGCAGTATCCAGAAGTTGAAAGTACCGGAATGAGTGATGGAAGATTTTTTATTGAAGAAGAGGAAGTTAATTTATCCAAAGTTGTTGTTTTGGGAAAAACGGCAGCCAAGGATATTTTTGGAGATTCTGATCCAATAGGAAAAAAAATAAAAATTAATGATTATAAATTTACTGTAGTGGGGGTTCTCAAAGAAAGATCTTCAGCCGCTTTTGGTATGGCTAGTCAGGATGAAGCGGTTTTTGTCCCACTCTTTACAGCCCAAAAACTGCTTTTGGGTATCAATCATTTGGCTTACGTCAGGTTAAAAATAGATTCAATAGAGAATATTCCTATTGCCAAAGAAGATATTGCTATTACTCTCAGAAATCAGCATGATATTGAGGATCCAGATGATGATGATTTTTCAGTTCGAGATCAGGCATCAGCTATAGATATAATAAGTACAATAACTAATGCCATGCGTTATTTTCTTTTGTCAGTAGGAACGATTTCTTTAATTGTGGGCGGAGTAGGGGTGATGAATGTGATGTTGATAGCTGTTAATCAAAGGATAAAAGAGGTGGGACTCCGAAAAGCAGTGGGGGCAAAAAATAGTGATGTAATGCTTCAATTTTTAATTGAATCCGCCACGATATCTTTTATGGGAGGATTAATCGGAATAATCATTGGGATATCTTTTTCTTTTGGTGCCTCATTGATGATAAACTCATTGGGATATGATTGGAAATTTATTATTTCTCCCAGTTCGATTGTGATTGCTGCAACTGTTTCTATTATGATTGGAATAATTTTCGGTTTGTATCCAGCTTTAAAGGCAGCCAAAATTAGTCCGATGGAAGCTTTGCGTTATGAATAGTTTTAATTAAAAATTAAAAGTGCAAAATTAAAAGTTGCAATCCAAAATTAAAATTTATGGAAAAGGAAGAATTTAAAAAAATGTTAAAATTAAGAGCCTTCAATCTGGCTCGAAATATAATGAAATTAACAGATAGATTTCCTCAAAAAAGATCTGCTTGGGTAATAGCTGATCAATTACTTCGTTCCGCCACTAGTATTGGAGCCAATATAATAGAGGCACAAGCGGCCAGTTCAAAAAGAGATTTTATAAATTTTTTAAACCATGCACTAAAGAGTGGCAATGAAACCAAATTTTGGTTGGCATTAGCTAAAGATTTGGATGATAAATTAGTTCCAGAAATAGAAAAACAACTCAAAGAAACTGATGAGCTAGTAAGAATACTAGGTTCTAGCATAACAACTTTAAAAGGTAAGAAAACTTTGAATTGTTAACTGTAATTTTTAACTTTGCATTTTTAAATTTTAATTTAATAACGTGAATAAATTTTTTATTTCAATTAAACTCGCTTTAAGAAATCTTTATGGCAATAAGGTGCGAACCGCTTTATCGCTTTTGGGTATTGTTATTGGAGTGACTTCAGTGATTTTGATTTTAGCTTTAGGTAATGGTTTGAGAAATTTTGTTACTGATCAGGTAGAGAGCTTTGGAACAGATATTGTGCAGATAGAGATCAAAGTTCCCAAAACTTCTCATGTTTCTTCAGAAAATATGGGGGCGATGGCTGGGGGAACTCAAATTACTACTCTTAAAATAGAAGAGTTGGAAGAAGTGGCTAAGTTGGCTAATCTAGGTGATTGGTATGCAGGAATATTGGGTCAGCAAATTGTTACGCGAGAGGATGAAAATGAGCAAACTTATATTTTTGGTGTGACTAGTGGGATGATGGAGGCAGACAGTGGGGCAGAGCTGGAAAAGGGAACATTTTTTACCGATGAGGATGATAGAGATTTAAAACAGGTAGCTATCTTGGGAAGCAAAACTAAAGATTTATTTTTCCCCAATGAGGAAGCTGTGGGCCAAAGTATTAAAATTGGAAAAAATAAATATAAGGTTATTGGTGTGGTGAAAGAGCGGAGCTCGAGTGGTGGTTTTGATTTTAATAAAATTGTTTACATTCCAGTCAAGACTCTCCAAAAAAAGATAATGGGAATTAAACATGTGCAATTTGCTATTTTTAAAATAAAAAATATGGAAATTGTTGATCAAACTATGGAAGAAATGCGTTCTATTATGCGAGATAAACATGATATAGAATATGAGAATGAGAAGGATAAAAAAGAAGGCATTGATGATGATTTTGCTATAATGTCGATAGCTGAAGCTAAGGAAATTTTAGATAAAGTTTTTAATATTATTGATTATTTACTTTTAGCTCTAGTTTCGATTTCTCTGATAGTGGGAGGCGTAGGAATAATGAATGTGATGTATGTGGCAGTAGCTGAACGAACTCAAGAGATAGGCCTAAGAAAAGCGGTGGGGGCTAGAAATAGTGATGTGCTTTGGCAATTTATTTTTGAAGCAATATTTTTAACTTTGTTAGGTGGCGCTGTGGGGATAATTTTGGGAATTTTATTTGCTGAATTAGCCACCTATTTAATTGCTCAATATAACTATAATATTATTTTTGGGGTTACTGGCCGGTCAGTATTTATCGCAGTGGGATTTTCTATGATCACGGGAATAGTTTTTGGGTTTTACCCTGCCAAAAGAGCTTCTCAGTTAACTCCCGCTGAGGCATTACGCAAAGAATAACTTAAAATATAAATTTTATTTCAGTTGTCTTTTTAGACGGTTCCGTGTAAGATTTAAAATGGTTATGAACAGATACGAATCTACACAATATAAATTATCAATAGCTCTGAAGATAATGATAGGAGCTTTGGTTTTAATTAGTGCTTTCCGGCAGGAGCTTTTTCTGACTTCTGTTTCTTTAACTGTTTTGTTTTTTTCTTTTATGCCCACTATTGTGAGCAAGAATTATCGAATAAGATTACCTATTGAAGTTGATTTTATTGTAACATTGTTGCTTTATTTGCATTTTGTTTTAGGGGAATATGATCATTTTTATTTAAAATTTCCTTGGTGGGATCTTCTTTTGCATAGTGGGAATAGTATAATTCTTGGTTTTTTGGGTTTCATTTTGGCCTATTCACTGATGCTTACCAGCAAGATGTCTACTAAGCCAATATTGGCCTCTCTTTTCTCATTGTCTTTTGCGGTTTTTATTGGAGTACTTTGGGAGATTTTTGAATTTAGTATGGATTATTTTTTTGGTTTTAGCATGCAAAAAAGTGGATTAGTGGATACTATGACTGATTTGATGATGGATGTGGTGGGTGGAGCAGTAGTGAGCGTGGCGGGATTTTTTTATATGAAAAAAAAGAAAGAAGGACTTTTTAGTAGATTGTTGCGGAAATTTTTAGAACATAAGTATAGGGACTGAAATTAGATTTATTTATTTTATAAGTACAGTAAGTAGTGTTAAAATTATATTATGAAAGAGATTATAAAGAATGGAATTATAGAAGTAACAAAGGAAATTATTTCTCAATATGGAAGTGAAAAAGATTTTAATTTTGAAGAATTAAATTTTGAAATAAATTTTGTCAAAGAAGAAAAATTTGGAGATCTATCCTCCAATGTCGCGATGATGCTAGCGGGAAAATTAAAAATAAGTCCGATGCAAATAGCTACTGAAATTGCAAAATTATTAGAAATTAAAAGTATTGAGAATATAGACAAGGTAGAAGTAGCGGTTCCCGGATATATTAATTTTTATTTGGCTAAAGAATATTTTAATCAGGAGATTAAAAATGTTTTAGATTTGGATGAAAAATGGGGAGAGACCAATCAGCTGGATAATAAAACGTATATTTTTGAACATTCCTCGCCCAATTTATTTAAGCCTTTTCATATCGGGCATTTAGTCAATAATGCTATCGGCGAATCACTGTCGAGAATTGTTAAAAAATCTGGCGCACAAGTAACCAGACTCTCTTTTCCTTCGGATATTTCTCCGGGAATTGCCAAAACTGTTTGGGCTATAAAAGAAAAAAATTGGCAAGAGGAGATGACAATTGAAAGAATTGGGGAGGCCTATGTTTATGGCACAAAGGAATACAAAGAAAATAAAAAATCTAAAGCAGAGATAGATGCTATTAATAAAGCTTTGTATTTAAAAGAAGAATCGACTGAATTGGAAATTTATAAAAAAGGACAGGCACTTTCTTTGGATTATTTTAAGGAAATAACAGCCCGATTAGGCTCTAGCTTTGATAGACTAATTTTTGAGTCTGAGTCAGAAGTGGTGGGTAAGGAAATTGTTAAAGAAAATATTCCAGATATTTTTAGAGAGTCTGAGGGTGCGATAATTTTTCCTGGTTCAGAGTACGGACTCTTTGATAATGTTTTTATCAATTCACAAGGATTTGGCACTTATCTAACTAAGGATATCGGACTTCTAAAAATAAAATTTGATAAATTTAAATTTGATAAATCGGTAACTATCACCGATGTTGAGCAAAAAGAGCATTTTCGATTAGTTAAAAAAGCTGGCGAGTTGGTAAATAAAGAATGGGCGGATAAAAGCGAATATATCCAGCATGGAAGATTGAGTTTTTCGGGAGAAAAAATCTCTTCTCGTTTAGGTAATGTTCCGTTAGCACAAGACTTGATCGAAAAAGTAAAAGATAAAATTTTAGCTAAAATTAAAGGGCAAGATTTCCCAGAAGAAGAAAAAAATGAGATAGCTGAAAAAGTGGCTATCGGAGCTTTGAAGTATTCTATTTTAAAATGTGGTGCAGGCAAGAATATTATCTTTGATTTTGAAAAAGCCACGGCTTTTGAGGGAGATACCGGACCTTATTTGCAGTACGCTCTAGTGAGAGCTAATTCTATTTTGAATAATGCCAAAGAATTGGAAATTGAAGATAAATTAGAGTTAGAAGAAAGAAAAGGGGAAACTCCCTTGGTGGAAAAAATGATTTTAAAATTTCCCGCTTCAGTCAGCGACGCTTTGCGTGATAATTCTCCTCATCACGTGGCCAATTATCTTTATAATTTGGCTTCAGAGTTTAGTTCTTTTTACGCCCAGACAAAAATTCTCGACACCACTAATCCAGATTTTAAAAATAATTTAGCCCTAGTTCGCGCGATGCAGATAACTTTGAGAAATGGGTTGGAATTGTTGGGAATGGAGACGTTAAAGAGGATGTAAAGGGCAGTTTATAAAGTTTTTAAAGTTCCTAAGGTTTATAAAGTGGAGCTGTCATTTTGACCGGATAAATTTATGCCTATCATGTTGAATAACATGGTACTCATAAATTTAGGAGTGAAGAAATCTACATATTTTATAGCTGAGATTCCTCCATTTCCAAATATTTGAGTACAAAGATTTATCCAGTCGGAATGACACACATGAAGTATTTGTTTTAATGTTTTTATTTATAATTCATCCCATTAATGTAAGATTCATATGACCAAATATATTTTAAATTCAGGTAATGCGAAAAATTTTCCCCAAAAGGAAATTGCTTTTATTAACGAAATATTAGCTGATTTCAAACTAGGCAGTGAAGTAAAAATTCTATATTGCTTTTTTTCTCAAGCACGGGGAGGTTGGGAAGAAAAATATGAAAAATATAAAGAAAGGTTTTTGCAATTAGCTGGTTCAAAATTTAAATTAACTTTTAAACTAGCTTTCCCAGAAAAATTTGAAGAGCAATCTCAATCTAGCGATGTTATCTTGGTTCAGGGTGGAGATGATTATCTTTTGCAATTTTGGCTTAGTAAATTTGATTTGCCAAAAATTTGGAATGGGAAAATTGTAGCAACCAGTTCGGCTGGATCAGATGCTCTAGCTAATTCATTTTGGACTTGTGATTGGCGAAAGAGTTTAAATGGATTAAATATTTTGCCAATTAAATTTATTCCTCATTACAAATCTGAGACTTATGGATTGGATGATTCGCGTGGACCGATTGACTGGGAAAAAGCTTATCAAGAAATTTCTCAATACGGAGATAAAAACCTGCCAATTTATGCATTAGAGGAAGGTGATTTTATTGTTTTTAGGCAATAGGATAATCGGAAATTGTCATTTCGACCGGACAAAGCTGTGTACTCAAAGATTTGGAAGTGGAGAAATCTAGTGTTACGTATAATGGATGGCTATTAATTTGAGATTTCTGTGCCACCGCTAAAGCTTTAGCGACACGCGGTCCGTGCATGAATTTCCGATTACCCCAGTTATTCAACGGAGCAGGCAGAAATTTATTTAGTCGAGAGGACATGTTTTTATCAATTTGCACCAATGTTATTGATTTTTCTTTTATTTTTCTCTATTATAATTAGAGGAGTAAATTAACAATTTATAAAAATATCAACTCAAGTAAGAACAATGTTGTCTTCTCAAGAAAACAGAGAGGTTTGGTAGAATAGGGAAATAAAGGAAGAAAATCTTAAATTATGGAGAGAGGATATGTGTAGGGAATTGGATTTGAATAAGTTGTATTATTTTGGATTGACGTTGGACAGTAGTGATAAGAGCGCTTTGATAGATAGGGTTGTCTTGATAATACCAAAACGTGATGATGGAGCCAGTGGGTATTGGTGTGCATTTTTTCGCCGAGGGCAATATTCTTTGGGTTATTCCGATGGATGCGAAGGTGAGATTTACCCCATTGAAAACATTGAGGAACATCTTGTTGGCGCTGGAGTGGATATTTCAGAGATAAGGGGAAAGTTAAATTTTTTGGAATGAAATTCAGCACTTGTAAAAGGAGATCAACGCAGTGCGTAGGTCTCCTAAATTATTTATTAGCACTCGCTCTTGACGAGTGCTAATTTTTTGTTATAATTAAATTGTAACAGTTATAAAGTTCATAAAGTTTTTAAAGTTGTAAGGTTTGTAAAGTTGAGAAAACTATATTATAGACATGAATAAACGACAAGAAAAAATCTTAGAGTGCATCGTGGAAGAGTATACTTCGACCGCTGTTCCGATTGGCTCTAAAATTTTAGTAGAAAAATATGGTATAGATGCCAGTAGCGCCACAATTAGAAATGAGATGGCGGAATTGGAAGAATTGGGTTATTTATATCAACCCCACATTAGTGCGGGTAGAATCCCAACTGATAAGGGTTATCGTTATTTTGTGGAAGAATTAATGAAAGATAAAGAATTAAGCAAGAGAGAACAACTGAAGTTACAAGAGGAATTATTGAAATTGAAAGCTAAAAATATGCGACTTTCCAGAACGAGCGCAAAATTACTTTCAGGTATTACAGGTAATCTGGCAATTAGCGGAATATTAGACAAAGATGAATTTGATGATTTTGGAATGAGTGATTTATTAAGTGAACCTGAGTTTCAGAAATTGGATGAAATCTGCCGTTTGACAGAAACAATGGATTATATTGATGAGATGTTTGATAAAATTGTAAAAGAAATTAAAGAAGGGGAAACGAAAATATTTATCGGCTTAGAAAACCCTGTTAGCAAAATTTCTAGTTGTTCAATGATTGTTTCGCCCTATAAATTAAAAAATGGCCAGCAAGGGGTGCTAGCCTTGATTGGTCCGAAAAGAATGAAGTATGCCAAAAATAAATCATTAATAGAATATATTAAGAAGATAGTAGGAGGAGCGAGTGCTGTAGTGTTGATAGCTTATACCTTGACTTAAGAGGTGTTGCTGGGGTGAATTACGAATTAAGTATTATGAAATAAGATTTAAGATTTATGATTTAAGAAAAAAATATGAAAAAGGAAAATAAAAAAGAAGAAATAGAAGAAAAAGGATGGTCGATGCAATTGACCGTCAAGGCTGTAGTTGTAGATAAAGATGGAAAAATTCTCTTGCTCAAAAGAGCTGACAAGGAAGTAACTAATGGTGCTAAATATGACTTGCCTGGTGGAGGAATTGAAAAGGGAGAGAATGTAAAAAATTCACTAAAAAGAGAATTATTAGAAGAGCTTGGATTAGACAATATAGAAATTGGAGCAGTTATTAGAATAAGTGAATATCCAGAAGGTCATAAAAAAATGGATGAACTGAAAGCAATTAGATTTATCGCCTATTACAACGGTGGAGAAATAAAATTAAATCCCCGCGAGCATAGCGGATATGAGTGGCTAAATTTTGAGGAAGCGATAAAAAAATTAAACACTGGCGATGGGTTTGAAGAAGAAAAAATGGAGACCATCAAAGAAGCACAAAAATATTTATTGATGCAGGAGTCTTTAGATGGGTGGAAGAGAAGTTTGGCAGAATTTGAAAATTATAAAAAGATGCAAGCCGAAAGCCAAAAAGATAGAATTCGTTATGCGACTGAAAATATTGTGATGCAGATTATACCCGTCATCGATAACTTCCAAACTTCGACTGCGCACATTCCCGAAGATCAAAAAGATAATCCCTGGGTGACTGGTATAATGTATATTCAAAAGCAGCTGGAAAACGTACTGGTAGAAAATGGGGTAGAAGAAATTAATTTAAAAGTTGGAGATAATTTTGATACTAAATATTGTGAGGCGGTACTCGATAATGAATGTGATGAATGTAAGGATAAGGAAAAATATAAGAATAAGATTAGCAAAGTTATTTTAAAAGGTTATAAAATTGGAGATAAAGTGATTCGAGCAGCGCGAGTAATTGTAAAATAAAAAACCACCCTCTAAGAGATTGCTCTAAGGCGAGGGCGGTTATGCGGGGGGGATAAGAAGAGGAAGAGCTGGTAGTTGAATGTTTTTTAGGAGGTGATATAGGGGTGGAGAGAAGTTTCTCTCCGAAAAATAATTCAACTTACCAGCTACTAAAAGATTAGACTATTTATATTAAAAAGTCAAGTAATAATTAATAATTAAAATAAGTAATAAAGATTTTAGCTAATTATAACCAAAAAACTAATCAGCTAAAAACTAAAAAAAATATGGGTAAAATATTAGGAATTGATCTGGGAACTACTAATAGTGCGATGGCAATTGTTTCGGGCGGTAAGCCAGAAATAATTGAAAACAAGGAGGGAAATCGAACCACTCCTTCAATGATAGCAGTCAATAAAGGTGGAGAAAGATTGGTGGGATTACTTGCTAAACGTCAAGCAGTAACTAATCATGAAAATACTTTGTTTTCAATCAAGAGATTGATTGGAAGAAAGTTTGATGATAAAGATGTTCAAGAGGACATTAAATTGATGCCGTTTAAAATTTCCAAAGCATCAAATGGTGGTATCAATGTAAAAATGGGAGATAAAGAATATACCCCGCGAGAAATTTCCGCGATGGTACTGCAAAAACTTAAAGCGGATGCGGAAGAAAAATTGGGAGAAAAAATTGAAGAAGCGGTAATTACTGTGCCAGCATATTTTGATGATTCTCAAAGAAAAGAAACTAAAGAAGCTGGAGAAATCGCAGGGCTAAAAGTAAAGAGAATTATTAATGAACCTACGGCGGCCGCTTTGGCTTACGGATTTGATAAAAAGAAAAATGAAAAAATTGCTGTTTATGATTTGGGAGGAGGAACTTTTGATATTAGTATTTTGGAAGTGGGAGATGATACCGTGGAAGTAATCAGCACCAATGGAGACACCCATTTGGGAGGAGATGATTTTGATCAGGTTCTTATCAATTGGATTATTGACGAATTTAAAAAGCAAGAAGGGATTGATTTAGGAAAAGATAATTTGGCTTTGCAAAGAATTAAAGAATCGGCCGAAAAAGCCAAAATTGAACTTTCTACTGCTCAAGAAACAGAAATTAATCAACCTTTCATAACTACTGATGCCAACGGTCCGAAACATTTAGTAATGAAACTAACTCGCTCCAAAATGGAAGAATTGGTGGGAGATTTGGTAATTAAAACCATGGAGCCAGTTAAAAAAGCTCTCAAGGATGCTAAGCTGGAAACCAAAGATATTAATGAAATCGTGATGGTAGGAGGAATGACTCGTATGCCACTTGTCCAAAAGAAAGTAGAGGAATTTTTTGGCAAGAAACCTAATTCTAGTGTAAATCCTGACGAAGTAGTGGCGATGGGCGCAGCCATTCAAGGTGGGGTATTAGCCGGTGATGTAAAAGATGTATTGCTACTTGATGTAACACCACTAACACTGGGAATTGAAACAATGGGAGGTGTGTCTACAGCTTTGATTGAAAGAAATACAACTGTACCAACCAAAAAATCTCAAATTTTTTCTACGGCGGCCGATAATCAACCTAGTGTGGAAATTCATGTGCTTCAAGGAGAAAGAGAAATGGCAGAGGGTAATAAAACCTTAGGAAGATTTATTTTAGATGGTATCGCACCGTCTCCTCGAGGAATTCCGCAAGTGGAGGTAACTTTTGATATTGATGCTAATGGAATTTTAAGTGTGAGTGCTAAAGATAAAGCAACTGGCAAAGAGCAATCAATTCGAATTGAAGCGTCTAGCGGAGTGAGTAAAGAAGAAATTGAAAGAATGAAACAGGATGCGCAGGTACATGCCGAAGAAGATAAAAAACGCAAAGAAAAAGTAGAGGCTAAAAATATTGCCGAGAGTCTAGTGTACTCCACGGAAAAAGCCCTGAAAGATTCTGGGGATAAAATTAGTGAAGATAAAAAGAAGCCAGTAATTGAAAAAATGGAAGCCTTAAAAGAAGTTCTAAAGAAAGAAGAATCAACTACGGAAGATATAAAGAAGGCAACAGAAGAATTTTCGACTGAAGCACAAAAGATTGGTGAAGAACTTTATAAAGCGGCACAACCTACACCAGAAGCTTCCGCCTCCGCTGAAGCTACGGGCGAGACGAAGGAAGATAATGTGAAGGATGCGGAGACTGAACCAAAAAAGGATGAGGATAAAAAATAAATAACTAAACGGGAGTTCTTGCTCCCGTTTTTTTATCTTGTCATTTTTTCAGAAAGGGAAATCTAAAATTAAAAAACGACCTCGGGTGAGATCGTTTGGATTGTCCATGATAAGACTTTAGCATCGGCATTGCCTCAAATCAGAAAATGTTGCGTTACATGAGCGGCAATGATATTTATCTGGTCGAGATATTTGAGAAGTGTTTAGGCTTGTCTTTCCTTGGGCTGGATTGGTTTCAACGTCAGAACTGCTACAGTTAGGACAAGCCATTTTTGGAGGCTCCCATTTGGCTAGCTTTCTTAGCATAATGTTGTTTCCTTTTTAGGTGAGTATCGGTGGCAGAAATTTACGAAATAACTCTCCACATGAGCGACATTTGTTTTTAATTGTTCTGGCTTTGATGCCATCTTTTTTTAAAAAAGTGGTATTTCTCAAAACAATTGCTCGCTCCGCAATAGGGACAGCGTCTCTTGTCAACGATGTTTTTATTCATAGGGTATCTCCTTGTGTGATAGCGTAGTATCCCCAAAAAAATTTCCGCAGGTAAAACAGAACCATTTTGCATTCCGTAAAGAACAAGCGTCGATATTATAATTTGGATTTAAAACGACACTTTCTTCGTTTTCTCCATCAGGATTGCAATAAGGGCAGAAAGGGCAGTCATCATGACTTGTGTCAATAAATTCATGAGTGTTCATGGTAACCTCTTTGCGTAGAAAAATTTTAACCAAAATCATGTCCACAGCCAGAACAATAAAATTTTGTTATCCTAAAGCTATGAAGTTTCATTTTTTGAGCAGCAACGGTTTCTCTGATAGGGTTTTTTTTAACGTTTTTAGATGTTTTACACTCGGGACATTGGGGGCAAACGTTTTGTTTATCAGCTGACTTTTCTAATTGATTCATATTATCTCCCTTGTCTGAGGATTTAAAAGGTACTGCATTAGTTTATCTTTTGATTATATAAGATAATATAATTATATCATATAGTCAAGCGTTAATTTCTTGAGTTCAAGTTTTAAAACATTGACAAAATCCTAAAAATATGATATTTTTGGAGGTCAATGTTTTTTTGACAATTAAATAGAACGTATAAATATAAAACCCAAAATAGGAGGTGGGAATATGAAAAGAGCACAGTGCTTTATTTCAAAATATTCCCAGCTACTTAAGTTGGGGATGTGGATAGGAATTATTTTCTGGGCCACTCAGTTGGGTGGTCAAGTTTGGAAAATTCATCAAGATAATAATCTTGTTCCGGAGCTCACTGCTTCGGAGAGAGAAACTGTCAATAAGGAGTTGCTATCTTTTTATGAGAATCTTCTTTCTGTGGCTAAGTCCAAAGGTGAAAATTATGGTCCTAAGGATTATTTTATTGATCTTCGGTTGATCGAAAAGAAAACGGAAGAGATTCAACAAAAATATGCAATGGGGTCAATTTGGTCAAGATATGCTAGCGAATTGCAAAGTATGTCTATGCGTAATATTGAAAGACCAAACTCTAAATTTACTCACCAGCAGATTAGCGATGAGGCAAGGAAATATAGCGATGAATTAAAAAACGCAACATCAATTGAATTTCACGAGAAATTCAGATCAATGAGTTTCAGTGAAAAACAGGAGGCAGTAAAACAGTTTTGTCGCTTGAACCTTCCTAAATTGATAAGTTGGATTTTTATTCTCTATGTGAGGGGGACACTTTTAGCTTGGTGTTTGTTTTCCTTGAGGATGTGTGAGCGAAAAGGAATTCTGGCTACGATACTGAGCGATAAAAAAAGGTTTGCGTTAGCAATGATTTTTTGGCCGTTCCTTTTGGCAAAATATCCTGCTAATGTAATTCGCGAGATTGTTGTTGAAGCTGAGCTTCGTAGAATCGGAAACTTTTTTCGGAGACTTACAACTGAAGAAAAAGAACTGGTTCGTCACGTGGCTCAAAGCAGAGGTTTCCTAGGGTGGATCAGACAGTTTCATAAAGATAATGTCTGTCTATTTCAGAGATCTTTTGCAATGGCTTTGGTGGCAGTTGCAATCGTTAACTTTGTCCATATCGAGGAGAGTAAGGCGGATGAAATAAATTCCATTAGGGCGGGGACATCCATTCAAATGGAAATTTCTCAAGATGATAATGCAGATTGTACGAGTCTTAAATCTAAGTTTTTTAAGACTGATGTGGACTATGCAATCTTTCTGGAAAAAAATCTTAATATTGTAACGCCTGCTGGTATTTCTGGGTTAGTAGTTTTTATGGAAAGGATCTTCCGAAAGCAGGAGTTTGTAAGAAAAATAGATCATATTCCTATTTGCTAATTTTATTGACCGGCTGTCACTGGAGTTAATAAAATTACTAAGCAAATAAGGAGAAAGCTATGTTTAAGAAAAATACTTGGATAATCGTCGTTGTTGTCAGCATGCTCTTGTCTTCAGAAATGGCGTTGGCAGGAAATGGAAGTATTGTCATGCGAACAAATCTGATTGACCCATCTCACCAAGAAAGTTATTTCAGCAATGATATTAATTTTTATCTTACGGTGAGTGAAAAACTTAGTTTCGGATTTGAAACCAGTTTTTCTCCCAAGAGTGATTATCTCAAGGTTAAACCTTTTGCAACTTGGGCAGTTGATAAGAGTTGGAGCTTGATTGGAGGATTTTCTTCCGATAGCTCTGATCATGAATATGTCCTAGGAGGTCTCAGTTATTTTAAGAGACTTAGCGAGAGTAACAGCATTTATATTTCCGCATGTTATTATGTGGGGACAAACGAAGGGTCAAGCGACTATGTTGATTCTTTTGCTGAAGTAAAGCATAACTTCGGCAATGGTTTTGCTCTGGCAATTGAAGTCATTTATGATTATTGGCCAAGCGAGGGAAATAATTGGATGCTGATTGGTCCAGTTCTTCACTACGCCGTTAGTGATAAAGTTGATCTCTTTGTAAGGGTCGCAGGTGAAAACAATCTGGAGCAATGGAATTCTATTGATTTCCGGATTGGAGCGACCTATTCGTTCTAGTTCTTTGTGAAAAGCAGGAAGTTGTATCTTACAATTTTCTGCTTTTTTGTGCTAAAATCAAGATAGAGCAATACTTTTTTAATACTATTTATGGAAAAAACAATAAATATTTTTGGAGATAGCATCGCTTGGGGTGCATATGATGATAATGGTGATCGGGTAAATAGACTAAAAAAATTAAATTAAAAAATAGTAATTTACTTCCACACTTCAAAGCGTAGCAGTAAAATGCAATTAAATAAATTTTTAAATAATTGAGACTAATAAAAAAAATATGAATCAGCCCAATCAAAATCAACAAGTCCAAATCAAAGCGACGGATGAAAAATTAAAAGGTGAGTATTCTAATGCGATGCAAATACTTCATACTAAAGAAGAATTTGTTTTGGATTTTTTAAATATTTTTCCACCGACGGGAACTTTAAATTCAAGAATGATTCTTTCTCCGGGACATTTCAAAAGAATGATAAAAGCGATGGAAGAAAATTTAAAAAAATACGAAGAGCAATTTGGAAAAATCGAAATAGCCACTGAACCCAAGAATGAGATAGGATTTAGAGGATAGCATATGGAGTACCATATGAATTTCCAATTTCCAATTCTCAATTTCCAATCAATGGTCAATGTTTTAATTTTAAAAAAAGAACTTGATTTCTTAATATTTTTTTAACTTCTTTTTGAGCAGGGAGTTTTTTTTGTTGAGATATCGATAAGTATAAATTAAAGGTAACGTTAAAAATTGAAGAAAATAAAAAAAGCGGATTCTTGTCGTAGGTTCACGATGAATCCGTTTTTGCAATTTAGTTCTTTTTTATTTTTTCTATTTTATAATCATTGAAATGAATTCCAGATAAAATCAATCCAACTATAAATAAGAAGGGGGATAATATTATTCCGTAGCGCACTTTAATCGCGACAATAATTGCTATGATGCAACAGAGAAGTGCCATCATCCCAAGAAAAATTCTTTTTATTTCTGACATAATATTTAGAGTATGATTTTTGGAGAATTTTTTTTCTTGGATTATTTTGTCTATTCGAGGAGTGTGAATGTAAACAGCCAAAGAAAAAGATCCTGTTATGGAAAAAATAACAAAAAAGATAAATCCGTAAGAAGCTCCGAAAACTAAAGTAATTGCACCTAGATAGCAGATAATAGCTGTTATTAAAAGGGTAGGATTATTTGTTTTTGGAAAGACATTCGTTTCGATTTTAATTATATTTTTAAATGACATAATTTCCCCCTAGAAATATTTTTAAATATCAAAGTAAAAAGAACTGATTCTATTTTGTTATAACAAACAAAAATTTTATTGTCAAAAAATATTTTTAAAAAATTTACAAAAAACTATTGTACAAATTTTTTATTGTTGTATAATAAAAGTAAATAAAAATATTTTACAAAAATAATTTTAGAAAAAAATAAAATTTTTTCAAAAAACTATTGTACAAATTTTTTATTGTTGTATAATTATTATATGACGAAATAATATGTGAGAAGTGGTCGAGCTTCTCAGTTAAAAATAAAAAATAATCCAGTGAGAAATTGCTGGCTAGCCTAAAATAAAAAAATGGCAACAAAGAAAAAAGCTGTTAAAAAAGTAGCTAAGAAAAAAGTAGCTAAGAAAACAGTTAAAAAAGCTGTAAAAAAAGTAGCTAAGAAAACAGTTAAAAAAGCTGTAAAAAAAGTAGCTAAGAAAACAGTTAAAAAAGCAAAAAGGAAATAAAGACAAAAATTAGATGACCACACTTCAAAAGATAGATGTGGTCATCTTTTTTTTGTGAATTATTTTTATAATTAAAAAAAATAAAAAACGGAAAGCGTGAGAAGCCTTTCCGTTGGTAATATGTATTACGGCGTTTTATTATTTTCTGCTGTATTTTTGTAACGCTCTAGAAATATCATCAAGCGCAATGGATTCTTTTTTTATCTCTTCGAATATATTTCTGTAATTGTTTAAGGAAGTTTCCTTAATCAATAGTTCTCTTTTTAATTGGTCAATCATTTCTAGCGCCGACTTGAGACTTAGTTGAAGAGCAATAATACGCTCTCTGTCGTTAACTAAATCGTCTAAGGTAAATTCTGTGAGAGAATATAAAAATTTTTCTGTACCTATTTCCGTTAATTCATTTTTCGAAAGTGACTTTTCTTGTTGGGAAAGGGCTGATCCTTTTAGGGAGGAAATCATCACCTTTAGTTCTCCTAGTAATGAAACTTCTAGTGGCAAACTGCTTGTTGTTTCAACCATTTCAAATCTCCTTATGAAAATAAAATTAATTGAGTTAGGGGCATTAAGTTACTATGTTAAATTTAGTAGTTTATTATGATTTAGTCAATTATTTCTATTTTGACATAAGGACTTATTTTTAGTACTATATATAGAGTAAAAACAAAAATAATTCTTTAGATAAGAAGCCTCGAATAGTTTTGCTTGGGGTTTGTTTGTATGTTTAAAAAAATTAGAAACTTTTATAGAAAAATAACAGGAAAAATATTTGGAAATTTTTCTAAAGATATTGGAATTGATCTAGGGACAGCTAACACTTTGGTATATGTAAGCGGAAAAGGAATTGTAATTAATGAGCCTAGTGTCGTAGCTATAAATAAAAAAACAGGACAAATTTTGGCTATTGGAAAAAAAGCCAAACAAATGGTGGGTAAAACTCCTAGCCATATTGTCGCCACTCGTCCGTTGGTAAATGGTGTAGTAAGTGATTTTGAAGTGACTGAACAAATGCTCCGATACTTTATCGATAAGGTTCATCAAGATTCTTTTTCGATTATGCCTCGACCAAGAGTATTGATCGGGATTCCTTCAGAAGTTACTGAGGTAGAAAAAAGAGCGGTAATCGATGCGGCTATTAGCGCAGGGGCGAGAGAGGCTTATATTATTGATGAACCAATGGCAGCCGCTATTGGAGCTCATCTACCAGTGACAACAGCCGCTGGAAATATGATTGTAGATATCGGAGGAGGAACTTCCGAAATCGCAGTTATTTCTTTGGGAGGAGTAGTTGCTTCAAGAAGTTTGCGAATTGCGGGAGATGAAATGAATGAAGATATTATTAGATATTGTCGAGACGAATTTAATCTATTAGTAGGAGAGAGAACAGCAGAGGAGGTAAAGATTGCTATCGGGAGCGCTTATCCACAAGAAAAAAAATTGACTATGGCAATACGGGGAAGAGATTTAGTGAGTGGACTTCCCAAAGAATTAAAAATTAATGATGAACAGGCTCGAGAAGCGATTTCTCGTTCGATAAGAATAATCGTTAATAATATCAAAACTATTATTGAAGATACGCCACCAGAATTAATTGCCGACATTATGCAACGAGGAATAATTTTGGCTGGAGGTGGTAGTCTGATAAGAGGGTTGGATAAGCTAATTGCTAATCAAACAGGGATATCGGTGCGCACTATGGAAGATCCGTTAACAGCTGTAGTAAGAGGAACAGGAATAGTTTTGGAAGATTTGGAATCGCTCAAAGAAGTTTTAGCTGCTAATCAATATGATGATAGTCCTTTAAGATAATATTCAACATATTATCTTTTTAAAAAAATGCCTAAAAAATTTACTTCTCAAAAAATATTTAAAGTAATCGTGATTTGTGTTTTGGCGTTGGGGTTGATAATGTGGAATCCTTATAATTTTTCTGGTGGAATGAGAAGATTTTTTTTGGGAATTACTTTGCCAATTCAAAAAATATTTTCTTTGGGAGCAGATAAGATACATTCTTTTGGTGAGGCCATTTCTTCTATCGGAAAAATAAAGAGTGAAAATAAACATTTATTTGAAGAAAATTTGAAATTGAGGGCCGAAAATGTTAATTTGGCGGATGTGATGAAAGAGAATAATGACTTGCGTAGCCAGTTAAATATTTTACCTAGAGATAAATTTAATCTGGAGGCAACTCATATCATTGGAAGGGATACTTATGATAGCAATAGTTGGATTTTAATTGATAAAGGCATTTCTGATGGAGTAGGAAAAGGCATGCCCGTAATTGTTTCAGAAGGAATTTTGGTAGGAAAAGTTGAGGAGTCTTTTGATTCTACAGCTAAAATTATTTTTATCACAGACAAATCAATGAATGTTAATGTAGAAGCAGTTGAAACGGGAGCAATAGGGTCAGTGAAGGGAAATTATGGGTTAGGACTTATTATGGATTTGGTTTTACAGACAGACAATTTAAAAGTGGGAGATAAAGTAATTACCTCAGATATTAGTCAAAATATCCCTCGAGGTTTGCTGGTAGGAGAAATAAAAGAGATTAATTCAGCTAAAAACGATTTATTTCAACAAGCTATTATTTCTTCTCCAGTTGATTTTTCTAAATTGCGTTTTGTTTTTGTAATTAAGAATAGTAATAACCAATGAAATTTTTTTTATTGAGGATTTGTATCATTTTTTTAATCATTTTTTTTCAGATAAATTTTTTGAATTTAATTTTTTCTGGAAATTATCTAATCAATTTATCAATTTTGGCTGTAATCAGTTGGGTAATCACTTCTAGTTTTGAAAAAATATGGCCATGGATTATAGCATTGGGATTTTTTAATGATATATTTTTGGCACAAAAAATAGGATCTAATATTTTATTTTTTATCTTGTTAGCTTATCTAGTAAGTTTTATTTCCAAAAGATTTATAATTGAAAGACATTTTTCTGGATTTTTGTTGGTGATAGTTTTTATTTTGATAGGAAATTTTGGAGGAAGTATTTTTAACTTTTTGTTTGTCAGTCATGATATTCTTGGAGAGTTTTGGCTTTATCTAAAAAGCTATTTTATAAATTGGGAGAGTCTTGCTCTGGTAAATATCTTCTCGGGAATTTGTTTTTATCTAGTTTATGTGTCGATAAATAGAGTGGAAAAATATATAGCCAAAAGTGAAAGTCGATTAAATATTTCTCTTTAGGGATTAATTAAATAGAAAAGATGTAGAATATTTTAGATAGCTAACTTATGCGATTTTATGCCAAAAAATATAAATTAAAGATGTCCAAAGAAATCGACGAGATAGCCGATACGGTTTTATTGAGTGGTTCGGAAGTGGCTAGAATAGAAATTCCTTTTAATAAATCTTTATTAAATATTTTTTGGTTTTTTATAGTTTTGACCCTGACGCTTCTTTTTAGTAGAACTGCTTATCTCGCTATTGCTAAGGGAGAGCATTATCAGGCGGTAGCTAAGGAAAATAGATTGAGAGTAAGTTATGTGACAGCTCCAAGAGGAAAAATATTTGATCGATTTGGTAATACGTTAGTTTATAATATTCCTAGTTTGGATTTAATTATTGATGCGCGAGGGCTAGATAAGGAATTTAATTTTTCTTCAGAAACATTGGATGAAATTAAAAAAATATTTCCCAATAGATTTGGAGAAATTTTTGAAAATTTAAAAAATAAAAATGAAGATGACAAATTTATTTTACTTTTAAAAAATATTAGTCAAAAGGAAGCTTTGCTAGTAACAGAGAACTATCAAAAACTTCCGGGAGTGCAAGTTACTAAAACAGCTATTCGAGATTACACCGATAGTTTAATTTTTTCTAACATTATCGGCTATGAAGGAAAGATAAAGAAAGAGGAATTGATTGATAATCCGGATTATCTAATGACGGATTCAATTGGAAAAAAAGGATTGGAAAAATATTATGAAAAGAACCTGCGAGGAATACCGGGTAAAACCAACGTAGAAGTCGACTCAATGGGGCACGTGGTCAGAGAATTAGGAGCAACTAACCCTGTGCCGGGGGGAGATTTAATTTTAAATATTGATAGTCAACTGCAGAAAAAAATATTTGATAGCTTGTCAGGAATGCTTGAGAAAGAAGGATTAAAGGCGGGAGCTGCCTTAGCATTGGATCCGAGAAATGGAGCAGTGTTAGCTATGGTGAGTGTGCCTAGCTTTGATAATAATTTATTTGCTCAAGGAATTTCTAATGATGATTATTCTAAATTACTGAATGATGAAAATAAACCAATGTTCAATAGAGCTATTTCGGGTGAATATGCTCCAGGGTCAACTTTTAAGCCTATGATGGCCTCAGCGGCTTTAACGGAAGGAGTTATTAATGAGAATACTCAAATAGAAAGTAGGGGAAGTATCAACGTGGGAGGATGGTCTTTTGGAGATTGGAAAGCTCATGGATTTACCGATGTGAGAAGAGCTATCGCTGTTTCTAGTGATGTATTTTTTTATTCGATAGGAGGTGGATATGGCGGTGTGCGAGGAATGGGAATTAGTAATATAAAAAAGTATGCTAATTTATTTGGATATGGAGAAGCTTCAGGAATTGATACTACCGGAGAGGTAGCTGGATTTATCCCAACAGAAGAATGGAAAGAAAAAACTTTTGGAGAGAAGTGGTTTGTAGGAAACACTTATCATGCCTCTATCGGACAAGGTTATATAACAGCTACGCCACTTCAAATAGCTAATAGTGTGGCAGTAGTAGCCAATGGCGGAACATTATATCGACCAAGATTAGTTTCTCAAATTAAAGAAACTGATAAAACGATTTACAATAAAGCAGAGATAATAAGATCAAGTTTTATTAAATCTGATATTTTGAAAGTTGTAAGAGAAGGAATGCGGATGACTGTGACAGAAGGGACTGCTCAGTTACTTAAAGATTTGCCTGTGGAAGCAGCGGGAAAAACGGGAACTGCCCAATTTGGTAGTGAAAAAAAGACTCATGGTTGGTTTGTGTCTTTTGCTCCTTATCAAAATCCGGAAATTGTATTAGTCATCCTTGTGGAAGGGCAAAAAGAAGAAGGCTACAATGCGGTGCCAGTTACGAATGAGGTTTACAATTGGTATTTTTCAAGGTAAGCTAGAATAAATTAATAAATACAGGAATTAAATGTTTGAATAATATCTTTGGAAATTGATATTATATTATCTAAAACATGAAAGTTTTAAAGTTTTAAAAAATTATTTATGGATATCAAGGAAGAATTAAAAAAGATTCAAGATAAAATTAATCCAGAACTAAAAATATTTTTTGATGAAATTATAAAAGATTCTAAAAAAAATAATTTTATTACCACTGAAGCTTTAAAACAAGTTAAAAAAATAACTTTAGCAGGAGGAAAAAGATTACGACCAGCCTTGATGTACTGGGCGTATGCGGGTGTGGGTGGCAAAAATAAGAAGGAAATGATAAAAACATCTATCAGCATTGAGTTGATTCACGTTTTTCTTTTAATCCACGATGATATTATTGATAATGATGCCAAGCGACACGGTGTTCAAACCGTCCATGCTAAATATGATAAAATTGGAAAAATTATCTCTTTAGGAAAAAGAGATTCTCGGCATTTCGGAAATTCCATAGGGATTGTTACAGGAGATATTTTGGGGGCGTTGGGAAATCGAGTTCTTTTTAATTCAAAATTTGCTCCAGAATTGGTAGTTAAAGCACTTTCACAGTTGCAAAATATTGTAGCTAGAGTTGCGATTGGTGAGGCTCAAGATGTTTTTATTGAACATAAAAGATCAGCTACTGAAGCAGAAGTGATGGATATGTATAAAAATAAAACAGCTAAATATACCTTTGAGGGTCCTTTGCATTTGGGTGCGATTTTAGGTGGGGCTGATAAAAAATTATTAAATAGTATTACTAAGTTTTCTGTTCCTGTGGGAGTGGCTTTTCAAATTCAAGATGATATTTTAGGAATTTTTGGTGATGAAGAAAAAATAGGCAAACCTGTAGGTTCAGATATTCGGGAAGGAAAACAGACTATTTTAGTAGTAAGGGCTTTAAAAAATGCCAATAAAAAACAGAAAGAAATTTTAACCAGATTAGTAGGAAAGAAAGATATTACTAAGGCAGAGGTAGAAGAATTTAGAAATGTTATTCGTGAAACAAAGTCATTGGATTATGCTAATGCTTTGGCAAAAAAATTAATTGAAAAAGGTAAGGCAGAAATAAAAGATATTGGCTTTACAGAGGAAATAAAAACAATCCTCTTGGCTCTGGCGGATTATATGGCTAAACGAGATATTTAAATTTTTAAAAATATTTAAGTAATTCTTTAATTATCAGTGACCTATATGCAATCGGTAGCTGATTAATGATTATGATTCAAAGAAAAAAAACTAGAAAAATTAAAATAGGCAATATATTCATGGGCGGAGATGCGCCTATCGTTATTCAATCAATGTGTAATACTGACACTCGAGATGTGGAAGCGACAGTAGCTCAAATTAAAGAGCTTATTCAGGCGGGATGCGAAGTCATCCGAGTGGCAGTTCCTGATATGGAAGCAGCTCTGGCAATTGGTGAAATTAAAAAACAAATTAACATTCCAATTGTGGCTGATATTCATTTTTCGGCTGAATATGCCATGGAGGCTATCGCTCAAGGCGTTGATAAACTTCGAATTAATCCGGGAAATATTGGCGATGAAAAAAAAGTGACAATGCTGGTAAAGGCCTGCAAGAAAAAAAAGATTCCAATTCGAATCGGAATTAACGGCGGATCTTTAGAAAAAGATATTTTAAAAAAATATAAAGGAGAAGTTACGCCTCAGGGGATGGTTGAATCAGCGATGCGCCATATAAAAATTTTAGAAAAAAATAAATTTTTCGATATTGCTATTTCTCTTAAAGCCAATGATGTGGAGAGGACAGTGGAGGCTTATCGATTATTGTCTAAAAAGGTAGACTACCCGTTACATATTGGGATAACAGAAGCAGGAACGACTTTTCGAGGAACAATTCTATCGGCAGTGGGCTTCGGAATATTGCTTTATGATGGGATTGGAGACACAATCAGAGTTTCACTAACAGCCAATCCGGTAGAGGAGATAAAAGTAGCATGGGAAATTCTTAAATCTTTAGGACTACGAAAGCGAGGAATATCTGTAACTAGTTGCCCGACTTGTGGAAGAACTCAAATAGATTTGATAAAATTAGTTGGGGAAGTGGAAAAATTATTAGAAGGCATGGAAAAAGATATTCGTGTGGCAGTGATGGGTTGCGTAGTAAATGGTCCTGGAGAAGCGAGAGAAGCGGATTTGGCTATCGTAGGAGGTAGGGGAGTAGGATTGATTGTAAAAAAAGGAAAAATTATAAAGAAAGTGGACGAAAAAGATTTACTAGTTGAATTCATGAAAGAAATAGAAAAGTTTTAGGGTTAAATATCAATATTAAAAACCTCCATTTAGCGGAGGTTTTTTTGACCTTTAATATTGAAAGAAAATTAAACTTCTTTGTTCATGGTTCGAATACATCTAGTACAAACTTTTATCTTTTGGCCTTCTACTTTTTTCTGTTGGATATTTACCTTAAATTTTCTTTTAGTTGCAATGTTGGAATGACTTCTGGAGTGTCCGGTAGAAGTTCCTCTATTACAAATTTCACAGGTTCTACTCATAGTATATTACAGAACAAATTATTAACCACCGTCTCATATTTGGATGATTTATGTCCCTTAAATTAGTTTGCTTATTTACAAGATATAGATTATCATAATAGATGTATTTTGTAAAGTGAAATCAGATAATAAGTTTAAAATAATATTTTTTATGTCAGGAGAAATAATTTTAATTATATTTCAGGTATTTATATTAATAATGTCAGTGGTGGTACATGAGGTATCTCACGGACTAATGGCTTTTAAATTGGGCGATTCAACTGCCAAATATGCTGATAGACTGAGTTTAAATCCAATTAAACATTTTGATCTGTGGGGCTCTTTGATTGTGCCATTTTTTATGATTATTAGCTTTGGTTTTGGATTTGGTTGGGCTAAACCGGTTCCTTATAATCCTTACAATCTCAAAGACCAAAAAATGGGACCAGCTTGGGTAGCTTTGGCGGGACCAGCTTCTAATATTTTAGTGGCAATAATTTTTGGTTTAGGGGCGAGATTTATAGCCTTAAATTATATGATTAAGCTAGAAATAATCAAAAATTTGTTTAATTTTAGCGGGTTAAGCCCTCTTTTGTCTGGGTCATTTCCTGCCATATTTTTTTGGTTATTTATGATGATTATGGCGATTAATATTTTTTTGGCTGTTTTTAATCTCATTCCCATTCCGCCGCTAGACGGTTCTAAATTACTTTTTGCAGTTGTCCCCATGAGCGACAAAAGTAAATTAATATTTGAACAGTTTGGGTTTGTATTTCTGTTGATAATCATATTTTTCTTATCTGCTCCTGTGAGTTATCTTTTGGGTGGGGTATTATCTTTATTTTTTCGATATATTGTTGGAATAGGAATTTAATTTGATAAAATCAAAAATAGTTTATAAATTTATAGCAGATAATAATATGCAAGAAATTAATGAAAAAAAACTAAATATTTCCGTGGTGGTTCCTATATTTAACGAAGAGGAAAATGTTGCTAAATTACATAGCCGGATTTTAGAAGAGTGTCAAAAGCTGGAAAGAAGTTTTGAAATAATTTTTATTAATGATGGTTCTTCGGATAAGACCTTAGAGGAATGCAAAAAGCTAAGTCCTCTGAAATTAATAAATTTTAGAAAAAATTATGGTCAGACAGCAGCTTTTGATGCTGGTTTTCAAGCGTCTCAAGGAGAGATAGTAATAACCATGGACGGTGATTTGCAAAATGATCCTGCCGATATAAATAAATTGCTAGATAAAATAGCAGAGGGGTTTGACGTAGTAAGCGGTTGGAGATTTCAAAGGAAAGATTCTTTGAGTAAAAAAATATTTTCTCGGGGAGCTAATTTGTTACGAAAATTTTTTATTCAAGATAACATTCATGATAGTGGTTGCAGTCTGAAAGCTTATAAACGAGAGTGCTTTAATGATTTAGAACTTTTTGGAGAAATGCATCGCTTTATTCCTGCTCTCTTGGAAATGGATGGATTTAAGGTAGCGGAAGTGAAAGTTTCGCATCATCCTCGGATAGCGGGGGTAACAAAATATAATTGGAGGAGAGCTTTTAAGGGAATGGTAGATATGATGTCCATTTGGTTTTGGAGAAAATATGCCAACCGGCCACTTCATCTTTTTGGAGCTAGCGGAGTGATTTTATCAGTTGCTGGAATAGGAATTCTAATTTGGATGTTTATAGAAAAAGTTTTCTTTGCGCAATCTATTGGAGAAAGAATTTGGCCGATGATAGGCGTGATGTTTACTCTAGTGGGCGTGCAACTCTTTATCTCGGGACTTTTAGCGGATATTATTATTAAAAATTATTTCAAAGCTAAAAATCATCGCGGATATTATATTAAAGAAGTTATTAATAATTAGGAATTTAAGAATCTAGGAATTTGGTAATCTGAAAATTTGAGAATAAGCCAAAATAATATAAAAAGCTCTCTCTATGTCTGAGGGAGTTTTTTTACAAAATTTTCCTTGACAAAAATTGATTTTAGTAGTATTTTAACTGGAAACAAAAAAAGTACTTTATTAGGGGGAGAGGTGCGGTTTTGCCTTAAATTATAAGAGAAAAAAACGAGGAGAGAGATTATGACGCAAGCTATCAGAAATTATTTATTGGCAGATGGTAACATTGGTTCAATTTTATTGGTGGCGGTTGTCTTTTTGATAGGTGCCATTGGGGCTATTTTTTATGCAGCTTTTTTAACCAAAAAAATATTTGGAGCTTGGAATGACATTTCGGATTCCTTTGTTTGTGAATTGAATTCTATCGGTTTAGATATCGTCAATGTCTTAATTGAAATTGCGATGATTGGAGCCGATAAGCATGCGGCATTTGCAATTGGAAAAGTAAAGCAAGAAATTGCAAATAGTAGCGCCAATCCTAATTTCTTTATCAATTTACTTGAATTTTCTGAAAAAATTCATGACAATAATCATACTCAAGTTTTGAATAGCGATTATGCCAAAGCAAGGGAAGCTATCAAGGAGGCTATTGCATTGGCGGGGGCATATCAAAAAGTCAAAGGACTTGAAGAATTCGCTCAGTTGGCCGTCAAAACATCTGAGGCGAAGAAAGAAATCGCTGACGCTGCTGAAAATCTGAGGGGTATTCTCTATGGTCTTAAGCAAGCCTAGAGATAATCTTATTTTGCTTGAAAACTTCTTGATTAGATATTAATCAAGAAGTTTTTTATGTAAAAAACTAAAAAATAAATAAAAAAAGTGAAAAGTGAGGGATGTGGATAACTCATGAAAATGGCTCAAAATAAGGATAATTTCAGAGGCTTGCCAGCATTTTATCTTGTGGTATAATTACCCTGTAACATACAACATGTAGTGTAAATATTCATTTAAACATAAAAATAGTCAAATAGCAAGGGTAAAATAACGGCATATATTTAGATGTTTAAATAAAAATAAAAATATGATTTGTCCAGCCTGTAATCATCCTGATACAAAAGTGGTTGATTCTCGCGATACCAACGAAGGCAAAGCTATCCGAAGACGAAGAGAATGCGAGAAATGCAAGACCAGATTTAGCACTTATGAGGAAATAGAAATTATGAGACTTCTGGTGATAAAGAGAAATGGAGAAAAAGAAGAATATAATCAGGAAAAAATAATAAAGGGAATCGAAAAGTCTCTGGAAAAGAGACCTGTCAATCAGGAAAAAAAAGAAAAGTTAGTAAATGAAATAGAATACCAAGTGCACATTAAAAGTAAGCAAGGTGAGATAGCTAGCAAAGAAGTGGGAAAAATAATTTTAGATAAGCTTAAGGAGATTGATGATGTAGCTTATTTGAGGTTTGCTAGCGTATATAAATCCTTTGGTAGTTTAAATAGTTTTAAAAAAGAACTAGAAAAGTTAGAAGAAGAAGAAAAATAAAATATAAAAATAATCTATAATTTTCTTAGAAAATCAATCCGCCTGTGCTAGAGCTTTGGCGAGACAAGAAAAAAATAAAAATATGACTCAAAAGAAAAAAATAACAAATGAAGGAAAAGGGGTAGAAAAGAAACAAGAAGCTCAAAAAATAGTTGCTAAAATTATTAAAAGGAGTGGTAAGGTAGTTCCTTTTAGTGAAGAAAAAATAGTCAAAGCTGTTTTTAAAGCGTTCAAAGAGACTGAGGAGGGAGATTTGAAGGATGCCGAGAAAGTGGCCAAAAAAGTAACTCAACTTTTAAGCAAAAGTTTTCGTAAAGGTTATGTACCAGAGATTGAAGAGATTCAAGATACGGTAGAAAAAGTTTTGATGATATTGGATTTTGAGGTAACTGCTAAAGCTTATATTCTTTATCGCGAACAACATCGCAAAGTGCGAGAAACGGAAGAAGTTTTGGATGAGGCTGTAAGTTTGGTAGATAAATATATTGACGAATCAGATTGGCGAGTTAAGGAAAATTCTAATATGGGGTTTTCGTTGCAGGGTTTAAATAATTTTATCTCTTCGGCAGTTAGCGCTAAATATTGGATGAACAAGGTTTACACCAAAAATATTCGAGATGCTCATGAAGATGGAGATTTGCATGTACATGATTTGCAAATGGTGGCCGCGTATTGCTGTGGATGGGATTTGCATGATCTATTGATTAGGGGTTTTGGTGGAGTTCCTGGAAAAGTTCATTCTGGACCAGCTAAACATTTTCGAAGTGCGCTGGGACAAATGGTGAATTTTATTTATACTTTGCAGGGTGAAGCTAATGGCGCACAGGCTTTTGCTAATTTTGATACATTGTTGGCTCCTTTCGTTTATTACGACAAATTAAATTATAAAGAAGTGAAACAGGCTATCCAAGAATTTGTTTTCAATATGAATGTTCCGACTCGAGTGGGGTTCCAAACACCTTTTTCTAATATTACTTTAGATTTACAAGTACCTTCTAACTATAAAGATGAAGCTGTAATTATTGGAGGAAAACCTTTAAGAAAGAAATATGGATCTTTCCAAAAAGAGATGAATATGATTAATCGAGCTTTTGCAGAAGTGATGAGCAAAGGTGATTCTCAAAACAGGGTATTTACTTTTCCGATTCCCACCTACAATATTTCTAAAGATTTTAATTGGGAGGATAAGGCGTTGGAGCCAGTTTGGGAAATGACCGCTAAATATGGGATGCCTTATTTTGCTAATTTTATTAATTCTGATATGAGTCCTGATGATGCTAGAAGTATGTGTTGTCGACTTAGGTTGGATAATCGTGAATTACAAAGAAGGGGTGGAGGACTTTTTGGCGCCAATCCTATGACTGGTTCAATCGGGGTGGTGACTATTAATATGCCAAGAATCGGATATTTGGCAAAAGATAAAAAAGATTTTTTTAGCAGATTGGATAAATTGATGGATATTGCCAAAGAAAGCTTAGAACTAAAAAGAGTTTTTATAGAAAAACTAACGGAAGCGGGATTATATCCATATTCTAGATATTATTTAAGAGATATTAAAATGAGAAGGGGTGCATATTGGGGCAATCATTTTTCTACTATAGGGCTTTTGGGGATGAATGAGGCATTATTAAATCTTTTTGGAAAAGGAATTGCAACTAAGGAAGGAAATCTTTTTGCGCAGAAAGTTTTAGATCATATGCGAAGCAAAATGATTAAGTACCAAAAAGAGACTGGCAATATGTATAATTTGGAAGCTACTCCCGCTGAAGGGACCACTTATCGCTTAGCAAATTTAGATAGAAAAAAATTCCCTGAAATAATTTTTGCTAATAATGAATCAGTTAAAGCGGGAGCTGCTGAACCATATTATACCAATTCTTCTCAACTGCCAGTGGGTTATACTAGCGATATTTTTGAAGCTTTGGATCTACAAGACAATCTTCAAACTAAATATACTGGAGGAACAGTATTGCATGGATTTTTAGGTGAAAAGATTAATGATATAGAAGTGGTTAAAAATTTGGTAAGAACTATTGCAACCAAGTATGCTCTTCCTTATTTCACTTTTACTCCGACCTTTAGCATTTGTCCGGAACACGGATATATAGCAGGGGAGCATCATACCTGCCCAAAATGTAAAATAGCTATGAAAAAAGAAGATGTAAAGTTCGAGAAGGTGAGATAATCTTTAAAAAATTGGGAATTTGTAAATCAAGAGCAGACAACTAATTGCTCGCAAGAGCATTTGAAATAACTCTATTTGAATACAATTTATTGTTATTTGAGGAGAGTGATAAATAAAAAAAATAAAAAATAAATTTATAAATTGTGGAAATACAATTTATAAATTAAAAAAATATGGAAAACAAATTAATTTGTCATGATTGTGGCAAAGAATTAGTCAAAGGTGATGAGTATGTCAATTATACTCAAGATGAAAAAACTTATTTGGTAAAATGTCGCGAATGTTATGAAAAAAATTCAGTTATTGAGAATTTTCAACCTTGCGATGTGTATAGCCGGGTAGTGGGATTTCATACTCCAATTCAAAGATGGAATAAAGCTAAGACGGCTGAATGGAAGGATAGAAAAACTTTCAAGGTGGATGAATCTGAAAATAAGGATGATTCTGATACTAAAAAAGATTGTTAATTGTAACAACACTTTGGGCTAAAAAAGATAGTAGGGCGATTTCTATTTCAGAAATCGCCCTAAAAAGACTCAATATTTTTTAATCTTTCCATGAGTTTGGTTTAAAATAATAACTTTCAATTTCCTGTGCAAGAAAATAAAAATATTAATTTGTAATACAAAATGCTTAATATATAATATTTAAGAAATGAATATTGCCAGTTTTCAAAAATTTACACTATTGGATTATCCGGGGCATATCGCTACAACTGTTTTTACTGTGGGTTGTAACTTTCGTTGCTCTTTTTGTCATAACCCTGAACTAGTACTTAGCTCGCAATTTATGGTTCACAGCAATAATAATGAAAAAGATTTTTTTAAGTTTTTAAAAGAAAGAGCCGGCAAATTAGAGGCAGTCTGTATTACGGGGGGTGAGCCAACCTTGCAAAAGGATTTATTGGATTTTATGTCTAAGGTAAAAAAAATGGGATATTTAGTAAAATTGGATACTAACGGTATGCGCCCTGATGTTTTAAAAAAAGCACTGGATTCAAAAATTGTTGATTATGTGGCGATGGATATAAAAAATTCTCTTAAAAACTATGAAAAAACAGTATGTACGAAAGTGGACCTAGAAAGAATAAAAATGAGTGTGGAATTGATAAGAAATAGCAAAGTTGATTATGACTTTCGTACTACCGTGGTTCCTGGAATTCATAAGGAAAAAGATTTTCAAGATATCGCTCTTTGGATTGGCGGAGCAAAAAAATATTTTTTACAAAGATTTAGGGATATTAAAACATTAGATCCCGCATTAAAAGATAAAACCAGAGGGAAAAAGTTAGACTTAGAAAAAATTAAAAAGAAAATTGAAAAACATTTTGGAGAAGTAGGAATAAGGGGGTAATTAAAACTAAAAATATCAAAGAAAGTATTTTTGTTAAATTGAATATAAATGGTGCGGGGTATTTACAAAAAACAATAATAGTGGTACAAGTAATTAGCGACTTAATAAGGGGTTGCTTTTTAGTTAAGAATAAAAACAAGAAAAGGGGAGGAAAATTCATGTTAAAATGGTTCTTTTGTATTGTCTTGGTAGTGTCTATGGGTACAGGTGTGGCGGGCGCTACACTGGTATCCGACACAGTTGCCTTGGGACCCACCTCAAATTTTGAGGGGTACGTAAGCCATGGTCGTGGCGATGTGAACTTCCTGGATGGAATTGGCGACTTTGTGGCTTGGGAGCATACATTTAATGTTGCACCTAACGCTCAAGATGCCACATTGGAAATTTCTTTTCGGGATGATGACTCTGACAGTTGGAGGCCGTCGTCTTGGGAGCTAGCCATTTTTGTCGGGGAAAGTGCTCAGATACTGGTTACTGTAGGAGAGGTCAACACCGGAGTTTGGACGACGTCAATTGACCCCAGTTTTCTTTCAGATGGGATTTTCCAAGCTGTTATCTGGAGTGTTTGGGGAGATCTCTATGTGGATTCTGCCACTTTGAGTTTTGAGTCTGTTCCTGTGGCACCTGTTCCCGAGCCAGCAACGATGTTGCTATTCGGGGCTGGACTTTCTCTATTTGGGATAGTGAGACGCAAACAGTCATAGCGTCTTGTCGCAAAAGCACAACTCTCGGAGAGGATTTGTAATCCTTTTCGAGAGTTTTTTAATTTATAAATTAAATTAAATTTGGTTATTTCCTAAAATAAAAAAGTGTGGTACATTTTGAATATTAAAAAGTTCTTTGAAGAATTAAGTGAAATTTTTTCTGCTGGTTAACCTTATAAAAACTATATGGAGGCATAAAATTATGCGAGGACATTATTCATCATGGTTATATGGAGAGAAACAACAGCATTTTTCTGGTAATACTCATGAGTGTCAAAAATGCGGGGAAAAATTTCCACCCAACAGTGCCAATTGTATAAAGTGTGGTTCCATGGAAGTTATCGCATTGAGAAACGATCCTCGTTTTTTTCAGTGTGCTCAAAGAGGAGAAAATAATGAATAGGAAACCTTTGAATAATATCAGTGAAATTATCGCTCGCTTGCGAACCTCAGATGGAGCAAAAGATTTCAGGGAAAGATTGAGAAAGAACGAAATTTTGACGGAGGAAGAACTTTTAAAATGCTATGTATTTGATCGAGATACGCTAAGGGACCATTGTGATCCCGTGGGTGATTAATCGCCATAGATACATATATTATATAAAGAGACGATTTTCGCAAATGTGAAAATGTGTCTCTTTTTTTAAAATAAAAATCCCGCTCGGATATTAATAATCTAAGCGGGGTTTTAAAAAATATGGCCTCCATAGTCTAGAATTCTTCCACTAGTGGCAATATTGTCGCTGTGAGATATTTCACTTAGAAATGCCAGTTCTCCGCATTTGCGATTATGAGCGGATGCAATTAGCTTGTTAGAATAATCTTTTTCTACATCATCACGTTCTTGAATATTGATAATATAAAAAAACGTAAAAAGTGTAGGGACGTATCGGGTGTAATCGGGGCATCTTTTCCAGCGGTGGTACTCTGTATAATTGGCCCTAAAACAGGCCCAAAGCATATCTGTTAGAAGTTGAGTACGACTATGTCTGCGAAGTCTTTTAAAGGCAATCTTATCCCCAAACCTGCGTCTGTCGTATTCTAAATATAACAATTTGCAAATTAGATCAAATATACGGATGCGAACAATTTTATAAGCATAAGAACCCGTAACTATTACAATACGAGTTTTGCCTATGCGGATCTTGGTGCAATTCATGGCAGTTTCTCCTATTGAGATAGATTTTTAATCAAAGAACTTTTTCAATATTTTAGTGCATTACGGAATAAATAGCAAGAGAGGGATTCTCTTGAAAAAAAGTCTATTTTACATTAAACTAAGGTAAGGTAATATACTGATATTTTAAATTTATATGAAATATTTTAAGATCAACGGAGGCAAAAAACTTTCTGGAAAGATTGTAGTAAATGGTTCTAAAAATGCAGCAGTGGCATTGTTTGCAGCAGCGATGATAAACAAGGGTAAGACTACGCTAAAAAACGTTCCCCAAATCGAGGAAGTTAATCGTTGGGTAGAAGTTTTAGAAAGCATTGGGGTAAAAATAGAGAGAAAGGAGAAGACAATTATTTTAACTCCTCCAGCTAAAATTAAAATAGAAAATATCAATCAAGAAGCAGCGCAAAAAACCAGAAGCGTCATCATGCTAATTAGCGCCTTGATTGGAAAATCAAAAAAATATTTTATTCCTCAAGCGGGGGGTTGCAAATTGGGAGAACGAACTATTCGTCCCCATCTTTTTGCGATAGAAAAATTTGGAGTGAAAATAAAAGCGGTTGATTGTGGATTTGAAATTAATACAGAAAATTTTAAACCTGCTAAAAAAATAATACTTTACGAATCGGGAGATACTGTAACGGAAACAGCTTTGATGGCGGCGGCTCAAAGTTCAACTAAAACCATTATAAAAATGGCAACGGCTAATTATATGGTGCAGGACGTTTGTTTTTTTCTAGAAAAATTGGGCGTAAAAATTAAGGGAATTGGAAGCGGAACATTGGAGGTGACGGGAGTAAAGGATATAAATAAGGATGTTACTTATGAAATTAGTGAAGATCCGATTGAAGCGATGTTTTTTATTTCAACGGCTATTGTTACTAGAAGCAAGCTAACAATTCAGAGATGTCCGATTGAGTTTTTAGAATTAGAACTTTTAAAATTAGAAAAAATGGGTCAAAGATATAATATTTTGAAAGAATATAAGTCTAAAAATGGAAAAACTGATTTGGTAGATATTGAAATTATACCTTCTAAACTAATCGCTCCTCAGGATAAAATTCACGGGTTACCTTTCCCAGGAATTAATATGGATAATCTGCCATTTTTTGTACCAATAGTTTCTTTGGCTGAGGGACGCACACTCATTCATGATTGGTCTTTTGAAAACCGAGCTATCTATTTCGTGGACTTAAATAGGCTTGGTGCCAAGATTTCTCTTTTGGATCCACATCGAGTTTATGTAGAGGGACCAATTGAATTTAGGTCAGCCGAGATGATGAGTCCGCCAGCACTGCGACCAGCAGCTATAATTTTGGTAGCGATGCTGGCCGCTAAAGGAAATTCAATTTTGCGGGACGTATATTCAATTAATCGAGGTTATGAGAATTTGGAAGAAAGATTGCAAAGCGTAGGAGCTGACATTGAGCTGAAAGATGATGAGGGGAGTTTAGAGATGTAGGGGTAATTAAAAATTCAAAGTGCAAAGTTAAAAGTTGCAGTTCAAAATTCAAAATTATTTGTTAAATCATATGAACAAAAAGGAACAAAAACCAGGCAAAGATTATATCGGGGTAGGCGGAGGAGTTTTGATTTTTAATGACAAGAAAGAGATCCTACTTTTAAAAAGAACAAATAAGACTAGAAATGAAGCGGGATATTGGGAGAAGCCGGGGGGAATGGTTGGTTACAATGAGAAAGCGATTATTGCTATGAAGAGAGAAATAAAGGAAGAAGTTAATTTAAATATAAATATTTGGGGTTATCTCCCTCACACTGATCACATAATGAAAAGAGAAGGACAGCACTGGGTAGCCTTCAATTATTTGGCTAGTGTAAAATCAGGTGAGTTTAAAAATATGGAGCCGCACAAACACGATGAAGTGAAATGGTTTACTCTAGATAAATTACCTAAAAAAATTAGTCAAACAACTAGAGAATCAATTAAGAATTATAGGGAGAAAAAATATATTAAAATTTAAAGATGATGCAAATGTGCAAATGAATGCAAATACTGCGAATAGAGGTTAATTCCTAAATTCTTATATTCCTAAATTCTTAAAAACAAATACATGAAAAAATACTACGAAGCTATCCAAAAGTTCCACGCGAAACATAAAATGAAAGGGACCAATAATGAAGAGATGACTTTTCGTTTGAATTTAATGACGGAAGAATTGGGAGAATTGGCGCAAGCCGTGACGAAAGGAAAACCTAAAAAAGAATTTATTGAAGAAAATGTAGATTTATTTAATTTAATAATTGGAAATTTAATCAGTACGGACGTAACGCTGGAAGAATTTGATAAGGCTTTTTGGGAAAAGAATAAAAAAATAATGGAACGAAAGAAAAGAAAAGTGAATGGGAAGTTTAGAGTTTCAGAATTTAAATAAAAATTCAAGTCTAGTCATCGCATTAGCTAAAACCGAGCTCGCGAGGTTTTAGATGACGTATCCTCGATGTTTGAAGTCCTGTCGCTCGAGAGCGACGGGATTTGGGTGGGGCGAAAATATATTTTTTTTGTTTCTTTATTCTTGACTTTTTAAAGCGTTGTGATAATGTTGTGAAAAATGTAAAATTACTAAAAAGGAGGATAATAATGTACAAACGGGTACTGCTTTGGCACATATACGGTAACAAAGGCTCTTTCAAAAATGTTGTTACTTACTTTGAAGGAGGAATCAACGAACTGCAATATTACATTGAAAGAAATGAAACGTTATTATTTGAACAAGTTGAATTAGCACTAAAAGATGGGGAAAAAGTAGATAGGGCAGTGCTTCATCAAATAGAAAACCCAGAATGAAGAAATAAAATTTTTATTTTCACGTACCAGATATTGAGTGTTACGTGTAATATCCCTTGCTATAATCTTCGGATTAAGCAAGGGCTTTTTTATTTGGATTAAGCATTGCATTTGTGGGAAAATTTTGGGCGGGTTAATTCTTCAGACTGCCGTTAATCTAAAGAATTATATTCTTCCTTCCATTCAATGTTGCCTTTATCAAATTCAGCTTTTAATTTTCTTTTTACGATTTTCAACATTTCTGACAATTCTGGAAACAATTTTACAGATTTATTTGCATAATTAGCAATAAATTCTGGTTTATCATATATCTTGTATCCACTTTCTGCTAATTGAGTTAGTGTCTCAATTTTGTCTAATGCTTTTACGAATTTTGCTTCACTGGTTTTGCAATTATTATATTCATGCCACAAATCTGAAATCTCTTTCCCAATAACTTCCGGAAGAGTCTCTTGCAATTTAATAATCGCTCCAATTTCTTGCTTTTCTTTTTCGTCTTTAGAAAATTTACCTTCTGCAATTAAAATGGCATCGATATCCCCAGTCAGAGCTTCAGCGAGATCATGCACTAAAGCAATTTTTATTGCTTTATTTACATCAATATCTAATTTTAATTCATCTGCGATTATGAAAGTAATTAATGCCAATCTCCAAGAGTGCTCAGCAGTTGATTCTTTTCTTCCAGAAGTTGTTTTATTATACCTTAAAGTAGATTTCAGATTTTCAATTTTATGCAGAAAGTTAAATATTTTTTCTAAGTTTCCAGAATTGTTTGTTGTCATATTCATTTGATAAAGGCTGAATTATATAAATTTTTATTGTGCAGGTGGTCGTAGGGTAATTTCATTTAACGTTTAGAAATATTTGAAGTTGTGTCCGTGTTTATTGGCAAAAACTTCAAATTCTTGCCTATCTGCTTTGATTGTATCACTAAACCTTGTCTTATCATAGCGCAATTTGGGTGTAGTGAAGGGAAATTTAATAAATAATTTTCCTTGTTGTTTTAGCTCTTTTGAAATTTTTGAAAAGTTACCTAGACAAATGATCAATATTATGCTTTACTTAATCAATACCGTAAGTTCTTTTTTGGAGCATGGGTAGGTCTAAATCATAAAACCTCAAACAATCAGAAGGGGGGATACTCTAATGTGTGATGTCAAAATAACGATCACTATTAAAGACGCCGACAAAGAAGGATGGAAATGTGATGGGTGCGGTAAAATTACCACCAATGAACCCGTAGATGACGAAGGAGGACAATACTGTTTTTGTACTTGGCAATGTGCATTGAGATGGGAGAATAAACGAGACCGAGATTAAGGCAGGGATTAATAATTTCCCCAGCAAGCCTGTTTAGAAATAAAAATTCTGCAGGCTTTTTTCTTTTTAAAAAGATTGAAAAAGGGGCTGTCAAAAAATAAAATTTCAGCTAACGTTTTCGAGTATGCGAAGTTCACTTTTCGGATTTATTGATTATTACTTGAATTATCTGATTACTATTTTAGCTGAATACTTGGTGTTAGGCGAGGGTGAGTGGAATGGAGTAGAGCGAAAGCGTAGCATCCCCGTAGCGTTTTTTCAAATTATTTTTTGTGGGCTTGACAGATAAACCTTTACCTGTTATACTAAGATGTCAATAGTTGTGAAATCGTTATTAACCCAAAGGGGTGGTTCTCGCTATTGCGAGGATCTGCTCTTTTACAAAATCTTGAAGGAGGACAAAATGTCCAAAAAATGGAAATTGAATATCGGATGTCATTGCAAAACACTAATGAGCCGTGATTTAGATGTCCGGGAGCACGACTCCCTTGAAGATTGCAAGCGCGACGTCAAGGAATCAGAGGAGTTTTGGGCAAGAATGGGATATTGTGTGTGGTTTGCTAAAGCTATTGGACCTGACGGCGAGAAAGTGGAGCTACACAAAGACACCCCGTTCTATTAAAAAGAGCAGATCCGGTTCACTCGTAAGGCGTTGACTACAAAGTTGACGCCTTTTTCCTTAATGTAAAAATATAATTGTAGGAAATTTTTGAACCAGATATTCTTTGTTATCGGATGTAATTTTAAAATCTCGTGTTTCATAGCAAGGTGAAAAGTTGTTTCACACTTTCATGCCCGACCGTGTATTCAGCACCAAGAAATTCATTTTTTGTTACCCACTTAAACTCAGTAATATTCTCATCGGCAGGATTTTTCGTTATATCAATTTCACCGTCGGCGGTACATAAAAATGTTGTGCAAACCACCTGATCGCCGTCGTTTCTAAAAAACCAGAAAAATCCGAGGGGTTTAACAATATTGATAGAAAGATGAATTTCTTCGTTGACTTCACGCACCAACGTGTCATACGGAGACTCTCCAAAATCAACTTTGCCACCTGGTAAATCCCAAACTATTTTGTCGGCAAACTCTTGTTTAATCACAAGAAACTTTTCGCCTCTTTGTATTATAGCTTTAACTGCAGGATACACACGATTCATATTTTTTGTACTAGATTTTAAAATTATTTCCGACAATGCGATGAATAGACGAAGTCTTACGAAAGGTGAGGGGAAAAATAAAAAAAACAAAGTTTTTTTATATTTTTTTGTGAACCTTGAGTGAGATTTGGGCGGGTATTTCTTCTTATAGTATAACACTGTAAATTTTAGCCGTCTATTCGGGAGTTAGGTGCCTGTCCGCCATCTTTTTGGGCGGAAAGCCACCGCACGCGAGCCCAAGTCTAGTCATCGCATTATCTAAAACCGAGCTCGCGAGGTTTTAGATAACGTTACTTATATCTGAAGTTTTTGTCTTCCTTCCTTATTGTAATATATAAAGAAAAGGAAGACAAAATTTTTTGGTGGAAGAAACTTACACTCCTTATTATTAGTTATTGATGCAAATTTCTGAAACCAGACATGAGTTGTTGTGCGATGTCGGGCAAAGGTGGGCGAATTTATCTCTCCCATTCTTTAATATGCGGTGAAAAATCAAGCTGATAATCCGGAATGCCTAATGACACGCCGTATTTTGTTACATCATCATATTGCTCTGATTTGGAGCGATCAACTTTGAATACTTTATTGCGGAAGATAATGTAATGAAAATCATCATTTTTAAAATCAGCATACCAATTCTGTTTAGAATCTAATGCCTTGCTAATTCCTTCTGCAATATTGTCAGCTTGATTTTGAAAAATTTCAACGGTGTGCAATGTCCATTGTTTTATCCAAGGTGTTTGATGTTTTTCGGTTACTTGCTCAACATCCGTCTTGAGAATATTTACTTTTCCCAAAACATCTCTATTCTCAAGACTTTCCTCAATAATTACACCGTTGAAATTTTTCATATGTTTGATTTAATTAAACTTTGTAAAATTCACGAACTGAGCCCGCCTTTGCCCGATTTCGTACGTATCGGAATATCAGAAGTTTCATTTATTCTATCTTATTAAAATTATATAAGAAAAGAATAAATAAAATTTTGGTGTAGTGAAAAGAAATTTAATAAATAATTTTTCTTGTTATTTTAGCTCTTTTGAAATTTTGCTCACTATTGACAGAATGGTCGTTCTTTGCTACTTTTCAGTGAACTACTAACCTATAATAATCATGCGCGGAGGAGCCGATGGAAAAGTCGAAACGAAATTTAGCAATACTGTTTGTATGTTCGTTGATCTGTGTTTTTCTGGGGAGATTTATTTTGGGTTATGGATCTGAAAACTTCATAACCTATCTGGCCAGTTTGGGAATGGTTCTTTATTCAGCGGGGATAATCGGCTCATTTATTTTTGGGTTGTCCTTGATGATACCAAGTGATATAGAAAGAAATAAGGGCACCCTGCTTTAAAAATTTCAAAAGGGCAATTAATAAGAATTATTTATTAAATTTCTTTTCACGGAACTTGATATTCCGTGTTAGATGATGTAGCCCACAAAGGTCGTTGATATTATTCGCGGCCTTTTTTCTTTGTCGAAATTACATCTACTAAATTAAATTATTTGGGCGGGTTAATTCTTCTAACTTTATTATATCACACATACTAGCCGTCTATTCGGGAGTTAGGTGCCTGTCCGCCATCTTTTTGGGCGGAAAGCCACCGCACGCGAGCCCAAGTCTAGTCATCGCATTATCTAAAACCGAGCTCGCGAGGTTTTAGATAACGTTACTCATATCTGAAGTTTTTGTCTTCCTCCCTTATTGTAATATATAAAGAAAGTGAAGGCAAAAATTTGGGTGAAAGAAATTTGCACTCCTTATTATTCATTATTGATGCAAATTTCTGTAACCAGATATGAGTTGTTAGCTGATGTATTTTTTTTGTCTTCTATTTTATTAGCACAAACTTTGTTTATTCTAAAAGAAAATTTGATTTTTGTTTTGAAAATAATGGAAGAGGGGTCAGGGGTGAATTCCATTTTTTTCAAAACTCCTTTTATTTAATCTGAGTCTAGTTACTTTTTAAAGTGATTAATCAATGCCCTAGTTGTGTCCTCACCTATACTCAAATTCAAACAATTTTTTAATAAACTCTTTTTTAATTCACCCAATCTTTCTTTTTGTTTTTTTGTTACGATGTTTGGAATTGTAGCAATTGCCTCAGAAGTAAAAACAATATTGGTAAGCTCCTCTTTGAACAAGGATGACTTTGCTGCGGATGTAGATTTTAAAATTATGTTTTTGGCTTGCTTATATCGTGGAATGATATCAAGGAAGGCTTTTTTGCTCAATGCAGCTGCTAGTCGTTCTATTCCTATAGCATAGCCAAAAATGTAATTTATAGGTACCAATTTTCCTTGAGTCAACTTAAAGCAATTAAAAACGATAGTTCCAATCTCGATGCCGTTGTAAGCGACTTCTAGACGTGGGCCTACGAGAGATCCTTCGGACGCATTAATGTCGATATTTGCAATCGATTTAATAGGGTACAGTTTTATTTTATTTTTCAAAAATTCAATTGAGGTTGTGTCTGATGGGAATGTATATTTTTTCTTTAATAATTTGTCTCGACCCTCTATTGTTCCACCAATAACTATACCGTCCGAGCAGGTCGCCTCGACATTAGTCATCTTGACTCCAAATAGTTTTAAAATCTGTAAGAATTGATGTAAAATTTTCGTCTGATATTGTTTGAAACGATCATCTGTAAATGGGTTGGAATATTTTTCTTTCAGATCTATGCTTTCTGCATAAATTGCCATGTGAAACAAAAAAGAATGACAATCATCAATCTTGTCTTGTACGCGTAGGCACCTGTCTATACCCCAAATTGATTTTGAGACATCAGACAATAAGAGTATCTCCTTATGGAAACCACTGACATTAAATTCTCCAGGAAATTGATTTCCGGCTATGTCGGAAAAATTATCAATAAAAAAACTGGCCTTGCCTTTGTGAAAATCATTTAGTTTTTTCTGGAGGGTATTTGTATTCATTTTTCAACGTGATATTTTCTAACAAGCATCCTATTAAAATTTTCCTTGCCGTTTTTGCCGGGAACCAGTTCAATAGTATAATCATCTATAAAAATTTCTCCCTTCATGTTTGGCGCCGATAAAACAAATGACTGATATTCGCCGCTTTCAGCAGCCGGATCTATATCTTGGGATTGAAGTTCATTAACTAGTGCAGAGTCAATTTCTTTTCCAACATAATCTTTTAATAAAATGCCTTCTCTTACGCTCAAAATAACTGATTTAATTCCGTTGGATATTACGGAATTCATATAATCAGTACTCTTTTCCCTCGAAGAGCAGGCATCTCGAGATGGCCTGATTATCTCAACCCCCAAAGCACCAGCAAGCATATCTCCAATGCCTGAAGTATACGGATGCCATAAGTCGCCAGTAACAATATGCGTTATTTTGTCATGAGTTATTAATTTGCTTAATCCGACAAATAATTCATGCAGATATAAATTATGTGAACTGATTATTATTTCTTTGTGAGGCAGGCCGATTAAGCTTAATTGTGTTTTTCTTAATTCCTCATCGGCTTCCGGGCCGGCATGCAATTGAGTATCGCCGACCGGAGATTTGATACTCACTAAATATTTAATTGAACTCATTTCCTGCGCTCTTATTAAGGAATAAAAACTATCTTTCCCTCCGCTAAATAATACAATTGCCTTACTCATAATGTTATCCGTTTTTTTCTGCGACCCAAGAAGCAGAAAAAACACCTTATTCCCCTTTATAAATAAATTAAAAATCAAATTTTCTGCCCCCTATTCAAATCACAAAACTCGAAATTTACGCCAAAGACAAAAAAATATTTCAGCTAACGGGCGCGCTTGATCTGATGTTTTTCTCGAAGAGAAACAAGCGAAGCGCAGTTTCTTGGAGAGAAAAATTTCAGATAAGCAGCTGTTGTACGATGTCCATGAAGCGGAGCGGAGTGGGCAGAGTACGACAGATGCTGGTAAGCGCGCCCGTTGTGCAAAATCCTAGCGAGCGAAGCGGATGCGGAGCGAGTGGATTTTGTACAACGAATCGGCATATCTGACGTTTTTTAAAGTTTATAATAGAGTGGCAAAATGTGGCTTTAGCCCTTGCAGATATGCCGTGTTAGGCGATGTTTGGCTCGGGCGTATTCAATTTTAAGAACGGGCTTTTTTTCTTTTTTAATAAATATTCAAAAAAATCTTTCCCCCAAGCTAAAATCGTTCCATTCTTTTTTAAAATCTTTTGCGACTTCTTTTTGAACTTTACATAATCATCTAGAAATTTTGCATCAATATCTGGCCAAATATCTCCGATAATACAATCATACTTTTTAGATTCAGGTAGCTCATAGAAATCACCGACAATGGTCTTGCCGTAAATCTTTCCAAATTCTTTCATTTTATCGATTACCTCTTTATACATCTCAACCGTTGTAACGGACTTAACTTTTGGATTATCAAGCAAAAATTTGGAAAGTATACCAAGACCATATCCTGCGACTAAAACATCACCGAAGCCTTGTTTGGCCAGATCTTCTTGAAGCTCAGTTTCCTGGGGAGTGTCCCACATCCACAAATAACCATCTAAGAACATGAATTTGTGGTTTTTATGATGCAAAATTTCTACTTTTACGGGTGGCATATGCACTTCTCTAATAATATGATATTTCAATTTCTTCAATTCTTCAGTTTGGCTTGAATAATCTACATACAAATCAAGCTCTAGTCTTGGAATTTTCAAAAGAGCATTTTCAAATTTTTTTAAATCCCGCTCAACATTTTCTGGTATTTCACAGAAATTCAAAACAACCCAATAAAGTTTGTTATTTATCCGACGGATATCAATTGGAAACATTTCGCAATTGAGCGGTCTTTTTTGATAAATTTGACACTTGTTGTTTTTTAAAAAAATACAATTTTTGTTCTTTTTGTCTAGCAATGGAACATTCACGGAACCAAATTTATCAAAAAAAATGCTCTTTTGAAAATTATTTTGTTCGAATTGAAATATCATTGGGGGAATGATTTTGCAACATTTGACACCGATTTTGCAATTGTCGCACATTTTGAATTGAGATTTTTGAGCCATACAGTATTATTTTTTTGAATATTTATTAATTAAAAGCCCGTTTCATTTAGAAAAGCCCGAGCCAAATTTCGCCTAATGCGATGAATAGACGAAGTCTTACGAAAGGTGAGGGGAAAAATAAAAAAAACAAAGTTTTTTTATATTTTTTTCCGAACCTTGAGTAAGATTTGGGCGGGTTAATTCTTCTAACTTTATTATATCACACATACTAGCCGTCTATTCGGGAGTTATCTGAAGCCACTCATTGCGAGCCCAAGTCTAGTCATCGCATTATCTAAAACCGAGCTCGCGAGGTTTTAGATAACGTACACCGATGAAGCGAAGTTTTTATTTCTCTTCCTTGGTGTTATTAATTAAGAAAAGAGAAATAAAAATTTGGGAGAAGATATTTTTTACTCCTTGGCGTTAAATTCTTTAAAGTAAAAATATCTGAACCGCTTATGGAGTTGTTATGTGTAGTAAATTTTTTTATTCCTTATTATTCTTTTCTCAATCTACTTTTTTATTCTAATTTTTAAAATAAGTTTTTTTGTTTTTGATTTTGGGCAGAGGGTCGGGGTGAATGACCGAAATCAAAAACTCCTTATTTTTTTTCATTCTCAATATCTTTAATATATTTTTTAAATAATTCTAAAATAGTTGTCTTCTTGTCATTAATTTCGTACTCACTCTTATCTGGATTTGCAATGCTATCAATTAATGTCTGTATGTATTCTATTTTGGTATTTCTGTAAATAGAAAAAATAATTTTTGCCTCCTCCTCATCGATGTCTTTGAATAACTCATTAATTAGAATGTTGTTTCTGGACGGCAAATACTTGCCAAAGTGGTCACACGGTTCATGATGTTTTAGATACTTGTTATTTATTACTTTTTGATTTAAATATTTAAAAAATGTTAAATCGCCATAATCTTTGTCGCTCACTATTTTAAGTAATTCAGCTTTTGTTTTTTCAGATACACGTGGATTAAATTCAATATCTGACTTGCTTCCTTCCCATTCAACTTCAAATATATTGTCTTTGTTAGTTTCGGGGTCATTTAATCCATTTTTTTCTTTCAAAACCGATATAATTTTATTTTCAATTTTTCCAGGATTAATATCAACAGACTCAAATCTTCCGGCATCTGAAAGCGCCAAGTTTAAATCATTGTGCAAGTCTTCGCCGTATAATCTTGTTAGCGCAAGATAAACAAATCTACTTGTACGTCCATTCGCATCGTTGAATGGATGAATCGCATTTATTGAACTTGAGATTAGAATGGCGATATCCTTAATACTTCTTCCATCTATTTCCATTTTCTTTGCTGCTTGAAGCGCTTGTTCAAAAAGCATTAGCTTGTCTTCGTGTAGTGGCGGTATATATTCGGGATTACCTTCATCAAGACCTAGGGTAACATTTTCACCGTCCATTTTCCAGTCTTCTTTTTTAATATCTCTCAAAATTCCATTGACACCAGTTACTAGTTCTATAAAGTCATCATTTTGCATGTTTTCAATAAACAATCTCTTACTTTCTTCACTGGAAAATATTTTATCAAATTTTTTACCTTGAAAAACTTTTATGTTTTTTGAGCTATCAATAAATCTTAACAAAACATCACTGCGGTGTGTGCGTTCATCTTTTTGATTTGGAAATATTTCTTCTTTCATAAATTTGTTTATTTTATTTTTTTTCTGCGACTTCCAAGAGCAGAAAAAACTCCTAATTACTCCCTGTAGATTTTTAAAAAAACTTATTTTACTCCTTATTAAAAAAGTAGATTGAGAAAAAATTAATAAAGAAAAAAATTTATTTCACATAATGCGATGAATAGACGAAGTCTTACGAAAGGTGAGGGGAAAAATAAAAAAAACAAAGTTTTTTTATATTTTTTTCTGAACCTTGAGTAAGATTTGGGCGAGTTAATTCTTCTAACT
>JBAZSW010000006.1:0-102621 GCA_041662245.1 Parcubacteria group bacterium
TCACCCAGCCATTAATAGGCTTACTAAAATCCCAAATTACATCTTCAGTGGGATTATTTATTTCAATACGGGCTGCCTGAGAAAAATTTAAAAACAAACTCGGAGAAATCGGAGCTAGAGAGAAAGTAAAAATTAAAGAAGAAATAAGAATTCCTTTGATTATTTTCTTCATAAACTTATTTTTCATTAATTAATCATTAAGTCTTTCTGCTATCAAAATAAAACCCAATCGCTAAAAAACTCAAAAGCATTTGGATTAATCTACTAACAATTGCCACACTTATTACTGCCCCTGAAGCTATACCGAAAAAACCAAAAAAAGTAATGTAAGCCCATTCTTTAACGCCAATATTATTGATACTAATAGGGATTGAAGAAATAATACTTACTAGAAAAATAACAGAAAGATAATCTAGCACTCCAACAGAGATTCCCAAAGACCAAAAAATAATATAATTAGCTAGAGCTAATCCTGTTAAATTAAATAAAAAAGATAATCCAATTGCTTTCCATATTACTCGTGCATCATTGTTGTAATAAGCGACTTCCCTCAGCAATTTGTTAAAAAATTTATCTAAATTATCTATAGGAATTTTTATTTCTCTTTTTTTATAAAATTCCAAAAATCCTAAGCTAAATATTAAAATTCCGAAATTAATAATGCTCAAAATAAATAAAATATTATTTTCCAATATGTCTTTCAAATTGCACAGTGAAAAGATAAAAGCCAAGATCATCCCACCCCAAAGCCCCGTTAATCTATCCATTATCACACTGGATGCAGATTGCTTGTATTTCTGAGATAATTTTCCAATATTATAAACCTTATAGCTATCACCTCCGATAAAAGAAGGCATAAAATTATTGATAAAGGTTCCTGTAAAATAAGCTTTAAAATAATCCTTAAGCGGCAAATTAATCCCCTTATGAGTAGCTAAAAACCTCCATTTATAAGCCGAAAAGAATATTCCCAAAAAATATATTCCAATATAAATAGCAATTCCCCAAAAACTAATTTTTTTGAGATAGAAAAATACATCTTCCCAATTAATTTTAAAAATTATCCACCAAACAAAAAATAGACTTACTAAAATTTTTAGACCCAATTTTATCCATTTATTTTTTAGCATTGTTTGATAAATTATTTTTTATTAACTACTTTTTTATATAATTCGTAATATTCCCCCGCTACATTTTTCCAGCTCATTTTTTCAGCCATTTCTCTGCTTTCTTGACCCATTTTTCTGCATAAATCTTTATCTTTTAAAATAATTTCTATTTTTTCGGCCAAATCTTGAGCATCTTTCATTTTTACAACAAATCCGTTTATTCCATCTTCGACAAGTTCATCTGTTCCTCCTGTTTCTGTAGCAATAATTGGCAGTCCCACAGCCAAAGCTTCCAACATTGCGTTGCTCATGCCTTCATTTAAGGATGGTAGTACAAAAAGTTTAGCCTCTTGATAATAAGGAACAATTTTCTCTCGAGAAATTAATCCCACAAATTCAACAACGTTATCTAACCTAAGTTCTTTAACTAATTCTTTTAGATTATCTTTTTCATTTCCTTCCCCTACTAAACGCAAAAAAAGATTAGGATATTTGGGAATTAAAACAGACAAGGCTTCAATTAAATAATTTATTCCTTTGCGAGCTGTTATTCTGGTCCCACCCATGGTAATTATAAATTTATCATTATTTTTTAAAGATTCATCGGGGTAAAAATTATCAATATCGGTTCCATTGAAAATAACCCCCATTGCTTGTTCTTTATTTGTTGTCAGGGCCAAATCTTTTAAACCCTGACTATTGGATACAACTGCGCCGGACTTTTTCCAAATTAATTTTATCAAAGGCGTTAGAAATAGATATATAAATTTAAATCTATCGCTATATCCTGGGACATCCGAACCACGTAAAGAAATAATATAGGGAATTTTTTTTGTTATTCTTAGCCAAAAGGAAATCGCTCCACAAGGAACAGTAAAAAATGAATGAGTTAAGTCGTATTTGTTTATTTTGACCAGTTTATTAGCTAAAAGCATGGCTTTCCAAGCATAAAGAATTAAATCTTTTTGTGATTGAAAATGCAAGCTATCTCCATTTTTTCTAATAGGTACCTTGTAAATAGTAATTTTTTCACTAATTTTTTCAACAGAGGAGCTATTATCTATAGCAGAAGTAATCAAATCAACTTCTAAGCCTTCTATTTTTGAAAATTCATTCAAGATATACCTATTGGCTTGTCCCGCACCTCCCCCCAATGGTGGATATTCGTAATTAAAAAATAGTATTTTCATCTTAATTTATTTATTTTATGTTAAAAACTTCTTTCCAAGTATATCTTTTGGAAACAGAATCTTCATCGCTCACATCTTCGCGAAATTTGGATTGATCAGGAATTTCGCAATTTATTATAGTATTTTTAGGACTCAACCGATAGACCGTTAGTGTCCCGAATTTATTTTCCTCTACTAGCACAAATTTTTCAAAATATTTGGCAAAAGTATTTTTATTAGATTGAGTTCGAATAATTAGAAAATAATTAGCTTTTTTACAAATCTTTGCAGTATCGCTCATTCCTATTCCATCTCGAGGAATAGCTCTTCCATCCAAGAGGTAACCGAAAGCTCTATGAAATTCACTTTGCCCATAATACAAAACTGGATATTTATTTTGTCTATATATTTTTTCTATATAATCAATAATTAGATTTTGTTGTTCCAAGGTAATTCTAGTTTTTTGCCTAAAGATTTTATCATTTCCAATATCAATGGCTTCCGTTTTTGCCTTAGCTAACTGATTGAAATAATTTACTGTAAAATACAGATTAAAACCGGCAAAAATAACAGCAAAAGCCCAGACTAAATTTCTTATTTTAATAAATCTTGCCAACTCATAAAATATCAACCCGCCAAAAACAAAAGGCAAAGGAATTACAATAAGGAAAAAACGGGGAGATAAATCATATGCTAAAAAATAAAAGACTCCAAAAGAAACAACCAATAAAATTAGATTAAAGATTAAAAAGTCTTTTTTTCGAGGCTCTTTTTCTATGATTGACTCCATGACTAAAATAATTATTCCTAAAGTAAAAAATATCATTGCCATAATTCCTTCAGGAAGATTTCGTCGACAAGTTTCATTGCAGATAAAGTCTATTTCCAGAGTTCGTAATTGGGTTGTCACTCTTGGTAATTCAGCACTTTGGGAGCCTGTAATAATAGTCCAATAGCTCAATGTATTTTCTACATAATCCTTAATTGTTTTTTCTAAAATATCATACTTTTCACCACCCCCTTCTGATTTTTTATTTACTGTGCTAGTTAATTGTTTTATATTATCACCGCCACTCTTGATGTCATTTATCACCAAAGGTAAGTTTAAAAATAAAACTATTACCACACATGCTACCCAAAATCCCGATTTTATCTGGGGACGTTTATAAAGAAGCATCATTACAGCTGTAATAAAAATTATAACCATCGCTAGAAAATGAAATTGAGAGATAAAGCCAAACAAAAATGCGCAAAACATTAGCCAATAGCCTCTTTTTTTTTCATCTTCGTCTACTGCTCGAAGTAGCGCCAAGAAAAACATTAAAACAAAAAATGGCAATAAGTTAGGGTTCCACGAAAAACGTGCGTAGGTTATAAGAAAGATAGAAGTGGCAAAGATTAATGTCGTAGCTAAGGATAAATTTTTGGAAAAATATCTTCTCTGAAAAAAATAAATAGCCAGTAAGGACAATATCGAAAAAAATACGCTTGCCAAAGCTGATCCTTCCACAGAATTATTTACCAGCATTGAGAAAAGATATTCAATATAGTAAAAAGCTGGTCCTAATCGTAACAAACTTCCTCCCGCACGTGGTCCTAAAAGTGGCAAATTTGTTGGATTGCCATGTAAAGATTCGTCAACTAGAGCAGCATCTCGAGATTGATCTAACTCAAAATGCATCCAAGGTATAAAATTATAACTTCGCAAAAAACTTCCCAATACAAGGATGCCTACAAATATCCAAAAATATTTATTTTTTAAAAAATCAATTTTTTGAGCTATTTTAAATTTACTTTTTTTCTTTTTTTTCATTTTATTTTATGGTGGCATTCCAATAATAAACATTTATTGGTCCCCTGACTTTTAGATTATCTATTTTTTTAAAATTATTTTCAATATAAGTCAATGCATCTTTAGAAAAAAATGCTTTATCATTATCTGAATAAATTATCCAGCCACTTGGATTAACTGTTGTGATTTCAATTAATCTATTCAAGGTAATTTTTTTGTTGTCACCTTCAGCTCGTTCTCCGCCTAAAGAAATCACACTCATTTGAGCCCCCTGCCAATAAAAATTTCTAAAATTTCGAGTAATTAAAATGTCATTAGTTCCCTTTTTGGAAAGCACGAAACTAAAAACATTTTTATAATTAGGATTATCTGATTGAGATGTCTGTTTGTAAGCATTTTCTGGAGCTAAAAAATATCCCCAATTAATAATAGCTAAAAGCAAAAATAGCATGGTGGCCCAATAAACTTTTTGATTATATTTTTTTAAGTTTTCCTTAAAAAAATTAGCTATTGCCCAAATTCCTGAAGCGATTAAGATTATTTGAAAAGATTTAGCAAAAAACAAATATTGTTCTCCACTATTTCTATCCCATAGAAATATTGCTCCTAACAATATTATTAAATAGCTAGTCAAAAGGAAGACGCCCTCTCTTTGTTTATTATTCTTTATTAGATAATATCCGCCAATAGCTATAAGAATTAGTGGAGTTAGACCATTAGAATAATCCAAAAAGGTCTTGTCTAAATAAGAAAAATGGTTTACCCAACCCATTGAACTCAAAAGCGCGTTGCTTTTTAAATTCATAATAACTCCTAAAATAACCATCCCCAAAGAATAAACTATATAATGATTAGTAATTTTTTTAGTCCTGATATACTCGATAATTCCCATTATAATAAAATAAACCAATGCAATAAAAACAAAATTAGCCGCTAGCAAATGCAAATGCATACTCAAAACTCCCAAAAATATGACAGGAATTAAAAAAATGAAATTTAGATTTAATTTTTTGTTAAATTTATTAAGGCCAATCCATCTGCTCTTAATTTTTGATTCAAAAAAACAAAAAGCTACCCAAGCAAATATTAAAAAAACAGGCATAAACATCGCGTACATTCGTACTCTGCGCGAAAATTCTATTCCATCAATACTTAATGTTAAAAGTAACGCCGCTAGTAGTCCGATAATTCTATTGCCTGTAAATCTAAAACTAATCCAATAAATTAATAACACTGAAAAAATTCCCCATATTACACCAACTACTCGATAAGACCAAGTCTCATTGTCCGGTAGAAATTTCAATGATTGGGCTATTTGCCAATTATAAATCCAAGCTCGAGTATAAGTCGTCTCTCCATCATGCCAAAAATCAAAATCGAAAAAAGTTTTAAAATAAGCGCTATCTTCCATGGGTTTTTCTAAATTAAAATCCCATCTCCGCCACTCTCCCAATTGTTTATAGCCATAAGAAGCATTTACGCCCAAAAATTCATCGGCTGAAAAAGATTTTTCTCCTAAATTATAAAAACGCAAAATTCCCGCCAAAACTAAAATAGCTATCAAAATAGCTCCTATCCTTTTATTCCACACAAAAAATTTCATAACCTGTAAAGTTAGTATTTTATACTCTAATTTTAACTAAAATTCGGATGTTTAGCAAATTTAAAAAGAGCTGATTGAAAAATCACAATCAGCCCCTATTTGCCCATGATATTTTTTTAAGGAAAAAGCTGTTTAATTAATTTGGGCATTAATTCCTCCGTTATATTGAATCTTGTTAAATAATCAACCGGAAGGGGTAGCCATTCCTTATCTTTTAAAAAATAGTAGTCGTTAACTTCTTTTTTTACTTTATAAAATTCACGGCAAGGATTCCCGCCTGCATTACTCCATTGACTGTCCCAGTTAAAATTATAAGGTATATTGCAGGTAGAGCAAATCCTGTTGAAATAGCTAGGAGTTATTGTGCCACTTCGACCCTCGTTTACACTATATTCCAATAGATGCTCAACAGCACTAACCGGAACGATTCCGTGACAGCGAGTGCACCATGTACTCCCCCTGTCTGCAAGCTCTAGATTGATGAGATCGATTATCCTAAGTCTCATAATCGCAAGTTGTGATTTTAAATTATCCACTTCCTCGCTTAGTTCAAACAACTTCTCTCTTACACTCATATCAACCTCCTATTAGATAAGATTTCAATTACTTTCAATACATTTCCACGTGTCCGCAATTTACAACACATATCAATAAAAATCAAGGGAAGGAAATAAGCTTTAAAAAAGTCTCCTTCGCCAAAGCTACGGCGAACCAAGGGAGGAGAGAGAGGGATTCGAACCCTCGATGCCCGCAAGGGCACAACGCTTTTCGAGAGCGTCCTATTCAACCACTCTAGCATCTCTCCAGATACACGATTACACGTATCATAAAACATGTAGCACAAATCATATTACCATGTCACACAAAAAATACAACGTTTAATATTCAATAATCAATATAAAAAATATTTTGATAAACAAACATGCTAAAAACAACTGTTTTTAAAGTTTTGTCATCAATAAATTCAGTACTATGTATTTATTGCTGAGCATTAAAGCAACCCTTCCATTGACTTTGATATCGTATTAAGGAAAAATGGTATCGCAAACATTAGCCCTAATAATGGTAATACAAACATAAGTATCGACACCCACAATGTAAAAAGAAAATATTTTCTAGTTTTTTCCACACTTTTCCAAATAGCTTCAATTTTAATATCTTGTTCTTCCAATTTCTTTAAAATTTCTCCTTCCATATAAATTTTAAAATTTTTATTTATTATGTTTTAATTCGCTTGTTGCATTTTTGCACCACTTTGTCTTTTATAATAATACTCTTCTAATAAAAATATAATTTCTTTATCCTCGTTTAAAATAAATTTCTTATCATTTAACTCCGCTACTATTTCATCAATAGATTTGATTTTTCCTCGATTGCTAGGACGAGCGGGATCTAGCATGGATTGGAAAGAGTCCATAATAGCCAACATTCTGGAAAGTTTTCGCACCTGTTTGTCATCTGCTCTTTTTTCTAACACATCATCTAAGAAATTCTTTCGAGGATATGAATGAGATTGATGTTCATGATGAGCCACAGCCACTTTAGCTACTTCTATATCCCAATTTTTCAGAGCTACAAAGCTAGCCTCGGGGTGTTTTTCTATTTTCAAACGCTCTTCTTGGGTAAGCTCCCCTTCTTTATTGAGTATCCCAGCATCCACAGAAGTTTTACCATAATCATGTAGTAACGCCGAGGTCATCAGAACTCTCTTTTCTTCTTCCGTTAGCTTATCCCCCAATTGATTTACTATAAAAGCTGTCATATTTCCCACCTCCAAAGAATGCAAAAAAGTTTTCATATCGTGCTCTTTGATTTCCATAAGAGATTGACGGATAAATTCATCTTTATCAATAATCTCACATGCTTGATTATAGCAATTTTTTTTAACTAAATTATCAAAGTTTTGTTCTTCTTCCACGTGCAATTTTGATTTATCTAAGTTTTGACCCATTATTTCTATATTCATATTTTTATAATTACTAATTTTATTCTATTTTACTCCTTTTTAGCGATAAATTCAATAAAATTAAAAAACCCGCGGATTTAAAGTGCAAATCATTGCAAATTAATATCCGCGGATAAATATCAAAGACCTAACTTTTTTTTCATGATAAGTTTCGTGCGTGGCCTCATGAGTGCCTCCTCTATTGCTTGAAGAACATCTCCCCTACGGAGCATATGCTCCAAACAGACATGTTTTTCATCCTCCTTGCAATTCAAATTAAATCCGCAAGTAGGACAAATAAACGCCTCTTCTTTTAATTTCCCCCCTTGAATCATAATCCATGTCCTTTGTTTTTGGAATTTATAATTAAAAAACCTAACTACTAAAAAATTTAAAGAACTTCAACATCTTTCCTTTATACAATAAAATAGAAAAACCGTCAATGGTATTAATCTGTTAAAGAATTATTTACACTCCTCGTATTAAAGAATATAATGCGAAAATAAAAAGGTTCGAATTTCTTCTGCCGCCATAATATGTACCGCACAAGATATTCGATAATACAAAATTGTGCCTGTTCCATTTTTCTTTTCTAACCTAAAAACTCTTTCCTTGTCTACACACGTAGAACATTTATCCAAAAGCAATCCTTCTTTCATTTTTTTATTTTTTTGGGATAAAAAGTGTTCTTCTAGTTCATTAATAATCTTTTTGCTTTCGCCAAAAATTTGAGCGATAGAAACGTAATCCCCTATCACTTTTAACTTTAGCAAGATGACTGCCACTCCATTATCCGAATTGAGCATATAACCCCCTTGATTGTTTTTTTATTCATTTATTTGCACCAAAAAAGTACTAGCTAAACATTATACTAAACTAGAGAAAAATTCAACACCTTTAAAATTATTTAATCTTATAATACTCCTTATACCACGTAACAAAATTTTTAATTCCTTGCTCAATGCGAGTGGTTGGTTTCCAGCCCAATTTTCTAAGTTTGCGAATATCAGCGACAGTTGCGGGTACATCTCCCGGTTGCATCGGCATCATTTTTTTCTTAGCCTTCTTACCAAGATTTTCTTCCAATACTTCAATGTAACGCATTAGAGTTTCTTCCCGATCTCCTCCAATATTCATTACTTCACATTTAAGATTTGCGTCAATTACTGTCATTGTTCCACTTACAATATCATCCACATAAGTAAAATTACGACTCATTTTTCCTCGATTAAAAACTTTAATCGGGTTTTCTTTGGTAATTCCATCAGCAAAAAGGAAAAGTGCCATGTCTGGCCTACCCCAAGGGCCATACACTGTAAAAAAACGAAGTCCCGTAGTATTTAAACCGTAAATGTGGCTATAAACATGTGCCAATAATTCCGTTGCTTTTTTGGTGGCAGCATAAGGAGAAATTGGCGTGTCAACATTATCATTTTCAGAAAAAGGTTGTTTAGTGTTATTTCCATAAACTGAAGAAGATGAGGCATACACAAAATTTTTAATTTTATATTTACGTGCCATTTCCAAGAGATTCAAAGTTCCTCGCACATTTACATCTTCATATTCGATTGGATCCAATAGAGAATTTCTTACTCCGGCTAGGGCGGCCAGATGCATTACTTTATCTAATTTTTCTGTCTTAAAGATTTTATCCAACAATTTAATATCCCGAATATCACCCTTATATAATTTAAAATTATATCCTTTGAGATATTTTTTAATTCTATCTTTTTTTAATTGTGGATCATAATAATCATTAAAATTATCAATTATTATTACCTTATCTCCCCTATCTATTAATTTTTTGGCTAAATTTGAACCAATAAAGCCCGCTCCTCCTGTTATTAGTATCTTCATATTTTTTTAGTTAATATTTATATTGCTATCCAATTATAGCACTTTTTAGAAACTAAGAAAGCAGTCAATATTAAATATAATATTGACTGCTATTTAGAATCCTTACACAGCTTTATGTTTCACGAGGAACATCCATGCCACCAAGCCCATTGTGCTAAAAGTAACCCCGCTCATTATTAGTGCGGTTTGCAAAGAAGTAACTTCACTTGCCCAACCCATTATCGGACCCACAATGGCAAAAATTATTCTTGCTAGTGAGCTTTTTGCAGAAAAAATGGTAGCCATATCTTTTGATTGAACTTTTGAGCTAATATAATTTCTAATTATTGGCTCGTTTAGTCCTCGAGAAATATAAAAAGGAATTAAAAATATCGAAGACCAGATAAAAGAAGTTGCTCCCAAGAAAAAATAGCCTACCACAGCCATAATGATGATTATGGCAAAAGATTTCTTCTTTGCGAAAAATTTTTCTATATCGCAAGCATAATGAGACATCCAAGCTCCGAAAAACTGGAGTAGCGCCCAACACAAGCCAAACATAGTAATCGATAATCCTGTTAGCTTCCAATAGGGCTGGATAAACCAAACCATATTTAATGTAGCGGCACTAGCAATGGCTGAAAAATAAATCATGCTCTTGGCTTTACCATTGCCATTTAAGTCTTTTAGCACTCTCCATATCGCAACAAAAGCATTTTCTCTTTTGATAAAAGTTTTTTTCTTTGGTTCCACTAAAGTAAAAGCCACCAAAATAACTAAGGAAGATAAAACTGCATCAAAATAAATTGGCAATCTTAAACTAATTATCGCCAAAACTGATCCTCCAATTAAACTAGTTAAACCTTCTGACAACATCCCCCAACTGCGACTCTTCCCCTCCAAAACAATTCCTTGATTATTATCTGATGCTTCTTTTTGAGTATCCAAAAGAAGAGCGCTATCTGCTCCAGAAACAAAACACATGCCTAAAGCCAAAACCATCTCGGACAGCAAAAACCCATAAAAACCATAAGATAATGAATACAAAAAAAATCCCAATGTTGAAAAAATCCCTCCCAAAATAATGGAAATCTTTCTCCCATATCTGTCTGCAAAATTACCCGTAGGAAGATCTAAAAAAATACTTGCTACAGAAAATAAAGATTGAAGGATAATTGCTTCCTTAAGATTAACTCCATTTTCGGCAAAAAATAAAATGATAATGGAAATGCTAAACATCCCACTTCTAATTGCTCGAATAATGCAAATCTTTTTAAAGTTTAATTGAGCATCGTGTTGTTTCATTTTATTCTCCTTCTTAGTTAAATTAAATTTTATAAAAGAACTCTTCATGCTAAATAAAAAACTCGGTTTTTATTTAACCGAGTTTTCCCGAAGAAGAATTTTAATATCTTTTATGACTTTTTATATAAAAAATTATTCCGGCAAACACAGTTAAACAAAAAATTTCTGTCCATTGGATAAGCAAAAACCACGCCATTGGCACAAATGGATTTTTTTGCTGTATTCAACTGTGTTCTATGCTGTTGCATAAAATATTTTTAAAATTTATTACACCTCTTTAATAACATTTATTTAAAATTTTGTCAAATAAAAATTTATCTGTAGCAAAGAATTTTTTAAATACTGAGTGCCTTATACTATTTGTTTATATTTTCTAAACTTGGATATTTTGCAATTCGCTTAATTTTTTGTATACTCCACCGTGATTTATAAGTTTCTGGTGATCGCCTGATTCCACTATTTTCCCGCCTTCAATTACCAAAATTAAATCCGCTCTACAAATAGTGCTCAAGCGATGAGCAATCACAAAGGTAGTTCTATTTTTCATTACTTCTTCCAAAGCACTCTGCACATATTTTTCCGATTCGCTATCTAAAGCACTAGTAGCTTCATCTAAAATTAAAATCTTAGGATTTCGTAAAATTGCTCGAGCGATAGCGACTCTTTGTTTTTGTCCAGTAGATAATCGTACTCCTTTTTCTCCTACTATTTGCTCATACTTATCGGGAAATTTACTTATAAAATTATGACAATTGGCTAATTTTGAAGCTCGAATAATCTCTTCTTCTGTTGCTTCTAATTTAGAATAAGCAATATTATTTTTTATTGAATCATTAAAAAGATCAACTTCTTGAGGCACAATAGCAATATTGTCTCGCAAATCTTTTAATTTTATCTTTTTTGTGTCTATCCCATCAAATAAAATGTGTCCTTTTTGAGGGATATTATAAAGAGAAATAAGATCTACTAAAGTTGATTTCCCTTCTCCACTTTTGCCAATAATTGCTACCATTTTTCCGGCAGATACTTTAAAATTTATATTTTCCAAAATAATTTCTTTTTCGTAAGAAAAACCTATATTTTTAAATTCAATATCTCCTTTGGTATTTTTTAATTGAATTGCATCTGGCGCATCATAAATCTCAGTAACCTCATTAAATATCTTTTCTGATCTTTTAATTGTCGCCAATCCTTCTTGCAATTTTTTATAATGACCACCTAACATATTTATTGCTCCAGAAACAAAGTTAATATAAGCGATTAACATCACAAATTGACCAATGGTTATATTATTTTTACTTACCAAATAAATTCCTGTTCCGAATAAAGCAATAATAGAGAAAGTTGAAATAAGATTTTGCCAAAAATATAAGTTCATCCACATTATCACTCTTTGCTGGCTGATATTAAGACCCCTATTTATCGATTCTCTATTTTTTATATCCTCAAATTCTTCTCTAGAATTTGATTTAATGTTGATTATATTAGGTGTTCGATCAAAGATATTTCCATAATATTGTTCAAAAAATTTATTTATCTTTCTTTGATAAGTGATGACGGGATTGGTCTTTTTAATGGTAACAATCACATAAAAAATTATAAAAATAATATAAATAATAGCTAGAATCCAATTAATCCAAAAAATTACCACGAAAGCTAAAAAGGACGTTATTAAATATGGCACGATACTAAACAGGGCATAATCAATAATGTCATGCAAATAATCATCTGCTCTGGAAAATTTTTGAATCACCTCTCCAATTTTTCTTTTTTTATGGAAAGAAAGAGGCAGACGCATTAAATGCTTTATAGAATCATTCATCAAGCCAGTGGAAGCTCTATAGCCTAATTTATTGGAAAGAATTACTCTTCCTCGCATAAATAATCCTCCACCTATTTGGAGTACCGCCCATATTAAAAGTAATAAATAAACAGATTTTTCAAAAAATCCACCTCGAGAAACAGTATCTACCACTCGACTATAAACCAACGGTAAAAACAAATAGGTACTGTTTTCTAAAATAACAAAAACAAATGTTGTCCAAACATCTTTTTTATAAGGTTTTAAATATTTTGTTAGTGGTCGCAAATCGCTCTTTCTAATCATGTAATCATAACTATTATTTCACTCTTTACTTTATCACAAAAAGAACGTTATACAAAATACCATAATCAGACGACCGCATTTGAATAGTATAGAGTAATAAAAAAATATATAAATAGGAGGTAAAAAATTATAAAACAGGAACGACGATTTCGTCTTTCCTGTTTTCAAAGCATTTACAATAGTGCTACAATCGTTATTTTTTCTCTTCCGAGAGTCACTGCAATTTTGCATGCTTCCTCCCCTTCTCCCGTAAAAACATCGATTTTCCTCCCCTTTATTTTTTTACCAGTATCTCTGGCAACACCAATTCCATAACCCGGAATAATTAGCACTGTCCCAAAGGGGATAATCCTAGGATCAACTGCAACAGTGCCTATGCTGGGAGTAGTTTTTGATTTAGTAATTTTACCTAAACCATTCATCTCCACATCTTTTCTGTAACTACCTCTGGCAAATTTTTTTTGTTTTTCCAGGGGCTTATAATAAGCCGTACGAACAACTTTTATTTGCTCAATTTTACCAAGCTCCGCTGCTTCGCTAAGCATGCTAAAACTTAATAACAAAAAACAAGCCATCACAATTACAATTAATCTCAAAACAATCCTCCTTTTTATTTTTTTGCAAATAAAAAAACTGGCTCTAATTTATTTAGTTTTCCAGTACTTATAGTGTAACATAAAATAATGTACACTCCCTACCCAATTGATACGTATGAAAAATAATTTTCTTTCAAATACACGCTATGTTATATATTAAATAATTTTAATAATAAATTATTATTTATCTTTTAAAGTTAAACATTCAAAAGCTTCATGCTCATTAAACTTTTTATTCCATTCCTCAGGACTTCCATAATCAGCAAAATCCTTATACCACCCATGAGCTACATTCATCTTGCTGGCAGCCTTAATTGGACACCAATATCTTTCCGTACGGGCTCCGATTTCCACTGCATAAGCGAAAAGCCCATTTACATAACTACAATATAAACAATGAACTTTTTGAATAATATTTAAATAATCCAAAAATCTTCTATCATAAACGATAAAATCTTTACGTTTAACCTTGGGAATTTTATATAATGGAAATGCTGCTGCTTGATACACCGTTATGAAAATATCCAAAATAACCACCGGAAAAATCATAGAATAAATAAAAGGCAAGGAAAATGCATGTCTAATATTTTTAGGAACAGCATATTTCCAAGCTGGAATACGAAAAGTTCTATTTCTTTCTTTTATTTTTTTTAGAAATATTATTTTTTTCTGAGAAATATAGAATCCATATTTTTTAGCTAACCTAGATTGTTCCTTGCGAAGAGCAACATTAAGAGCTTCAATTTTTTCGAGAATTTTTCTAATCTTTGATTCCATAGTAAAACTTTATATAATTTAAAAACAAATTTATTGTACCTTAAATAAAAAATTTAATTAGTCGCTATTTTTTTCAATATGCGCAACACGGTAAGTTCCGTCCGCTTTTAAATAATTAACATTGATGGTAATTTTATTTTCTTTTACTGTTATTTCTGCAAAAGCTCCCTGATACTTAGGATTTTTGCCTATTCCAGGAAGATCAATATAGTCCACGCCATTAATTTCTTTATAATATAAGTCTTCAATGTGTCCTGCAAAAACAGCCCTAACACCATATTGAGAAAAAATATTTTGTAAATCCCGAGCATTAGATAAAAAATCTACATTCAAATCTATGTCGTCATCTAGCAATGGAGGATGATGCATAAAAACGATAACTTTTTTATTTGTATCTTTAATCTCATCCTTTAACCATTCCAATTCTTTTTCTGAAACTTTTCCTTGAGTATAACTATTGCCGGCACGCACGTCACTGTCATCTTTTCTGAAATTACTATCTAAAATTATTATTTTATAATTTCCCACCTCAAAAGATTTATATAAATAATCAATTCCCAAAACCTTCACCCATTGCGCTTTAGTAATCGAACGCAAATCATGATTGCCTATTGCCCAATATTTTTCGATTACAGTTCTATCTAATATTTTTTTAACCAAAGATAATTCTTCACTCCCTTGCGTTGAATTAATTCTAGTTCCTTCAATCATATCTCCGTCTAATAAAATAAAGTTGGGAATAAAAACATTGTTCATTTTTTCGACAAAATAATTCAACTTTTTAGCATAAGATTCTTTTAAATATCTACCATTTCCTCCATAGGTAGTACTCATTGCATGTAAATCAGTAGCAAAGCCAATTTTTAATTCATCCGAATTATTTATTTGCTTTTCTGGCTCAGGAAGAGGCGGAAATTTATCCTGAGAAACATTTTTGTCTGTTTCTGCATTATCAGAAACTTCCTTATTTACATCCAATTGTTCGGCATCGACTTCTAATATTTCTTCCTCTGTAGCATCTTCAATTTCATTAGCAGTTGTTTGATTTTGGGATTCTTCAATTATTTCGACTTCCAGTTCCTCCTCTGGTTCAATTTCTTCTGTTTTTGAGGAGGACGTGTTTTCTCTTATTACTTTATCATATTTAAAAATACCCCAAAAAACTATTCCATAAATAAGAAAAATACCAAAAAAAATAACAAAATAGATAGCTATTTTTAAATACAACTTTTTTGTTTTTAACATATATGATCAAAGACTTACTCTGTTAATTTAGCCTCTTTGTAATTCTACTATAACACACTATTATGCCTCAAATCAAAAAAACTCTTCATATTTCTACATTCTTTCAAAATTATAAGTTTTAATATATACTTTAGAAAAGATTTCCTGAAGTTCCTTTTATAAATCCTATACTAACGAGGTAAATAATGGCCAAAAAAAGAACCTATTCAACAGTTCTCAATGAGATACTTATTGATCTAAAAAACGTCCACGACTACCAGTGGAAGGAGCTTTTTTCTCTTTCAAAGGGATTTCATCATTTTAGTGAAGGTCTTGTCTTTGCTCGCGGAGACTACCCAAGATGGGAAAAGAAATTTTTTGAAAAAATGGTTGAAACTGCAACCATACCATCTCACTGGCTTTCTATCGCTCATTCTGCCGAAAGATATTCCCCCGAATGGAACAACGCAGTAGACAAGCTTCTACAAGACGCGCGGGTAATGAATATTGCCAATCGATGGATTAATATCAGATTAATTTTGCCCCCAAATCACGCCTGTATGAAAGAAGTTCGATCTAAAATTTCTGATTTGAGAAATGCGCGTAAAAAAGGCTAAATTATCCTATCAAACCAATCCTGAACTCAAAAATTAAGTTCAGGATTGATTTTTTGTAAAAGATTTAATGTGTAAGTTTAAAATTTCTAATATTGAGAATCTATGCGAGGAAATATTTGTAACACCAAATACCCCGCTAAGACATAAACTACAAGTGCAATCAGGGTAGCAAAATCAATTACAAACCCTCCTAAATCTAGACTTGGCAAAATCCCCACAAAGGGTTTCACTAGTGAAGTTGTAGCATTATAAATCCAAGCCACAAAAGGAGTGTGTGTATTAACCGCAAAAAATTTAAAGATAAAACGAAGCGACAGCAAAAGCTCCACAATTGATACTAAAACACTTATTAATGTTCGTGCAATTCCCATAAATTTAAATTAAATTGTTAATTAACGTTATTATAGCATTAAACTAGCCCCGTGCCTATCTATTTTACTATATAATATGCTTTTTATTAATAAAATTTAAATTTAAATAACTTCAATATCTCAAACCACAATAAACTTGCCACTGAAACTACACTAATTAATAACAATTCTCCGATACTAACTGGAGCCATATGAAACAAATTAGAAAAGAAAGGCACATATAAAACAATAAAAAGACAAATAATTGCTCCACCTATGACAAAAAGCAATGCCTTATTTCTAGTCAAAATAGTTCTGTACATTGTTTTGTGCCAAGAAAGATTAACTACTATTAAAATAAGATTTGATAAAACAAGTGAAACAAAGGCAAATGAACGAACAGCTTCTTCGCTTCTATTTGTTTTAATCGCATAAAAAAATAATAAAAAAGTTGTTAATAAAATTCCAAGTCCTTGTAATAAGCTTACCCCAACGGTTCTTTTGTTAAAAATGGAATCGTTGACATCTCTTGGTGGTCGATGCATCGTGCTTGATGATTCTTTTTCGGATTCAAAAACTGTCGAGCAAGCAGGATCAATTATTAATTCCAAAAAAGCAATATGCGCTGGCAAAAGTACCACCGGAAAATTAAAAAATAATGGCAAAAGCGCTACTCCAGCAATTGGAATATGTACAGCCAAAATATAACCCGAAGCTTTTTTTAAATTAGCATAGATACGTCGTCCCAAACGAACTGCATCCACAATAGAAGAAAAATCATCATTTAAAAGAACTAACGCCGAAGCTTCGCGGGCTACATCTGTACCCCGTTGCCCCATCGCAATCCCGATATCAGCAGCTTTAAGTGCTGGAGCGTCATTAACTCCATCACCTGTCATTGCCACTATTTCATTATTCGATTTAAGTGCATCAATAATTTGTAGTTTTTGTTCCGGCGCCACTCGCGCAAAAATGTTTGTTTTTGTTATTCTTTCTTTGAGCTCATACGGATGCATCTTGCTCATTTCATCACCCAAGATAAATAATTCTGGATTTTTAATACCAATTTTTTTAGCAATAAATTGAGCAGTTCCGGGATAATCTCCGGTTATCATAATCACCCTAATGCCCGCTTGGTAGGCTTGCGCGATTGCTCCTGAAGCTGTATTTCTCGGCAAGTCAACAAAACCAAAAAATCCAGCAAATTTAAAATCAAAGTCGTGCTGATTATTTGGCAATTCACTCTTGGAAAAATTAGCCTTTGCTGCTCCCAATACTCTTAAACCTCTACCAGACATATCATTTACAACTTTCAACAATTTCTTTTTTTCTTCTTCGGTAATATGACATAAATCCAAAATTGCCTCTGGTGTTCCTTTAGAAGCTATCAAATAATTATTATTTTTTGTTTTCCAAACATGCGACAGGGCAATTAATTCTTTTGACAAAGGATATTCTTTGATTAGAAATGAATCATCTAATGTTTCTTTTTTATTAATTAAACATCTAGCGCAAGACTTTTTAAGTTCTTTTTCAATAGGATCAAATGGATCTTGCTGACTGGAAAGTAATCCTATCTCAAGCAAATTGATAAATTTTAATGGCAAATCATTATTTTTTGTATTTTTTATTTCGAAAAATTCTTCCTTAGAATAAAGAATATCCAATTTCATTTTATTTACAGTAAGTGTCCCAGTTTTATCAGTACAAAGAACTGTTGCAGCACCCAACGTTTCAATAGCAGCGGAACGTCTAGTTAAAACCATTTTTTTTGAGATACGCCAAGCTCCTAATGTAAAAAAGATTATTAAAACCACGGGAAATTCTTCGGGAAGCATCGACATACTTAAAGCTAATCCCGCCAAAAAACCTTCCAAAAAATTGCCTCTTGCAAAATAATAAACAAGAACGAAAGCGATACAAACAATGATACCAAACGCTCCCATCCAACGTGCCACCTTGGAAATTTCTTTACTCAAACGAGTGTCTTCGCTAGTGATTGATTCTAAGCTTTTGCCGATTTTCCCAATTTTTGTATTAATTCCCGTAAATAAAACCTTTGCAACGCCTCGGCCACTGACCACCAAAGAACCTGCATACACGAGAGAAACATTCGTAGCGCCTATTTTAATTGATTTATTGTCTTCATTTCTTTCGGATTTTCGAACAGGAACAGATTCTCCAGTCAAAAGAGATTCATCCGCATATAAATTTTCACAATTTAAAATTAATGCATCAGCAGCAATGCGGTCACCTTCTCTTATTATCATGATATCCCCACGTACCACTTCGCGACCGGAAATTCTTTTTTGGTCACCATCTCTTATAACTAAAGCCCTAGGACTGGAAAGATTACGCAAGGCATCCAATGTTTTTTCGGTTTTATGCTCTTGATAAAAAGTTATTCCAATAACCACAATAATGAAAGAAATAAGTATCAAAGCGTCTTGCAATTCTCCTATCAAAAAGTAAATTGATCCCGCCGTAACTAGAATGAGTAGCATAGGTTCCTTAATGACACCTAAAAATATTGAAAAAGCACTCTGTTTTTTTTGTGAAGGAAGTTCATTAAATCCTTCTCGCGCAATAATTTTTTTAGCTTGTTTTTCCGTGACTCCGCTGTATTCGATTTTGTCCTTCACTGGTTTCATAAAAAAATGTTTTATCAAAAATAAACTCTAACTATTTTCATTATACATTATTTTTTTCTCTTAATATATAATATTAAATTTTTAACTACCCCAGAAAAATAAAAACATAAAAGAGGCATTGGCCAGCCTCTTTTATGATCTATTTTTCAACAATGATGTATTGATAATTCGGATTATTATTCCAATGCTTTTTTTAAATTTTCTTGAGATTGGATACCCACAAATTCTTTGGTAACTTTTCCATTTTTGAAAATTTTTAAAGCGGGGATAGACATTATGCCGTAGTTTGAAGCCATCAATCCATTTTCATCCACATTAATCTTTCCTACCCTAGCCTTTCCGTCCATTTCTTCTGCCAAATTTTCGATAATAGGAGCCATCATTTGACATGGTCCGCACCAAGAGGCCCAAAAATCAACTAACACTGGTTTATCACTTTTTAAAACTTCTTGATCGAAATTTTGATCAGTTAATTCTATTACTTTGCTCATATTTTTTTATTAATTAATTATTTAATTTTTTGATTAGAAAATTCTTCCACTACTGTTTTAAAATCCTCCATCTCAATAAATGACCCATCTGCTTTCTTTATGTCATATTTTGTCCCAATATCCTTTAATTTAGTTTTTTTATCCACTCCTTGAGGAAGATTAAGTTTTTCTTGAAACACCGACAAAGGAATTTTTGTGGTGTCTAGCAGATATTCTAGCGTATTGCTACCTCGTAGATTGGAAATATTTAACTCGCCATTGTCTCCAATTAAATTAGAAGGAACTTTGGTTTTCCAGATAGGCGTCAACATAACCAAACCCAACATAACAAAAAATGCTATCATTATTATCCAGCTAAATGATTTCTTTGAAATTTCTTTTCCCATTGTTGTCGCCTTCAAACTACTTTGTGGACAATCCTTTATACAATTGAGACAACTAATGCAATCCGCTGAATTAACCTCTTTAGCGTTACCAATGTTTAAATTTGCAGGGCAAACTTCATCGCATATCCCGCAACTGACACAAGTCGTCTCATTTCTTTTGATTTTAAAAGGACTTATTTTTTTTAAAATTCCTAATCCTGCTCCCAATGGACAAAAATATCGACACCACCAATTTTTTGAAAATAATGAGGCAATAAGTAAGACCACTAAGATTAAATAACCCACTACTTTTTCATCAAATTCTTCGCCTAGATGCATCAAAGCGTTAAATGGGTCATATCCTCTAAAAATCAGCTCTCCAGTTTTATATGAAAAATAAATAATCACCAATAAAATTATATATTTTATATATCTAGCATATTTATCAACCGATTTGGGAAGCTCCACGTCTTTTTTGAACCCAATCTTTTTGCCCAAAGCGCGTATCCATTCTTGAAGCGCTCCCAACGGACAAAGATGTGAACAGAAAACTCTCCCAAACAAAAGAGTTAAGATCAAAACTATTCCCATTAGAATAAATGAACTAGCATAAATTCTTTGCAAATATTCTCCGGTAGTGACATAAGTCAGAAGTCCCTCAAAAGCCCCAAAGGGACAATAGGCATCAATCGGCGCCGCTTTTTCAATGCCATATCTTAAGTGGCCGATAGTCAAAAAAAACACAATCCCAACAATGATAATTTGAGAAACTCTTCTTGGTGAAAAAATATTTTTCATTTTTATTTTATTAATTGATTAATAATCTTTTTATAATCTTTAATTACTTTTTTATTTAAACCGTAACGAATAAAATTACCCTCTCTTTTCTCATTTAATAATCCAATTTTTTTAAGTTTCCCTAGATGATGCGAGGCTAGTTTTTCTGAAATACCTAAAATAGGAAAAATATCACAAACATACTTAGAGCCTCCCTGTAAAACACAGATAATTTGTAATCTGTTTTTATCCGAAATAACTCGCAAAAAAGCATAGGCTTTACTAATGCATTCTTTTTTGACAAATTTTCCATCACAACATTTAAATTCCATAAATAATCTATACTAATTTATATTAGAATAGTATATCATTTATTAAAATATGTCAAATTGATTTTAGTTTAATAAAAAACACCCTACAAATAAGGGTGCTCTGTCTATTTTTTATTTAAAGATATTTTTACATATCTCATATAATAACTAACGCTCATAACCACAAACTGCCTACAAGATTTTACTATCTCTTTGGATTATATATTTTTTAAATAATCAACAGCCTCCCCAATTGATTTAAAAATTGGTATCTTATTTTTTCGAGCAATTTTTTGCATATATTTTCGATGATTTTTAACTTGATCTAAGGCATCACTCTTTGCCCCACCGTCATAATTATTTGCTTCTCGATATTTGATATATTTCTTATTTATACTCCAATCAGGCAAAACTATAGCATCTGGCATCAACCAATAACAAGAGGCGCCCATAATCCATAATCCCGCCTCTTTGGCTTGCTTGGTGATGATATCACTTTTTTGTTCAACTTCATTTATCACATCGATACCTTCTGTCCACCAATTGGTCTGCGGATGTGCATTTGTCGCCATCCAAATCTCATCACCATCTATCCAGTCTTGTTTTGCTTGATTTTTTACAAAATAAGTTTTACCGCTTCCTGAGGGTGCCAAAATAAAAAATCCCTTAGTATGAGTAACATATTTTTCCCGAAACTTTTTTAGGACATCCTCTCCATCACAAAAAATTTGAAACATATATTTTTAAGATTAAGTTATTTCATATTCCCTCCCTTGAATTTTGCTACTAACCTTCCCTTTGCAATTAATATTGAGGCTAATCCCAGCACCGTAATCAACTGCCAGATAATTATTAGAATTCATTTCTGCTACTTTATTTTTAGTATAAGGACTGATTGTGTCATAATGAGAAACCGGCCAAATGATAAGTCTTTTTCCGGAATGTTTTTTATGATAATAATCTGAAAAGTTTTTTAAAGTTTCTATAAATTTGTTATATCGCATCAAAATATCCTCTGGCCCTTCAGCTCCCAATTTTTTTCTTTCATCTTTTTCCCAATCTTCTTCAAAAGCTTGCCAAAATTGTTGCGTCAAACTACCATACTTGGATTTTAAATATTCGAAAAACTCTGGTGATTGATTTATGAATCTTGGTTCTTGAATAGCTTTATTTTTTGTCGGAACTGGACTATCATTTTTTTCACTTACCCCCGTTCTCGAATTCAAAAGCTGATTCTTATTCAAATCGTATTTTTTAAATACATCTAGTACTCCTTTTACAACTTCGCTAGCTGTTTCAAAGCTTCGCATACCCTTGGCTTTTCCATAGTCAGTATTGCTAGCAATTACCAAAATATCAACATTTTTACGCTCATCACCTGATAGATCTTCAAATTTGTTTGTTAAAATTTCCACTGTTTGCTCGTAAGCTTTTTTTGCATCTTCTCGTTCGAGACTGCCTGATCTTTCATGCTCGACATCTCTGATATACTTTTCGTGTCTCTGCATCACAATTTCTGTTTCGCCTACACTAGGCATTTCTCTTGAAATATCAGACCTTGTTATTTTTTCAAGCGGTTTTGGCATGTTAGCTTCGGGCGACTTAAACATAACGATAAAGTAAAAAATTATATTTTAATTATATCATAAAAAGTGATTATTAAAGACTGCCTTTAATAACTTCTCTTTTTGGTAATTTATTTACATGTATTTTACGTTTAAATTATCCCTTAGTAAAGCAGATCTCTGCAAATTTAAAACGGCTCATTATTTTTCATAACAAACCGTTTATTTTCACAAAGTTTTGCAATTGATTATTTTTTTTCTGGAGGAGCTAATACCTTCTTTTCCAAGTGTTTAGACAAACCCCACCTGTCATCCGTCTTAAACAACACAAAAAGAAGGAGGCATTCTACCAACAGTAAAATGAAAAACCACATCCAAGACCGAGTATAAATTCCAACAATAGCCGGAATTACCAACATTGCCACAAAAAATAGGCGACCCAATATTGGAATAACACGACCCGATTCATAAGCAATACCCATAAAAACCTCCCTTTTTTCTTATTTATGAATGATGAATTAATCCTATATGCCATAATAAAATGAACAACACACAAACAGATAACTCCTGATTGACACTAAAGCATATTATGAAACATACAAAAAGTCAAGCCAACGCTGCCTTTAATAACTTCTCTTTTTGGTGACTTATTTACTTGCATGTATCTTATAACTAAATTATTCCAGAATAAAGTAAATTTCAATAAAATAAAAACCAGTGATTCGCCGTTAGGCAAACCACTGGAAATTAGAAATTATTTTTCTCCGCTAAAAAACTTTAACAATGAATCTGGAGGATTTTTGATCATTTCTTGACCCAAAATCGATTCCAATGAAACCTTGCGATTCCGAATACTATGCTCCCAAATTTTAATGAACTCCGGATACAAAACAACCATCGCTTTCATTATTTCTTCGGGTGCAGGGGCCAATTGACCTTCTTGAAAAAGCAAACTTTGTTGAGCATTGGCTGCCTCAAGTCTGATAAAACTACAGGAATCATAAGAAGTATGCTCTGGATAAATAAAAAGTTTAAATTCTTTATCAAAACCATACTCTATCTGCAGATTCATATACAAATGACGATGTAAGGCGATTCGTTTTGAATACACAACTCTTCCTTCGTCATTGGACCTGACACAATCAATAGGTTGAGAGATCTTAATCACCTGAGTCATATCGCCATAACGTTTATCACGAATACAAACCGTTTTGTAAAATCTGGAATATTGCCCTTCTTTTTTAGGTTTAATCCTGACGATTCGAGTGCAAATTCCAAAATTCCGAAACAAAATATTTGCACAAGCAATGGGGCGACCATCACCGGTTTTTTCTTCGACAAAAGATAGTTTATAACCCAGTTCACTAAGCTCTTGGATATTTCCCTCGTAAGCCTCCGCTTCGTTTCCTTGCCAAAACTTCTCCCCAAGTTCTTTTGGGGCAAAAAAATTATCAATGCTACTTATGCCACTCCAACAGTCAACGCTACTTGTCGCCGTATCAGAATCTTTTTCAGAGCAAAACTCCCTCAGAAAAAGAGGCCAGGTAGAGCAATCAACCGCCCTTAAAAAATCAGGCAAAAACATTATACGTGTAGCGAAATCTAGACGACTCTTTTCAAATCGACCAGGAAAATCGGTAGGTAAACCAAAGATAAACATATCTGATAGACGCCACCCCTCAGGAGTCTGCAAATAATCCGATCTATTTTCTTTCGCGATCATTTTCCAAGCCTTCACTGCCTTTCTCATCAACCTTATCAATTCTATTTTATGCCCGAAATCTCTGAATTGCGAGCTAACGAAGTTATCAATAGAATTGACTGAAGGAGCTTCCTTGACCCATTCGCGTAAAATTGGATGGCGGAAAGCCCAAGTTGCGTCTATGATCAGTTCCGGCAAACACATTTTTTTCTCTCGTTCTTCCATTTCCTTTCTGTCGTCCTCGTTCATAATGCTCTCCTTTTTTGTTTCACCTTGACCAGCAAGGCAAAAAATTATGGGGTAATCTCCCCGCTATAAGGAACTTCAATTCTGACCTGCAGAATTGATAAAAATAGCTTAACTTATAAATATTTTACTGTCAATTTAATTGGAAATTAAAAAAACAGCCCCCAGAAAGAAACCATTTTCAGTATACACGCCGTAGTAAATACAACTAGAAACAACATTTTGGAAAATTGGAACAGAATTGATGTCAGATTACAACGTGCTCAAGCCTTAATGCAACAAATATAATATAAAAAAATAAAGAGCCCTCAATGCGCATTAGCATGAGGGCTTCGTTTTTGTACTTCGAGTACTTCTTTGCCAGTCCTAGATGCCTTACCTAGGAAAACAACTGAACTGACTTTTTTCATATCGATATGCAATTTCAATTTTTTGAAACAAACAAACTACGATAATTCAATTAACAACTAAGCAACGTTTTTGGAAAATTTTCTGCGATGTTACAATGTTATTGCTTTGCTACAAATTGATTAGATTATCTGCTTACCTAGGAAGCTTGATATCCAATCACGCTGTGCTCTATAATCACTTACTTCTTGATCATGTGACATTTTAGCATATATAAAAATATTTGTCAAGGGGCTGACAAATATAGACTAGTTTAATACGAAAAATAAGGCTTTACGGAGCCTTATTTTGTCATTTGCACGGAAGAAGGTATACGCTTCGAACTTTGATGGTGGAAAATTGGGAATTTGTTAGTAAAAAAATGGAACGAGCGATGATTTTAATAAAATAAAAAAGGTGGACAGCAATATAATCTCCAAAGTCGTTTTCTTTTAATTTTTATTAAAAGAATCGTTTCTTTTTTGAATTACATATTTGTCCACCCATTAGCCTATTTCGAAAAAACAGTCGATTTTACTACTACGAGACTACGTTAACCCTAGGAATCAAGCGTCTGGGACAATCCGCAATGCGAAGGAATTCCATTGTCGCCCTTCCATTTTTCAGAAGACTGACCTTCGCGTATTTTCTTATAGCAATCAACGGCACTTTGGATATTTACGCTTCCGACGCGAATTGTGATGACAGATCGATATGCATAAGCGCTGGAATGTATACATGCCGTTGGCACTTCAAACTTCTTATCTGCATATGTCACAGAATATACGGCCTTGCCCATACTGTCAGTGCCCTGCTTGATGTGATGATTTTCTTCTTTGAGAATGGTATCGTAGATAGTCACCTTTAAAATCTTAAGGCCCTTGAAAATCCGATGAACCTCAAGATTAACCATATCATTAAACTTGACATAGACCTCGGGGTTTCCATTTTCACGTATTACCGTGGCGACTCCAAGACTGGTATAATTATAACCCGATTCTTTTTCGCCTTCGCCTTCATTAAGAATCCCCGCCTTTACCATCCTCCGCAAAGCTGATTTCTTATTGAAATAAATTCTCGCTTCCACTGTCTGTCTCCTTGTGTGTAATTAAATGGTTTAATTTCGTTTAGTTTTGTTCTTTTCGACTGTAAATTCTCAAAGGGCTAATGTGAATTGTTTGATACTTATCAATTAATTCAACTTTTTATGATGGCACAAAACTAGTACTTTGTCAAATATTTTCCTTGTATGTGTTAATTAAAAATAGAAAAACGCCCTTTTTTAGGCGTTTTTTGTCATTTGCACGGGGTCGTCAGGGACGTTAAAACTATTTTTATGAATAAAAAGGGATATATTTATATCCCAGATCTTAGCATGGAGGCTCAAATAAAGGATATCCCAATTATCTCTCCTGTATAAATGAATATATCACACTAGCAGATTTACTTTATTAACTCAATTTCATCTGATTAATTTTTAGTTAAATTTCTTCCACATACCTTCTGAAATTATACTCATTTCGCTATCAATAATTTTAATTGCACCTTGATCATCAAGAGTATAAAAAGTTTCATAAATTATTTTTCTAATTTATTATTATATACGAATTACACACCGATTTTCCAGACACCTTTTTCCCTAAAGGCTGGGATATTTTGTCTTCTGGCAGCATTCAAAAGTGCATGCACTGACTGCGAATTCTTTTTTGCATATTCAGATAATTTAACAATTTCTTCACCTTTCAAATATGTGATTCTTTTATGCAATGATTCCATCAAGGCCAGAGATAAAACTTTTTCCATTGTCTTTGAATTTTCCTGATGGCGATAATCACCAAATGATTTATAGTACTGTGCTTTTTCCTTGTCACGAATAATTATCATTGGAAGTCCAAGCCTTAAAAATTGATAATTCATAAGAACCCTGCCAATTCTTCCATTGCCATCACAAAAAGGATGAATTGTCTCAAAGTCCAAATGAAATTTGGCAATCTTGTCTAAAAAATATTTGTCTAAATTGTTAGTATAATAACTTAATATATCATCAACCATTGAATCAACTTTTTCTGGAGCTGGAGCCACATGTGTTCCAACTCGCACATACTCACCAGTTTTTCGCAGTCGTCCTGCGAATTCATCATTAATTCCGCCAATCAACATCTGATGGAGCAATAAAATTAATTCCTTATCAATATCTTTTTCTTTGGATTTATCTCGGATATAGTTAATAACCCTAGACAAATTTTTTGCCTCATAAACTTCTCGCACGCTCACATCGCGAGAAACTTCCATTTCCAAAAGGATTTTTTCAGTTTCTTTTAATGTTAAAGTTGAATTTTCAATAGCATTAGAATTATAAACACTCTCTGGAATTTCAGCCTCATCAAGTAAAACCAGCAGGGACTCTTTCCCTTTGCGAAGTTTGTCATATTCACTTTTTAGTGCCCCAATGCGCTTTTTAATTGGATTTGTAATTGGCATATTTTTTAGTTAATATTATACATTAAGTATACAGTATTAACGTATTATTGTCAATATATCGTTAATATTATGATAAAATAAGATAAATTAACTACTTTTTATATGTAATACTAACTATCAGAATCAAAAAAGAGGCTTATGCAAGCCTCAATTTCAGTTCTATTCTCAAGTGCACGGGATGTAGGAATCGAACCTACGTCAGAGCTTTTGGAGAGCCCCATATTACCACTATACGAATCCCGCAGTATTATTTTGATAACGTTTTGTACAAATCAATTAACTCCTTCCTAATTCTATAATCATAATAACGAACACTTATGCAACCTGGGTAATTCTCTCTCTTAATCTTTCCTGAATTCTTTTTAAGGAAAGGCTTAATAAATTGCTTTGAAGGAATATTTGTCACTTTTGACCAAAACTCAATTTGTTTTTTAGGATTATGATAAGAATGTAAATGAATTGATATTCTAAATTTGCTTTCAGAAATAACAAATGATTTTCGAAACATTTTTAAAAAATAGCTAACCATATTAGGATCAGAATTAATAAAAGACATCCTGCCTCCATCTAATTTACCACCTTCACACCAATATAGTACGGCACAAACTAACTTAGAAAATGAAATATTATTTTCGATATTCTTAAGTTCTTCTAATATTTCTTCACTTTTTCTATGTATTAATTCATTTTCTTTTTCTGTAGCTTCTCGTCTCGTAGCGTTTCCCTTTTCTCTGCCATCTATACCTAATTTTTCAATTCTGTTCTTAGCATTTGCTGATAATTCAATATCTCTCAACCACAAACTTGCAGTGCTTTTTGAAATATACAAAATTTCACTAATTTCTCTAAATGAAAAACCTTTTTTTCTTAAGCTGATTGCTCTCTCTTTTAATTTAAGATTGTGTTTCATGGAACACTAATTATAGGTTATACAACTCCCTATAAGGATTCTAACACGATCTTAAAAAAATACCGATATTACTTCTTCATTTCCTTATGTAGTGTATGAGTTTTACAAAATTTACAATGCTTTTTCATTTCCAATTTCTCTTTGATTTTTTTCTTGTTTCGTCCTGTATAATAATTGATATTTTTACATTCCCCACATCTCATTTTCACTAAATTTTCATTAGCCATATTTTTAACTGATAGCTTTTTAGGTAATAGCTTTTTAGATTAACTACAAGCTAACTTCTACAACCTACAAGCTGATTTAAATTATTTCTTAAATTAAATTCCCTGAGCCGTTGCGCAGAATCGAACTGCGGACCTTTTCCTTACCATGGAAATGCTCTACCATCTGAGCTACAACGGCACCGTGCGCAAATTCCCAAGTACCAAAAAACAATTTCCAAACAAACATCAAATCACAATTCACAAAAATAATTCAAATATATGATTTTTCCTTTTTTTAATTTGTCCGTATCTTATTTCTTGCAATTTATTCCTTTAATTCACTTTTTGTGGGCCGGGACGGATTTGAACCGCCGTAGACCGAAGTCGTCAGATTTACAGTCTGATGCAATTGACCGCTCTGCCACCGACCCACTATTTACTTCTTTATATCTAACTTGCAAAATAATTCTTTAAGTTGTTGCTTTAAAAATCTTTTGCCTTCAGTTGTTTTTAAATATTTTTCTCTCCTTTCTGCATCTTCTTTTACTGCATAAACTTCATAATGAATAAGTCTAACAGGTAATCTCTTGCTTGTAAACTCTGCTTCACCTCTTTTGTGTTCAGCTATCCTTCTTTTCAGATCATTAGTAAAGCCAGTATACAATTGATTGTTTTTTAACAATAAAATATAGACATAAAACATATGCAGTCCACTTTATTATTATAATATCATTTTGTGAGCCACCTGTCGGGCTCGGACCGACGACCTACTGTTTACAAAACAGTTGCTCTACCAACTGAGCTAAGGTGGCATAATTATTTCTTATATTAAATATTTTAAATAGCATTTTTATCTTCTTCATCTAAGGCTCGCCCTATCATTCGATAGGGCGTCATGTCGGATGACATGGCGGACCGACGACCTACTGTTTACAAAACAGTTGCTCTACCAACTGAGCTAAGGTGGCTTATCTTTAATTTATCTTCAATTCTTTAACCAAATAAAAAACAAACACTTATCAATTCTATTCTAAAATTAAATAATTGTAAACAGTTTAAAATCTTTTTCGCTTAAATCTGCTTAATTTGTTTCTTACACTTAAGCTTTGAGGATTAAGCTTGAGAACTTGTTTATAACAAGACTCTGCATCAACTTTATTTCCTTGACTAACGTAATAATCTCCTAATCTTTCATAAGCTTCGATATCCCGCGGATCAGAAGCAATCCTTTCTACCAAAAGGCTTTCTAATTCCTCTTTATTTTCTTCGGGATAAGTAGCTTCTTTACTTATCATAATTCTCTCTTCACGAGCATCTCGAATGTCCAATTCTTCTTTTTTTATGCCACGACCTCTGTTAAAAATTCCTCCTTTTTTCTCTGTACTGTTATTTCTTACAGCATCCATGGAATTTACTACTTCCTTAACGACAGGCTCACTTTCAACCAATTCTCCCAAAATTTCATCTTTGCTCTCCACTAACCCGCCTAAACCATTTTCTTCAAAATCCTTTTTATCTAAGTCTGACTCAATTTCATTTTTTCTATTCTTTATAAAAGTCAACCGCTTCTCTGTCCAGTTATGAGTTTTTAGCGAAAGTACTTTAAAAATGTGAGCAATTTTTTCCAAAAAATGCAACCACCTACTTTTGAATTCCATAGAAATTCTACTTTCGATTTTACCGTCTTCTCCATTTTCAATTTCCTTAGCAATTTCTAATGATCTCTTGGAAATCAAAAAAATAATAATTGCCAAACTTATAACTATCACGACTGGAGGCAAAATAAAATATAAGTAAAACATCTTTTTTATTTTAAATCTTCTTTTTTAATTATTACATATTCACCGGTAGTTAGCCTTACCTTAATAGTTTGCTCCAAGGGACTCAGTTCGATTACTTCACCTGTTCCTTTTTTGGTTTTAAGCGTACTTCCTACTTCAGGTAATCCCTTGAGCATTTCTCGATATTGCTCCGATTCATACGATAAACAGCACATTAATCTACCACAAATTCCCGATATCCTATCCGATCCTCTTTGCGCCACATTTTGAACTTTTGCCATATCAGTTGAAATACTAGGAATTTCACCCAAAAATTTTACGCAACATAATTCTTTGCCACAAATTCCGCATCCCCCCAAATTTCGAGCTTCGTCTCGAGAACCGATTTGTCTCATTCGCACCGAACGATGAAAAATTCGAGAAAGATTTTTTACCAATTGACGAAAATCTATTCTTCCATCCGCAATAAAAGTAACAATAATTGTTCCCTTTCCTAAAGTCGTAAAAACATCGACAAATTTCATTTCCAATTCCATGCGCTTAGCTTCTTTTCGACAGATGTCCAAGATTTCTTTTCCTTTTTTTGAATTTTTTTCAAAATTTTTCAAATCTCTCTCTGTGGCTTCCCGCAAAATATTAAATATCTCTTCTTCATTTCCTTTTTTCTCCGATGAATCTAATAAATTTTTTATAGTTCCCAAAATATTTCCCGATTCATCCTCAACTATAACCTTATCTCCTTTTTTGAATTCGACGTTGCTCAAACACACTTTCAAATCTCCCCAACCGCACAAATTAACCAAATATTTAAACATAATCAAATAGTTTTAACAAAACAAATCACCCCTCTTATTCACATTATAGCACACTTAAAGACAAAGCTAAACGCATCGAAATTTGGTCTATTCTATAATTCAAAACGAGAAAACTCGCCTAATTGAATATTTTCTCCAATTTTTCCAATTTTCTCAGTAACTAAATCCTTTATGGTGATATCTGGATTTTTTACAAAAGGTTGAGATGATAAGGAAACTTCCTCTCTAAATTTCTTCTCTTTACCCACCATTATTTTATCAGTGATTTCCTGAGATTTTCCTTCGTTTTTAAGTTGTTCTATCCAAATTGCTTTTTCTTTCTCAACAATTTCATCACTGACATCTTCTGGATTCAAGAACCTTGGATTCATTGCGCTGATATGCATTGCGATATCTCTAGCTAATTCCTTAAATTCTTCATTCCTTGCCACAAAATCTGTTTCGCAATAAAGTTTAATCATTGCGCAAATTTTATTATTAGAATGGGTATAAGAGCCAATCACTCCTTCCTTAGCTTCTCTATCAGTTTTTTTTAGGGCTTTGGCTTGACCGTTTTTTCTTAAAATCTCTATAGCCTTAGCTTCATCACCTTGAGATTCATCTAGGGCTTTTTTTACATCTACCATTCCTGCGCCTGTTTGTTCTCTTATTTTTTTTATTTGTTCTAAAGACATAATTTTAATCGCTAAATTTTATTTTAATATTGAACCGACTAAATATTCCATTATAGTTTTTATTGAAGAAACTGCGTCATCATTAGCTGGAATCGGATAATCTATCGTATTTGGATTTACGTTAGTGTCCACGATGGCGATAACCGGAATTTTGGCATTAAGCGCTTCTTTTAAAGCTATTTCATCAGTTTTAATATCAGAAATAAAGATAGCGGCGGGCAAATTTCTCATTTCTTTTAGTCCTCCCATCTTCTTTTCTAATTTTTCCAATTCTTCAAATTTCTTAAGTTTTTCTAATTTAGTATATTTATCAAATCCTCCCGTTGCCATCTGCTCTTGGGATTCTTTCAAATATTGAGCTCTCTTTTTAATCACACCAAAGTTAGTAAAAGTTCCTCCTAACCATCTCTCGGTAACATGAGGCATATCGGAAGCAATCGCAGCGTTTTTTACGATAGTCTTAGCTTGTTTTTTTGTTCCTACAAATAGAATTTGTTTCTGTTCATCTTTTAATTTTTTAACAAATTCTATTGTTCGCCTTAGCTCCTCTTCTGTCTTTTGTAAATCAATTATGTTAATTCCTCTCTTGGCTCCAAAGATATATCTGTTCATTCTTGGATCCTTACAAGATTTATTGTGCCCAAAATGAACACCGTTTTTTAGCATCTTGTCTAAACTTATTTCATTATCAGAAAAATCTAATTTGTATCTTTCTTCTAATGCATTAACTTTTTCGGAGTCTTTTTTTACATCTTCTCCGGTAGATGTTTTTTCGATATCACTCATTTTTTCCTTTTTTATTAAATTAATTAATCCTCTGCTTTTTCTGTTTTTAGCTCATAATCTCAAAAAATTGAGACAGGAACGAGCCCAGTAAAAAAGCATGTTTTTATGACATTATTTGACATCAAATTCAAAAATTTCATGCCAACTAAGCACATAAGATAGTATATCAAAATCGACGCACTTGTCAATTATTTTTTTCTATGCTAGTATTCCCTTTGTACTATCAAAGATAAATTTATTCATGTTCGAGCTATTGGGCAGAGAACTAACAAAAAATATGAAAAAAGACATTCATCCAAAATATTATCCAGCAACAACTATCAAATGCGCTTGTGGCGCGATTTTAGAAACAGGAGCCACTAAAGAGAATATTGAAGTGGAAATTTGCTCTCAATGTCATCCTTACTTTACAGGAGACAAAAAGGTAGTTGACACAGCTGGTCGAGTAGAAAGATTCAAGAAATTAGCTGAAGCCTCCGCTAAACTTAAAAGTGCTAAAAAGGCCAAAAAAGAAACTAAGCTAGCTAAAGAAAAGAAAACTTCGCCCAAAAAAGTTACTAAGAAAAAATAACAACATTCTTTCAATAAAAAACCGCCAAATATTTTTTTAGGCGGTTTTTATATTGTTATTTTTAGTTCAATAATGAATCACACGTCATTTCTTTAGGTTTTTTTAAATCCATAATTTCTAAAATTGTCGGGGCAATATTGCCCAATTTCCCCCCCAGCTTCAGTTCCCTATTTTTAAATTTATCTCCCAAAACAGAAAAAATAACTTTATTTTTAGTATGAAAGGTATTAGGGAATTCTTTGCCATCGATTATATCAATCATATTATCCGCATTGCCATGATCAGCTGTAACAATTAGACTCCCCTTTCTTTTGTTAATTTCTTCCCAAAGCATTGCTAATTTTTTATCCACAAATTCCACTGCTTGTACAGTGGCCTTTATATCTCCCGTATGTCCTACCATATCAGCATTGGCAAAATTAATAGCATAAAAATCATACTGTGAATTTCTCATCTTTCCCAAAACAAAATTGGTAATTTTTTCGGCTGACATTTCAGGTGCTTTAGCATAAGAACCCACCGCTAAGGATGGCACCATTAATCTGTCTTCGCCATTTATACTATCAGCATAACCCCCGTTAAAAAAATAAGTGATATGCGCATATTTTTCTCCTTCGGCAATATAAAATTGTTTTTTATTTTCAAGAGCTATTGGCAAAGAATTTTTTAGAGAGCTACTCATAAAAGCGGTATGCACATCCATATCTGGACCGAAATCCCCCATCGAAACAAAATACAAAGATTCTATTTTCTCTGCTTGAGGGAGCTTATCATTTTTTTTTATTTCAGGGCTGACTTCTACAAATAGTTTAGTAAATTGTCTTGCCCTATCAGATCTAAAATTAAAAAAAATTAAACTATCATTTTTATCTAATCTAGCTACGGGCAAGTTGTTCTTTAAAATAACTGTCGGCAAAATATTTTCATCTGTTTCTCCTCTCTTGTAAGCTTTTTTAATTGCTTCTTCAGGAGAATCAGCGACTTCTCCTTTAGAAAAAGCCAAAGCATTGTAAGCCTTTAATAATCTATCCCAATTTTTAGCTCTGTCCATCGCCCAAAATCTACCACTAATTGAAGCAACTCTTCCAATTCCTTCACTTTTAATAATTTCTTTGTATTTTTCCAATAAATCTAATGCGCATTTTGGATAAGAATCCCGTCCATCTGTAAAAAAATGACAATAAACTTCTCGGATGCCATTTTTTTTCGCCAATCGCAAAAGCATTTTAAAATGGTTAGGGTTGCTATGCTGACTATCGGTAGTACTCATCAAACCCATAAGATGAAATTTACTTCCTTTGATTCTACAATTTTTTATAGCATCTACCAAGACAGGATTGATAAAGAATTCCCCACTTTCAATTTCTCTATCTATTATATAAGATTCCTGAATAACCACTCTTCCTCCACCAATATTAATATGACCCGCCTCAGAACCACTCATTTGATTTTCATTTAATCCTACGGCTTTTCCTGTAGCGTCTAATAAAGTAAAAGGAAATTTTTCTTTTAACCCATCCATAAAAGGAGTTCTCGCCAAAGAAATAGCGTTAGCTCTATTTTTTGGAGCCTCCCCCCAACCATCTAAAATCACTAAGACTGTCGGTTTTTTATTTTGCATATTTATTTTAGGAAGTTACGAATATGAGAATTTAGGAATTTGAGATTTGTCGCCTAAAAAACTAACTTAGTTGTTCATTAATCCTCAGCATTCGATTGTATTTACAAATTCTTTCTCCACGGGAAAGAGAGCCTGTTTTAATAAAATCCGCATTTGTTCCAACGGCTAAATCAGCAATAAAATCATCCGTAGTTTCCCCACTTCGATGAGATATTACTATTCTCATATTATTTTTTTTGGCCAAGTTTATACAATCAATTGTTTCACTCAGTGTTCCAATTTGGTTTACTTTAATAAGAACACTATTGCAAGCTTCTTCTATTATTGCCCTTTCTAGTCTTTTTACATTAGTAACCAACAAATCGTCTCCAATAGTCATCACCTCTTTCCCGATTTTTTCATTCATCATTTTCCAACCAGCCCAATCTTCTTCGGCCAATCCATCTTCCACTGACATAATGTTATATTTACTAATCCAATCCTTATAAAGATTTATCAAATTCTCTTTATTTAATTTTTCATTTTCTGGTTTTAAAAAATATACGTCCTCTCCAGATTCATAAAAAGAATTAGCTGCTGCATCTAAAGCCACAAAAATCTGCTTTCCTGGTGCGTACCCAGCTTCGACAATAGCCTGATTAATAATTTCCAAGGCCTGAGAATTACTTTCTAATCTAGGTGCAAAACCGCCCTCATCACCCACCGCCGTACTTTGTCCCAAAGAAGTTAAAATTTTCTTTAAGGCAAAAAATACTTCACTTCCTGCTCTTAGCTGTTCCGCATAGTCAGTAATCCCCAGAGGCACCAATTTAAACTCTTGGATACTTAAACCCGAATCAGAATGTTCTCCTCCATTTAAAATATTAAACATTGGAATAGTTTTAAATCCATCCAATTTAAATCCAAAGGTATCCGCGATATATTGATATAGTTTTTTACCTTGAGCACCAGCAGTCGCCTTACACACCGCTAAAGATACACCTAAAATAGCATTAGCTCCCAAATTCGTCTTGTTTTCACTACCATCTAGTTCTAACATCTTAGCATCTATTTCTCTTTGGTTTTCACTTTCCATTCCTATTAAAACTTCTGCAATTCTTTCGTTAACGTTAGCCACAGCTTTTAAAACACCTTTTCCTCCGTAACGATTTTTGTCTTCATCTCTCAATTCCAATGCTTCATGCGATCCCGTTGACGCTCCCGAAGGAACAGCTGCGACACCCATGATTCCACCCTCCAAAGTCACTTCCACTTCAACTGTTGGATTGCCTCGAGAATCAAGAATCTCACGAGCATATATTTTTTCTATTTTTGACATAATTGATTAGTTCTTTAGATAGTAGTTTTTAGCTTTTTAGTTTATCTAACGCACAACAACTAACGGCTACCAACTACCCAACTAAGTAATTTACTATTTACATTTTAAATTATACTATTTTAAAAGATTGAGAACAAGTAACTTGAAGTAGCTAATAGTTGGTAACTCGTAACTAATAAAAAAATTTAGCAATAAATATCTTTTACTTTTTGTTATTTATTAATTTAAAATTAGTGCAAGCCATCTATGTCTACCATTTTAATCTTGGCGGATTTACCGCCTACAATCTTCACGAGACTTTTTGAAACATCAAAATATTTAGCTAAAACCTTTATTAACATAGCATTAGCTTCACCATCAACTGGCGGAGCAGTTATTTTCACTCGATATTCATCTTTGTTTATTTCTTTAATTTCGTTTTTAGAAGATCGCGGGATAACTTTTACATAAATTCTCATATATTGCTATTATTTTTTAGTTTAAAATAATTAATTATTTTCGTAACCATATTTACGACAATAATTATCATTAAAAATAAATTCATTCCAATAAAAACATTTCTCACAATTTCATTTTTTAAATCTGTTCCCAAAAAAAATCCATGCACAATCACAACTCCATACAAAACAATATTTAAATAATGAGAGAATCGCCAAAGTTTATAAGAAGTAAATTTCCTAAAATAAGAATTGACGACCAATAGCACCATCAAATACATTCCTATTATTCCTAGAGCTACCTCATTAGTATACAATTTACTTATAAAGGGAATCGTAACATCGTAAATGTTAAAATTTAAATATTTATCAAATAACAAAGCTCCCATATGAATAAAAACAAAAAATAGAGCCTGTACCGAAAGCCAAGTATGTACATTGAGAGAATTAATCGGTTTTATCAACTTATTTAAAAGAGGAGTTTTGATGCTAAGACCCAAAAACATTACCAAATAAAGCAATAAAAATGCTACTAATCCTGTGGCGCGAGTAACATACCAGCCCCAAGGAATCTCATTTTGAATAATATCATTGAAATTAACTATAGTCTTTGTTGCTACGGGAGAAGTATTATCTAGTGCATTAGTGTTTGATAGAATTTCTACACCATCATAAAACCCATCCATGTCTGAATCAGGAGCAAGGGGGTCAGTTTTAAAAATTTCTTTTTCTCCTTGATCAGTTAATCCATCCAAATCACCGTCTACAATTACAGCATCTTTGTAATCCAATTTAATATCATCGTATACGGCGTTAGCTATACTAAAAATAAAAAATAATCCACTAATCAACAAAATTTTCACACTTATTTTTTTCATATTTTATTCGAAAGTAATAAAATTAGACATAACCATAGTTTTATCTTTTTTTAAAAAAATACTTTTTATTTTGTTTTTATTGGCAAACTTGAATCCTTTTTCTATTCCCAACAAAAATAATACCTTTGCCATTACATCCGCCTCCAAAGTATTTTTGGCAATTACAGTAACTGATTTCAAATCAAAATCAAATTTATCCGAATTGATTGGGTTTATAAGATGATGAAATTTTTTACCATCTATTTCCCAAAATTTTCTGGTATTTCCACTAGTTGCCACCGCTTCATCGGAAATCTCTATTAAAGTTTTATTTTCATTTCTGCTCTCTTCTAGCGCAATCCCCCATTTTTCCTTGTTTTTGTTTTTCCCCTTAGCGTACATATCTCCACCCGAATCAACCAAAAAATTATCCCACCTTTGCAAAATCAAAAAATCAGCTATCCTATCCGTGATATATCCTTTAGCAATTCCTGAAAAATCCATTTTTTTCAAAAATTTAACTTCGTTATTTTTTATAATCAAATCATTCTTTAGATTTTTATCAAATAATTTCTTTTGAAATGATTTATTTTCTTCAAATTTATTTTGCCTAAAATCTCTTCTGTAGCCAATGGCCTCTAACTTTTCCAAAATTCTCAGATCAAAGATGCCTCTACTTTTATCATAATACTCCAACGATTTTTCTGCCAAATATACAATGTCGCGTGAAACTTGAACAAATTTACCTAAATTATAATTTATTTTAGAAAGCTCACTATCCTTATCGAATCGACTCAGTAACTTCTCTTGTCTTTTGTAAATATCAACAACTTTCAAAAAATCACGCTCAGCTTTATGAATGTCAAATTCTTCACTTACTAATTGCAGATAAATATCAGTTCCTAATGCTTTAAATTCTTTTTCAAAAACATTTATTTTCATTTTATTTCTCAAATTTATCCACTATCCCATTTCTATTATCATCCGCCACTATATATATTTCCCCAATATTGGGATGAGGATCATCTTTATCGATAATTCCATCCCCATCACTGTCTCCTAAGATAATTGTTTCCACGTTTTTGCTTGTAGTAGTAACTGCGGATTGACTACTTTTTGGATTTTCATTCTCATCTTCATCTTCATCTTCGTCGTCTGCAGCCCTAAGTGCGAAGCCACTTGCCACAAATAATATTACAAGTAAAATTAAACCCCACCATTTTATTTTTTCTCTTTTCATAAATTTTTCTTAAAAATATTTTAAGATGTTTTAGTTTTTCGAGTTGGAGCAGAAACAGGAGCAACGGTTTTTGTAGTGGTAGTTATATTTTCCTGTTTAATATCTTTGGGAGAAGTATTTAAATCTCTTAACTTATTCTCTCTATCAGTAGCTATTTCGTTTTGAAGTTCCAAAATATCTGCGTTTACCGGCACAATATTTTCTTCGCTTTTATCTTGAAAAACAATTTTATTTTTATCTCTATCTTTTATTCCACAAATAATCAAGGCTACAATTAATAAATTGACCCCAAAAACAAATATTTTTTGACCATGTTTTTTTATTTCCATGATATTTTAAATTAAAATTTGCTTATAAAATATTTTTTACTTGTTTGCTAAATCTTCTATGAAGAAGTTGTATGTAGAGATTGCCACGGAGCATCTCGCAATGACAGAAAATGAAAAAACATGATTTTATTTTATCTCATAAATAACATCTTTTTTTTCTACTATTATTTTCCATTTATTTTCTTGAGCAATTTCCTTTAAATTATGATTAGGATTAAAGGCAATTGGATTTTCTACTAATTCTAAAAAGCTGGCATCCGATTCAGTGTCTCCCACCCCATAAGAATCTTTGAAAGTTAATTTGTTTTCATATACATATTGTTTAATAAATTGACCTTTATTTCTTACCGGTACAAATCCTTCCCTGCCTGTATAAATATTATTTTCATCTTGCTCATAAACACTGCCAAACACCTCGTCAAAATGCAAATGTAATTTATTGAATTCATTAACTATTTCAATAGGCGAACCACTCACGGCAATAATATGATAATTTTTTTCTTTTAATTCCTCTATCAGATTCTCAGCAAAAACATAAGTTCTATCCTTATGAAAAGGCACCACTATTCTACTGGCATTTATAATATCTTCTTGTGAACAACCCTTTACATTTTTTTCATAAAGCCCAATTAGTGTTTTCCTATAATCTTCGTAAGTTCCCACGTGTTCGAGCCAATTGGTATAAGCTTTGTTTAATTCTTTCCTAACGTTTTGCGGAAAAACTTTGAGCCAAACTAATTCACTAATTAACTCAAAATGAAGATTTTTACGAAAGATTGTTCCATCTATATCAAAGACGGCTAATTTATTTTTTATCATACGTTATTTGCAAAAACTCATTTAATTAGTAAATTTTCTCTGTTAATTTATATCCTGCTACTCCCAATGCCACCGCGACATTAAGAGATTGTTTTTTTCCTCGCATCGGTATTTCTATTAGATTATCACATTTATTAAGAATTCTTTTATCAATTCCCCTCGGCTCATTTCCCACAATCAGGGCCATCTTATCAACTCCTTTAAATTTTCTATAATCTACGCTTTTCCTGTCTTGTTCCAAAGCAATAATACAAAATTTTTCTTTTTTTAATTTATCAATAACCTTACTCACACTAACTACTTTTTCCCAAGGCACATATTTATCCGCTCCCAATGCCGTCTTGGATAACATTTTCTCTGCCTTGGTTTGCATCAGATATTCTTTTTTTGAAGGGGCTTGAGTAAATCCGGTAATAAATATTTTATCCACTCCGATTCCGTCCGCACTACGAAACATTGATCCTACATTATACGCGCTTCGAATACGATGTAAGATTAAATAAAATTTTTTTTCTTTCATAATTCCTTTAAAACTTTAGATAGTTTTCCCAATAATCATACAGTTTGGCTGTGGCTTTTATATCCCGAGCACAATACTGAGCAATTTCTTTTTGTCTACCCGATTGAAACATCTCTCCAATCATCGCACCGTCTATTCCTTCTTCTTTGGGACTTCTGATGCCAAATTGTTTAGTATAAAAATCTAGACTAAATCGACGGCTAGCTCCATAATAAGTAAATTGATCAAGCAAATCACAATGTAATTTATAATCATAACGATAAGGAACTAAATTACGACTAGGTTTGACTTTTAAAATAGCACTTCTTAAATGAAGGAAAGGAGCATCGAAAACCCTTCCATTGAAAGTTATTATTTGCTTATATTTCCCAATATCCTCCCAAAAGCTTTTTAACATTTCCCTTTCCGATTTTATCTTAAAAATCACACCTTCTTCTAAAAAATCACCATCTTTTTCTTTCCCTTGATAATAAGTTATCCCTTTCTCCGTAACAGGATTAAACATTCCGATAGCCACGATTTCCCCCGTCAGAGGACTGAGTGCTAAGCTTTCTTTTATTTTATTCTGTTCTTCTTCATCTTTGGCATACTTCAATAAATATTCCTTGGATTTTTCATCCAAACTCTCGAAATCTATCCCAATTGTTTCAATATCCACAACAACCTTACTCATACGAAATTATTAACTATTAGTCGTTTTCTCTAATTCATCTTTAAACTCTTGATATATTTTTTCTAATTCTTCAATTTCCGCATTATCATCTTCTGCAATTCTGACTATTACTTCATGAATGGCTTTTTCTCTCTCTGCGTCAACATCGAAATCTTTTTCATCTTTTTTATCAAAAGCATCCACTAACATAATAAGATCTTCTTCTAGGTATTGGATAAATTTATAATTTCCACCACCATTAGAATATTTATCTTTTAATTTAACAGCCACGTTTTTTATTTCACTTATAGTTTTTTTGGTTTTAAGAAATTCTTCTTTAATGTGAGCAAAAACATCTCCATCAATCCCTGTTTCACTTACCATAACGCCCGTCTCAGATTCGATAAACATATCCATTATTTCTTCTCCTCCAAATTTTTCCATCCCTGCCAATATAAAGACTTTCTCCGTACTAGCCAAATGGTTGATAAAATCCTTTATAACTCCGTAGGGAGGATATCTTTTTTCCACTATCCGCCTAACCATATCAATTTTTTCCAGCTCTTGAGTAACCTTTTCTTTTTCGTTGCCCACTTGCTCAAAGTTATCATTATCCAATCTTTTTTCCGATGTATTTTCTTCTATGATAGACATATAATTTGTTTTTTAAAATTAAGAAATTATTTTTTAATTCCAGCAGCTTTGGCAAAAAAATCTATTACATCTGGATCACCCATATAACATTTTCCTTCACTGTAAACAAAAGGAACTCCAATATTTTTTGGATCTAATCCGCATTTTGTGGCCGCCTGAGTTAACTCCTTGCCATTTTCCTGATTATGCCAAACTTCCTTTTTGACAAACTTAACCTTGTTATAAATATCATTTTGATCTAAATACGCTATAACATTTTCACAATGAGGGCATTCTTCTCCGTAATAATAAATCGTACCACTGATATTCGCAACAGTTGAGCTTTCTGTCACACCTGAATTTTTATTATTTTTCACAGACGCATCTGTTTTTGACTCTACTTTTTCAGGCACATTTTTGTTATTATCTTTTTTGTTATTTTTCAAATCTTGAAAATGCCAATAAACAAAAAATATGCCCAATAAAACCACTGCCCCCGATAAAAACAAAATATTTCTATTCTTCATACATACCTCATCTGATTAGTTGAATCCTCAATAAACTCAAACAACCAAATATTTTTTAAAGTTATTAATTAATTATTTAATTTTTCATATAAGGCCAATGTTTCTTTGGCCACATTATCCCAATCAAAATCTTTAGCTCTTTCTAATCCTCTTTTCTTAAATTCATCACGCATATTCTTATCATGAGAGAAACTAAATATTGCATTTGCAATTCCTTCCGTATCTATCGGATTAACAAAATAAGCCGCATCTCTCGCTATCTCAACTAGAGAAGATACCCGAGAAACTATTGCGGGCGTTCCTGTCGCAAAAGCCTCCAGAACCGTCATTCCAAATCCTTCATAGAGAGAAGGTAGGATAAAAAATTCTGCATTTTTGAAAAGTGGCAAAAGCTCATCTCCGATAATATAACCAGCAAAAATGATATCTTTCTTTACGCCTAAATCTTTAGCAATTTGAATATATTCTTTAGCTAACCATCCACTTTTTCCTACCAGCAAAAGCTGATAATCAAATTTTTTGTTTATGTCATTCTTTTTATTTTCTTCAATAATTTTATTTTTAAAACTTGCAAAAGCTCCCAGCATTCTAGTGATATTTTTGCTAGGTTCAATAGTTCCTAAAAATAAAATATATTTTTTTCCTACTCCTAATTTTCCCAATATTCTCTCTGCGCCATCATCTGTTCCATTAAAAAATCGTTTATCCAAACCGCTATAAATAACTTCTACCTTATTACCCACTTTAAAAATATTATCCAAATCCTCTTTGATAGAATTAGACACAGCAATAATTTTATCCACTTTTTTAGCCATCAACTGATAAGAAACCTTATTCCTCATTAAAGTTGTCCGAGGAAAACACTCTGGAATTTTATACATCGCCATATCGTGAAAAGTTGCTATCGTTTTCCCTTTGTAAGTCGTAGGAATCCGACTCACAGGAGAAGTCGAATGCAAGACATCCAATTTTTCCTTTGCCAAGGTAGCTGCCGTTAAAATTTCATTATAAGCACCCGGGAGATACTTGCGATAATCTGAAAAAGGATAAAAAATAATTTTAGTATTGGGCAGAGTAAATTTTTTAATATCTTTTTCTCTAGCGCGAAAGTCAAGGAAAAGAACATATTCATTTTTTTTATCCAAATCTAAAAGATGCTTAATTAATTGATAAGTATAATGTCCCGAGCCAACCGCTTCTCCTTTTTTGGGATTTAAAATTGTGCGAGCATCTATTCCTATACGCATATATTTTTTATTAATCTACTTATATCTTACTATATTATAAGGTGTTTATCAAGAAAGCTATTTTTGACAAAAATAAAAAACGCATACCTTTTCCTTAAGGTATGCGCCCAACAAAATTTGAATTATAAAAATCTAATTTTAATTTTTTCTATTTTTTGTTTTTTTAACTCAATCCAATTTGGACCAATAGATTCAACTCCAGCTATTTCTCTCATAAAAAAGATGATTTAAGAATTATTTTTTCTTCTTCTGAGCAAAACTGCCACTGTCTTAAATATTATTTGAATATCCAAAAGCAATGTCCAATTTTCTATATAATATAAGTCTAATTTATATTCATCTTCGAAATCCAAGTCTGATCTTCCCGAAACTTGCGCCATGCCAGTTATCCCCGGCTTGATAGTCAACAATCGTCTGTGATATTCTCGATATTTTTCAACTTCTCTTTTTTGATGTGGCCTAGGGCCCACCAAACTCAAATCGCCCAAAAAAACATTATAAAACTGAGGAAATTCATCGATGGAATATTTTTCAATAAATGTTCCAATTTTAGTTTTTCTGGGATCATCTTTAATTTTATAAAGGGGTCCTTGGCGTATACTTCTTTCTTCAATTAACTTTTTCTCAAAAGCCAAAGCCTCTTTAAAATTGGGATTATTTTTATCTATACAATATTTCCATTGAAAGTAACGCAATTTAAAAACCTTTATTTCTCTGCCATGCGAACTGATTCTTTTATTTTTGTAGATAATAGGCCCTCCACGATCCTCTAATTTTATTAAAATTGCCACCACCACTAAAATAGGAAAAGTTAAAATTATAAAGAATAAAGAAACAACGATATCAAAAATTCTTTTTATGATTTTATTCCAACCATCTAAAGGAGTGTGTTTAATTTCAATGATAGGCTCTCCAGCGAAAACTCCCATTTCAAAATGAGCAGTTTGCAAAGTAGTCGGAATAAAACGATAAGTAATATTGTTAATCGCACAAAAATCGATTAATTTTTCAATATCGTCTTCTGGAATAGTGGCATCTGATAAAATAATTTCATCAATTCCCTTATCCTCTCGAATACTTTTTACAATTGTTACACGGGCAGTATCAATAACATCAATTATTTCATAGCCAAATTTAGGATTTCTTTCAATTATTTTCCTTAGGGTATCAATTTTACCGTTTCTACCAATTAGTAGTGTTCGGTGTACTCCGATTCTCTTATTTTTTAAAAGCCACTTTTGCACCGATTGCAATAAAAACCGAATTATTATTACATAAAAAGTCACCAAAAACCATGCCAAAAGAATAATAAAACGAGAAGAAAACCATTCTCGTTTTAAAAAGAAAGTTACCACCACCAACATCAAAACAATAGTTGTAGCTGAAAAAACCTTCAATGATTCTTGCCAAAACTTTCTAGTAGCTCTGATATCATATAATCCTTGAGTGGCAAAAACTAAAATAAAAAAAGGAATTGCTACTAACACAATTCTCAAAAATTCATCAAAAGGAACCAATTTCAAAAGAGATTTTAATTCTAGCACCTCCCTAACCATTTCCGAGTCTCGTAACCAAAAAGCCGTAGTAGCTGCAACTAAAATAGCAATTGCATCCAAAGGAACTTGTATAGCACTAAAAAATAATTCTGATTTCTTCATGTTGTTCTCTACGGATTACGAATTAATACGAATATACCAATGCGTGAAAAATTAAAATTATTCCACAAATTACTTATTCGTATATTCGTACAAAATTTGTAATTCGTAGGAAGCCAAACTCAATCAAATAATATTAAACGCGCAATAAATTCAAAACAATCGATAAAGCGAGTTTGAATAAAAAATCAATTATCTATCAAGACAAATCTATAAGCCGGATTCTGTCCCTTAAAAATTAATTCAAGGGGGCAATCATTTATCTAGCCATATTGTTACCAATATGATCATTAGCAGCACTCCGCCACTGCATAGCAGTGGAATAATCAAATAACAATTTACAAGATACAAACAAATTTCAAATCTCGGAAATCAATATTTCAAACAGGTCTGTTTGAATTATTGGAAACTGATCATTGTTTATTATTTGGAAATCGCATCTTGATACTTGAAATTTCCAATGCTACGCATTGACGACACGGCCTTGCACCAAGTAGGGTTTACCACGTTCTTCTATTGCTAGAGAACGAGAATTATAGCTACAAATTTCATTGCTTCTGCAGAAATGCCAGCAACAAAAAATAAACATTAATTCACTTTTCACGTTTCTCCCATTACTTGTAAGTAATAGGATAGTATTGTCTCTGTGGCACTTTCCCGTGATTTATCTCGCGATAAATCAGGTGGGCATTACCCACTACCTATATGTTGATAAATCAACATAGTGTCCGGACTTTCCTCTCGATATATTTAAAAAATATATCCAGCGATTGCCCGATTTGCCTTGATAGATAACAAATTTTAAAATAACTTTTCATATTTCCAATCCCCCCAACTATAGCACAAATTGACCAAAAAATCAATACCAATTACCTCTTTGAAAAATACCTTCAACTGTGCTATATTTATAGCACCTAAGTAATAATTAAAATAAAAAATATGGAAATTCTTGGAGAAACTCTCCCTCAAACACCCGAGCAGCCAAAAAGTAAACGTGAAGCGTATTTAGATCTTATTGAATCTGAAAAAGAAACAATTAAAGATATTAAAACAAAAGAGGATTTAGCAGATCCAAACGTAAAGGTGCGTTTAAACAACTCAGAGAATCTGCTCGCTTTGCTTCAAGACGAACTGGAAGAATTAGATGATTTGGAAACATCTTCTGATGATGAAAAAGAAAATCCAGACAATATTGAATCTATACATTAAAATAAGTTCTCAAAAAAACCGTCAGATCTATTTTATAGACTGACGGTTTTTTAAGCTTTTGAAGAAATAAATCTAGGTGAATATTTTCCACCCAGAAGGGCTTAGTGATTACTTGATCATTTCCATCAATTTTTCAAGGGGTATTTGCAACAAAACATCATCCTTTATGGAATCCGTCCTCAAAGGAGAATGCAGATACCCGACATTACACATACAAAAGCATAAATATCGGCAAGGAGGAAGATCCTCCTTTTTTGGCGCTATCACCGAAATTCCTTTTTCTGCAAAAAAGGATTCTATACGCTCCAGAACTTCTCTCATTTGAAAACAATTCAGTTTTCTTTCCATAATCTCCCTTGCTGTGGCAAGATCTTCTCTTCTCATCATGAATTCTCCCTTTTAGATTATTTGAGCTACTCAATTATATATATGTTAATCGAAATAACAAAATAGATATTTCGACCCTTTATGCTAACATAAAAAAGCCATTTAGTCAATCCTCTAAAGTAATGCCAAGCGATAATTCCTCTGTCAATCCACGAAGCATTCTTTGGGGAGAATATCTTTCCTAATTTCATCTATTTGGGGACTTATTAATTGAACAGACATTGTCCCAAAAGGAATAGCGCCATTCTCTCCTTTGTTTTTTATTAATAAAACATGATTTTGAAATATGGACTCTTCTAAAGAGCCTTTCTGATAACACCCTTTTCTCCCCTTTTCTATCGAAAGGATGTAATAAAGTGAACGCACATAACGACTTTCTCCAGAAATAAAAATAAAGCCATTGTCAGAAAAATTATTATCAATTTTTGTAGCAATGGCGCGAAGTTGCCCCAATGTCACTTTTTCCTCTGTACCAAAAACGAGATCTTTTTCCATTTTATCAGATGTTTTTCCTGCATACGAAAGATTCTTTAAATAAATATCTGTAGAATAAAGATTTAAAAAAATAAATACTAATATTATCAAAGAAACCAATGCTTTCGAAAAATTATTCGGAATAATTTGCGCTAACCACTCTAACAAAAAAGCAACCAAAAGGAAAATCAAAGGAGTAATGCCCAAATAAAATCGAGTAGAAATTTGATAAGCAAGAAGAACAGTAATCAGAAAAAAACTACCAAACCATATTCCAAAAAATAATAAAATTTGTTTAGTGATATCTTTTTCTTTTTTCCATTTCCAAAAACCAATCCAAATTAAAAAAGAAAAAAACAAAAGAGAGATTACGGTTATAGGAAGATCTGTTCTGCAATCTTTATCGCATTTTAAGGAAAATCCTCGCGTAAGGATGGTATTTGTATTTTGCCCGCCAGTTGCGACTAACCAAAAGATTTTTGCTTCTTCCTGATATGCCCGAAAAAACTTTTCATGAATTCCATGATTATTATTTTGTGAACCTTTTTCTTCAACTGTCTTTATAAATATTTCGCTCATAGCACCCTTGTTTTTTATCTCATACAAAAAAGTCGGCGCTTGAAAGATAAAGATAACAAAAACGCATATTAAAAATTCTTTCCAGTTCAACGGTTGAAAAAGTAATAAAAACACAAGTAAACTCCCGAGAAGGCTCAGTGCTACAACAAAATGTAATTGAAATATTATGCCCGTGCATATTGATAAACCCACTAAAATCCATACTCGTGATTTATTTTTTCCAATAGAAAGAGCAAAAAATAAGGCCAACAAAGTCGAAAAAAACGGCAAACTATTTGGATTCCAAGCGAATCTTGAGAACGTAACCAAAAAAAGCGAAACACTTGCCAGACCAGTCACTCCCAAAGCTATCCAATTTGAAACAAACATCCTTAATAGGAAAAAGAGAACCGGAATAGTAAGAATACCAAAAAAAAGATCGGGATAGGCAAAACTCTCGGGACTTGCTCCAAAAATTTTACCTGAAAAATATTGAAAATAATAAAAAATAGGACCCAGATGAAGCTCACTTCCTCTAGCCTGAGGTCCGCTGAGAGGAAGCTTATCAATGCCCTCGATGATAGCTTTATTGACAATAAAAGAATCTCGGGATTGATCAGATTGAAAAATCAACCAATCTCCAAAATGGATAGAGCGAAAAAAAATCCCAACACCAAAAATAAATATAAATATTATTACATTTAAAAGAAATCTCTTATTATTAAAAATAAAATGTTTTTTAAGCATCTAAATCTAAAGATTATCGTTACTTCTTGTGAAAACATTACAGCTCCTGCAATTCTTCCATTAATCTCATGTAGAATTTCAGATTGTGGATAGAGGCTAAACGCATTCCCAATGGATCGCCCAAACGAAACAGATGATTAAGATAAGCCCGCGTATAATTTTGGCAAAGCTCACAATCACAATTTTTATCCACTGGCCCAAAATCATTTTTAAATTTTCCGTTTCGGATGTTAACTATTTCATAAAATAATTTTTGGTTTTTTGAATTTGGGTTTTTGAATTTGTTTGGAAATTGGGAATTGGAAATTGGGAATTCAAATTGTTTATTGGAAATAAACAATCTACCATGTCTTCCTTCTCTAGTCGGGATCACACAATCAAACATGTCCCAGCCTAATTTATAACATTTGATAATATCCTCTGGCGTTCCCACTCCTAAAGCAAAACGCAATGATTTTTCAGGAATAAAATCAGCAGTCGCTTTTAAAATTTTATCCATGAAAACCCCTTTTTCGTCAATATGACGCGCGCCAAATCCATAGCCATCCCAATCTCTCCCCACTTCACGACCAACATCAATTAGACCTTCAACGCATCTTTTTCGTAAATCAACATATTTTCCTCCTTGCACTACTGCAAAAATAAGTGGTCTAGTTTTAGCTGTTAATTTTCTTTTTTTGATTTGCTTATTATATTCAATCAGGCATCTTTTGGCCCAACTAATCGTTCGCTCTACGGCTGAAGATATTCTTTCCTTTGAATAATTATTAGGTGGCGGATCATCAAAACAAACTAACATGTCCACCCCCAAATCAAATTGGATCTGAATGGATTTTTCGGGAGTAATAGTGTGTTTTTCTCCGCTAGCAGGAGAACGAAAAACAACTTCATTATCAGTAATTCTACCCATTTGAGGATTCTTATGAATTAAAGAAAAAACTTGATATCCGCCACTATCCGAAAGTAGTGGTTTATGATAATTCATAAATTTATGTACTCCACCTGCCTTTTTGATAGTTTCCATTGTTGGTTGCAAAAAAAGATGGTAAGTATTTACCACCATAGGAACCACTCCTGCTTTTTCCAGATCGTCATTACTTAAAAATTTTACCAACGCCCGCGTCGCATCCGGCATAAAAAACGGAGTTTTTAACTTTCCGTTTTTTGTAGTAATTATTTGATGCCTAAATTTATCCATCTTTATTTTTAATTTATCTTTTACCTGTAGTAAAATTAATGTCTTCCAAGGTAAACTCATCCTTACCCGTGATCATAATATCCTGATTTATTTTTAAGTCCTCTTTGTTTTGATTAACTTCTGGGGTTATTCCTATTTGAAATTTAACCTCTTTGGGATTATTCAAAAATCCCCTTCCATTTTCCAATGTTCCCACATTCCAAATTACCTCGTGAGTTCTTTCATTAAAAGAGATATCTTCACCCTGAGGAAAGACAACTCCTTTCCATTTTGCCCAAGTAGGAATAGTAGAATAAACTTTAATACCACTAACTGTATTAGAAACATTGGTTATTTTTAAATCAATAGCATAAGTTGTTTCTTGACCCACCTCCACAGGATTTGGTCCAGAATTTTTTATGTCATTATCATTAAAGTTAACCTCTCTTGTTAGGGCCACCTTGGAATTTAATTTAACAAAAACCGTATTGCTAATATTCTTACTACTTCCCAATGAATGATAAGCGATATCAGAACTATCAATACTAGCCATTGCTTCAATGGCATAATTTTTATCATCAGCGCTTTTTATATCTAAACTATTTTTTACAGGAAGCACCACTATAAACTGTCCACTATCTCCCGGTTCTAATTTTTTTAAGTCTTTAGAATCGGCCACTTTCCAAGTAAAATCTTTGTTGGTACTATCATAAGCTCCTCCGTTAAGATTTACATGAGCATAATCAATTATAGGACTATCCAACTTTAATTTGACAATAACATCTTTTAACCCAATATCTCCTCGGTTGGAATAAGTAATGACATAAGTTAGTCTGTCTCCCAAATTAACATTGACCGAATTTTTTTCATTTACCTTTAAGTCAATCGCTAGGGGTGGCATAACAACTTTTGTTGTGGCTTCCGATTTTCCATAGACAATCTCTTTCTCGTTATTTTCATTCTTGTAGATACTCGCCCTTATTAATTTAATATCATATTGTTGCCCATTTATCTTACTTTTTATTTTTATAGAACCCCTTGCTCCTATGCTTAGATTTCCCAGATACCAATTGTTATCCCCCTCCACTGGCTTAGGTACAGCTTCTTGAAAAATCAATCCATCTGGATATTCCAATTTAAGATTCAAATTATTCAAGGCTACTCCACCTTTATTTTCATAACTAACCGTGTACTCAATTGTAGATTCATCTATGGCTTCCTTGGGAGTTTCTATTCCCAAAAATACTGGCGAACTAGTTACTTTTACACCCAATTGAGAAGTTGCGACAAAAAAACTATTAAAATTTTGAGCCTTATATTTTAATGTTGGTTGCAAATAAACCATAAAATTTTCTGCTGCATAAAATTTTCCCGTAACCTCAATTTCTCCATTACCAAAAGCCTTTATTTCTCCTAAATTCACCCGTACATTTCTATCATTATCTATTTCTATTTTATCATTTTTTTCTGGATAAAAATTTTCAGAATGATTTAATACTATTTCAACATTGCTCAATGAAACTCTATTTTTATTTTCATATTTAATAGTATAAGTAGCATCTTTAACACTGTTAACCACTTCGGGACCCTCTACTTTAACCGTTACTCTATTTTCTGAAAAAGCCGTTTCTTTAAAATTAACTATCGCCACATAACCCAGGGAAAGTATTCCAATAGAACCGAGAGCAATCGCTCCAACATAAACCGCCCACCTTTTTTCATTAGTCAGCCATTCTTCATAAAAATTTTCCCACCAAGTTTTTTTTTCTTTAAAGCTATCTCCTGCCATTTTCGCCTCATCTAAATCGAACTCACTTCCCGAATGACCTCTTTTCTCAATTTCTGAATCAGGCTTATAAAGTTTTTCTTCTGTATTTTTCAGTGACATATTTTAATAACAAAAAATAACACCAACCTATTTGTTTTTATTTTGTATTTAGATTTTATATATAGTTAGATTTTACCAAAAAAACCAACAATTAACAAATCCATTTTATAAACATTCGTGATATGTGACTTAATTCTTTGGATTCTCTAGCGCTTATTTTTAGCTTAACTAAATTACTGATTTTATTTTGAAAAAAAATCCTAATAATCTTTATAGAGTTATTACTGATAGGAAGAATGTTGGCACCTTCCTTGGCGCAATCCCCGCAAACTGCTCCACCTAAATTATATTCAAAGAAATTTCTGCTTCGGGATAATTTTTTTTCACATTTTACACATTTATTTAATTCTATTTTGTAACCTAGACAATCCAACAGCTTGAATACAAATCCTTGAGTAATGAGATTTTTTTGAATTTCATCTAGACTATCACTGATTTTGTCCAAAGCCTCCAAATAATCTACAAACAGGAAAAAAATGTCCGCGTCCTTTTCTTGATCATTTATCAAGCGATTAAACGCTTTGGCCACCTTAAAAACTTTTTCTAACGAATCAAAATCATTGCGAATTTTCTTAAAATTATTTTCTACAATAGAGCTAGAAATATTTCCCATTCCCCTATTTCTCATTATAGTCAAATCTACCAAATAATAATTCTCCAAATGTCCGGCCAACTTAGATTTAGATTTTCGCACTCCTCTAGCAATCGCAGAAATTTTACCTTGCTCCAAAGTATAGACATTATAAATTCGATCGGTTTCTCCGATATCTTTTTTATTTAATATTATCCCTGTATATTTATATTCCATTTTTTATCATTGCTTTAGCTGCCACTCTTTGATTATACCGGCAAATAACCAAATTGTTAAATACAAAAAGGCCTCTGCTCAATATCAGCAAAAACCTTTTGAATCTCTTAATTATTTTTAGGAGACTTTTTCTTGTCTTGAGATACTCCTCCTTTATTTGATTCATTTTCAAGACTTCTGAAAAAAAGTCCTAAAACAACGCCCAAAAACACTATCCCCAACAAAATGAAAGCAACAACATAAAAAAGAATTAAAATTTTTAACATCCTTTCACCTCTTTGGCTATCTTTTTATAGTAATGACAATTTTTTCTCCATCAATTACAAATTCTTTTTCTAAATCTACTTTCGGGGATTTATTTTCCCTAGAAAGAACTTCGTCGGCCAATGTTTCTTTGGCAATAATATTTCTTAAATTTTCATCACCAAAAACCTCATTTGCCCCATCATACCATACCTTTATGCGATTGTCGACTTCATAGCCTGCTTGCTTACGCATTTCTTGTATAAAACGAATAATTTCTCGCGCTTGTCCTTCGAGTTTTAATTCGGGAGTAATTTCTGTATCTAGCTCAATAGCTAAGACATCAGCTGTTGGCTTATTTGTTTTGCCAGACAAAACATCCTTCATATTCGTTGTTTTAATAATAGCTTTGTGTTCTACTTTATCACCCTCATTTTTCCCAACAACATAAGCTATATTTTTAACATTAACTTCTTCTTTTATTATTTCCAAGAGCTCTTCACTTAATCCACAATTCTTGATTCTTAATTCACCCAAAGGTTGTCTGACTTTTATCCCGCTCTTGGCTCGAAGCTGTAATCCAATGTTTACAATCTCCCGCACCGCTTGCATATCCAAATTTATTTTTTCATCAATCAAACCCTCATCTGCCACCGGAAAATCAGCCAAATGCACCGACAATAAGGCCTCCTCCCCTCCCTGAGGGGAGGATTGAGAAGGGGTGGAAATTAAATTTCTAAATATTTCTTCACTCACAAACGGTGTAAACGGTGCCATCACCTTGGAAAGCTCTACTAAAACATAATACAAAGTCTGATAGGCTTCATTTTTATCACCATCGTTTTCACTTTTCCAAAATCTCTTTCGACTGCGACGAATATACCAGTTGGACAGATTATCGACAAATTTTGGCAAAAGCCTCGCGGCTTTATGCAACTCATAATTTTCCATATGCAGATTAAATTCTCTAATCAACATATGCAATTCTGAAATAAGCCATTTGTCCAATAGGCCATTTAATTTTTGCGGATTAAAATTTTTATCCGCTTCAAACTTATCAATCTCAGCGTAAAGCACAAAAAAAGAATAGCTGTTCCAAAGCATTCGCATCATTCCACGAGTGATTTCCCCCACTTCATTCTCGATAAAATTCATATTTTGAGCCGCCACCACAGGAGAACTCATCAAATAATAACGCACACTATCTGCTCCGTATTTCTCAAACATTTCCATCGGATCAGGATAATTTTTTAGTTTCTTAGCCATTTTCTTTCCGTCCTCGGCTAATACGATTCCATTTACTATCACATTTTTAAAAGCGTTGCTATCTTTTATCCCGCTGGCAATTACATGCTGATAATAAAACCAAGCTCTGGTCTGATCTATTCCTTCAGCGATAAAATCAGCTGGAAAACTTTCTTCAAATCTATCTTTATTTTCAAATGGATAATGTTTTTGAGCATAAGGCATCGAACCACTGTCAAACCAAGTGTCTAGCACATCTGGCACTCTTTTCATTTCTCCTTTACACTTTTCACACTTGAAAATAATTTTATCAACCACATGTTTGTGTAGATCATTAATTTTTTCTCCACTAATTTTTTCAAGTTCTGCGATAGAACCGAAAACTTTTTTTTCTCCACACTCTTCACATACCCAAATCGGCATTACACTAGCCCAAAAACGTTGACGACTGATAGACCAATCTCTCGCCCCCTCCAACCAATTACCAAAACGTCCTTCTTTTATATTAGCCGGAGACCAATTGATATTTTTGGCTAGCTTTAACATCTTATCTTTTATTTTCGTTACTGCTACAAACCATGAACTCGTCGCATAATTTATCAATGGAGTATCACAACGCCAACAATGCGGATAGCTGTGCTCAAATTTTTCTTTATGAAACAAATTTCCATTTTTCGCTAGATATTTAATAATTTCTACGTCAGTAGCTTGTGGGTTTTCAATCGGCTTTACATTCAACCCTGCTAACTCTCCCATCTCATCCTTAAAACTTCCATCCATTGCCACATGTTGTATAAAGGGAAGCTTTTTTTCTTTCCCTAATTTCATATCATCTTCACCAAAAGCCGGTGCAATGTGAACCACTCCCGTTCCTTCATCTGTTGTCACAAAATCACCAGCATAAATTTTCCAACCATTTTCCCTATTTTCCAAGTTTTCATCTTTACTATAAAAATCAAAAAGCGGTTTGTATTTTTTACCAACTAAATCTTTACCCTTAAATTCTTCAATAATTTTATATTCACTATCCTTAAAAACATCTGTCAATCTATCCTTAGCTAAAATAAATCTCACTAGCTTACCCACACCCTCATCTTTCTTTTCTATTTTTACATAATTAATATTTTCACCAACTGCAAGTGCCACGTTTCCTGGTAAAGTCCAAGGTGTTGTCGTCCAAGCTAAAATAGAGGTCTTGACCTCCCCTCCTCCCTGAGGAGGGGATTGAGGAGTGGTGTCTTCGCCATTGTCAGAAATAAATTCAAACTCTGCGATCACACTCAAATCCTTCACATCCTTATATCCTTCGGAAACTTCTTGCTGCGAAAGCGTGGTTTCACAACGCGGACAAATATGCATAGAGCGATAATCTTGGTAAATTAAATCCTTATCCCATAATTCTTTAAAAACCCACCAAACACTCTCCATGTAATCTTTATCCATAGTGCGATAAGCATTTTTCATATCTGCCCAGCGTCCCAACCTTGGAATAAGTCGCTCCCATTCATCTACATATGCCAAAACTTTGCTACGACAAAGTTCATTAAATTTTTCTACACCCATCACTTCAATATCTTTTTTCTTCTTGCTTCCCAATTCTTTTTCTACAATGTTTTCAATTGGCAAACCATGACAATCCCAACCCCATTTACGCTGCACATAGAACCCACGCATCGTCCAATATCTCGGCACTACATCTTTCAAAAGACTCCCCACGATATGTCCATAATGAGGAGTGCCTGTCGCGAAAGGAGGTCCATCATAAAAAGTATATTCTTTGGCACCTTTGCGATTTTCCATTGATTTTTCAAATATTTTATTTTCATTCCAAAAATCGATGATATTTTTTTCCATCTCCGGAAACTTTTGATTTGATTCAACTTTCTTAAACATATATTTTATATATTTTATAAAACTTTAAATTATTAAATTATTAGCTTATTACCTTTTTGCATTTTACTGCTACGCTTTGAAGTGTGGAAGTAAATGACTATTTAAAAATATTTAGTCATTCTCTTCAATTTCTTATATAGATCTGTTTTTTCTTTCATCTTATTCATTTGCTCCACAACCTTTCTAATTTCCTCCCTTTGCTTTTTGTTGGAGTTCTTTATAATATTCTCCAAAACAATTTCCGGCCAATAATACATGGGATATTTTTTCTTTATATTGCTAAAATTTCTTTTAAAATAATCGTCTTCTTTTACAATATCTTTGCCCTTAGTAATCTCCACTGCTTTGCGATAGCCTTCTCCTGAAATATTTAGCCACTCTCGTACTCTAGCAATTGTTCCATCTCCTACCTTTAATTCATCTTTTATTTCCTCATAAGAAAACCCATCCAATATCATTTCTGCAATTTTTAATCTTTTGGAAATCATTTTTACTTCATTGACAGTAAGTAAGTCACTTAAAAAACCTGCTATTTCTTCTGGCTTTTTTATTTTAGACACAGCCAAACATAGCTTATAAAACATCTTTCCCAAGTCTTTCTTATTCACACTCTCTTTTTTACTTGTATTCTCTTTTAATTTATCCATAAAAATAAAATTGCATTTTACTGCTACGCTTTGAAGTGTGGAAGTAAAATAGTTTTTTTAATTTTATAATTTTCGTAGCATAAAAAAACAAAAAATCCCTACGCAAAAATTGCATAAGGACGAATAAATCGTGGTACCACCTTAGTTTAGCTTGTAGTTTTTAGATTTTTAGTTTGTAGTAAAAAATACTACTATCTAAAAAGTTAATCGCTACCAGCTCTTAATTTCAGCTATTACGGGCTTACCCGATAAGGTCTACTCATCAAAAAGACTTTCTTCTTATATTCTCTCGCTTATTAGGCGAATTCAAATGGTGATAGCCACCCTACTGGAGAATTTTAATTGACAAGTTTATATTACATTAAAAATATTTTTTTGGCAATAATTTTTTATAATTCACTAAATAAAATATTTTTCTTGTCTTTTTCAGAAATAATTGGAATTTCAATCCCATTTTTAGATAATTGCCAATCAATATTCAAATCTTTGTCATCCCACATTATGCCTACTTCTAAAGTAGGGTTATAAAAATTGGTGCACTTATAACTAAAAATAGTGCCGTCTTCCAAAGAAAGAAATCCGTGTGCCAATCCCGGAGATATCCAAAATTGTTTTTTGTTTTCTCCTGATAATTCTATTGAAAAATATTCTCCGAATGTTGGAGAATCTTTACGAATATCCACAGCCACATCTAAAACTTTCCCTTGTATTACCTGTACTAACTTTCCCTGAGCAAAAGGCTCCTTTTGAAAATGCAAACCACGTAATACTCCCTTGGCCGAAGAAGAAAGATTATCTTGCACAAAATCAAACTCGATTCCTGCCTCCTTATATCTTTGAGTATTATAAGTCTCGACAAAAAAACCTCTTTCATCTCCAAAAATCTTTGGTTCGATAACTAACACTCCTTCTATTTTTGTTTTTATAATATTCATATTTATTTTTCAAAACCCAAAAGATAAGCAATTATTTAAATTTTAAAAAAAATTATTTTATTTTTTATATCAATCTTATTTTAGACAAAATTCAAGGGAATCTACATTAAGATTCCCCCTTAATCCAATTGGCAAACTGTCGGAGCTTTGCCCCTAACGAACATAATGTAAAATCTATCATCTGGCATATTCCATTTCAACATTTTTTCTTTGCTTAAACCAAGATTTTTGGCAGAGATAATAAGATTTCCATTTTTACCTGCTTTATCCCGACAGATACTAATAAACCTTTTGGCCTCATCTTCCGCTCCCTTAAATCCACATTGTTTAATTAGCCTTTTAACAGCATGATTTGAAGCCGCCCCAGAAACTTTAAGAAGCTTCCCTCCTTTTGCCATTTTGTCCTCCTTTGTCTAAAAAACTATTTTAACAAAATTTATCTTTCCAACTTTAAGTATTTTTCCATTAAATTTATCCTTTGTCAATATTTCCGTTCCCACTGAAATTTTTTCACCCTCAATTGAAACACCCCCCTGTTCAATTTTTCGTCTAGCATCACCCCTGCTGTTAGCTAAACCACAAGAAACCATAAAATCTATAACATTTTCTTCCGCTTCATAGGCGTCTACCCATTTTGGAGTACACTCGCGTACATCAGTTGGAATTTCTTTTTTTGAAAAAGTATTTGAAAAATATTCCTGAGATTTATCTGCCTCAGTTTCACCATGATAAATTTTTACGATTTCCCAAGCTAATCGCATTTTGGCATCACGTGGATTTTCTAATTTCATCAACTCTTCAATTTCTACTAAAGAAATTCGGGTACATCCGATAGCCAAAGGTTTAATCATTCCATCAGATTGCGACATTATCGCTCCATAAAGATTATTGGCATCCAAATCCAAGAACACTCCCGTTCCATTAGATTTTGACATCAACATCCCTGTCTTCTCATCTGCGATTAATTTAGTTGCAATGACAAATTTTTCTTTATTTTTTAATTTTTGCATTAAAGTCCTACCCGCTAGCGCATTAAATATCTGATCTGTCCCGCAAAGCTCCACATCCACATCCAGTACGACACTGTCATAACCTTGCATCAACGGATACAAGAATTCATGTACATAAATTGGTCGCCCTTCTTTCATTCTCTTATCAAACATGTCCCGCTCCAACATTTGTTGAACCGTAAAATTACTAGCTAATTCCAAAACTTCTGCAAAATTGAGTCTTCTCAACCAATCAGAATTATATTTTATCTGCACCGGATTATTTTCGTCATCAAAGTTAAGTATATTCTTAACTTGCTCTTTCCAATTTTTAAAATTTTCCTCCACTCCTTCACGAGTTTGCTTCACTCTCGCCGAAGATTTATCACTCGGATCACCTATCATACCAGTAAAATCGCCAATCAAAAATATAACTTCATGCCCTAATTTTCTGAAATCTTCCAATACCATTAAATTTTGAGCGTGTCCCAAATGAAGAGCCTTGGCAGTAGCATCTGCTCCAATATAAAAACGCATTTTTTCTTCTGTTAACAATTTTTTGCGAAATTCTTCTTTAGTGGGCAAAAATTCTATTAAAACACCTCTTTCTAAAACCTCATCCACCTTTTGCTCTAATTCTTTTTTATTCATATTTGTTGGAATAAGTCTATAATTTAAGTAATTTTATTGTAACACTAATAAATGTTGATTTCAACATTTATTAAATAATCAATATTCAATGCTCAATACTCAGTAAATTTGTAATAATCAATTTATCAATAAAAAATGAATATTACGATATTGAGTATCGAATGAATGTTTATTATTGGATATTCAAAAACCCCTAGCTTTCACTAGAGGTTTCTATCTTTTTAATCTACTTTAATAATTCTTCAATCTGTTTTTCTAGCTCTTCCAACGTGCCGTTGTTATCTAAAATTACATCTGCCTGTTCTCTTAGTCCTGCAATAGTTAGCTCTGCCTCTCTTTGTGCATCAAATTTGAAATCTTTTAAAGTTTTATTTTTATCATCAGAGTTTTCCTCTCGCTTGACTATTCGCTCATATCGTTTTTCCAAGCTGACATCCACAAAAACTAATTTAAAATCAGGATTTTTTTTCAAAAACTCGATATCTTCCACCCTCCTGATACCATCAATAACGACAATTTTATTTTTATCTTCTTTTGTGTCCCCTGCCATCACCTTAGCTAGAATATTTTCCCCGTAAGTATTCCGAAGCATAGAAGACGCTTGTTGCAATGTCTCTCGAGAATGCTTTATATGCAATCTGTCTAAAATATCCCGAAGCATCGTCGAAAAACGATGATTTGAAGCTCCATATTTTTCAGTCAAATATTTCACAACTGTGCCTTTGCCGCTAGCTATTTCACCTACTAAACCTATTATTATTTTTTCCATAATATTATTATTTACAAAAAAGAAGCTCCTAAAAGCCTCTTTTCTTTTGTAATATTATCTTTTTTTAATTTCTTCCATCACCTTATCCGCTTCAGCCAACAAGTGTGCTAAGTCTTTATCATTTTCAATCACAAAATCCGCCTTGGCTCCCATCTCAGGAACATACTTTTCAGTTTCCATAGTTTGCTCTGTTTCTATGAATTTTTCAAAACTCATCGCATCATCACTTTTTTCTCCACGGTTAATCGTTCTTTCCCAACGAATTTTTTGGGGCACATCTATATAAAGAATGTAACTATCCGTATAAGATTTTACAAAATGAAAATCCTCCCAAAAACGCACTCCATTTACCATAATAATTCCTTCTCCGTTATCAATTCTTTTTCGAAGCGCGCGGCTCAAAATATCATCTCCAAATCTATTTCTAAATTGTACCGCTAGCCAAGACTGGTCTTCTTTAGAAAATTTATCAAAATAAATCGCCAATGTTTCTTTTAAAGGGTCAGCAAAACGCATCTTTTGTACGCCATGCTTTTCTTCTAAGTAATTGGCCACTGTGTCCTTTCCTGATCCGGTTGCCCCCACAAGTCCAATTACAATTCTCTTTTTTTCCTTTGTCATTTTGTTAAAGTTTTTTAAATCAATTAGATTCTTTAAAATAAAACACGCCTTAAACCATCCCCTGATTCAACAACATTATTAATTTTATAAAAAATATCCAGATAAGTCAATGGCTCATAGATATCAAATAAAATATAAAAGAGTATTAAACTCAATCACCTACATAAAAAGTCTACTATCTATAAGCAATTATATCGAATGTTTTTATAGCTGAATTGTAAGGAACATACTTACTTTTTTTATCTCCTTCAACAATATCAATATTTTTAAAACCACACGCCAACAATACAGCATTGATATCTTCAATTTTATGAATATATTTATCAACTTGTATGTCTTTTCTTTCAAAAATTCCTCCTGACATATTATAGCTAGAAACAAATATCCCTCCCTCATTCAAAGACTCAAATATTTGATCAATCATTTTATGTAATTCATTTTTATTAAGATATTGAAAAAGTCTTGTGGCAATCACTATATTATATTTATTTCCCTCAAAATAATCGGTAACTGATTTTTTTATAAAAGAAATATTTTCTTGAATCTCACCTTCTAGATGAGACATAAAATCAAGATCAGCAATATCAATCGCGTCAACATGAAATCCTTTTTTGGCAAGATATATTGAATTCCTACCATTACCACATCCCAAATCAAGCACTTTCGATTTGATAGGGATATCCCCAGCTATCTTTTTGACAATTTTACTTGGATTTATCGTGTTAATTGAAAATTTTTTCTGCTGGTATGCTTTTTCCCATTTATGCATATAAACTATTAATAATTATATTTGTATATTATTCATCAATTCAATTTTTTAACTACAATTTTCCTCCCGAAATATCGAAAAATCTCTCAAAGAAACTTGTTAACCTATTCAAGACACTTTCTCGTTTTTGTGTTCGTTCACCACTTGGAGAGAATCGAGATACTGGTGGCAATACCTTTGTAATTGCAGTACCAGTTGTCGCAATATTTCCGTCCCGAAAAGCATTTTTTATAAACTTATATGTCGCTTCCCTATCAAGATTTTCGTTTTCAATAATTCTGTCTAATTCCTCAATTTTCCTTTCTTCAACAAATTTTTGCCAATCTTCATCTACAATTGAATGAACATCGAGTGAGGTGATAAACTGATTAATAAGATCTTTTTTATTACGAAGTTCAACACTGGAATCAATCGCTTTATTAATATCAACCAATAACTCTTTGTTTTTAGCATGATCCTCATGGTACTTTTTAATCAGCCCCAAAACAAAATCAATATTAATCTCAACTTGCTTAATAAGCTCCATTTCAAAAACCACATCATCATTAACGTTTTCTTTTTCCCCTTCTACGCCTTTGCGAAATTCATTATACAAATCAATATACATACTGTGATAATCCTGCACATCACGCTCGGTTAAAATCTCATTGCCAATAAATTCGTCAAAAGTTGTCAAAATATTACGCACACGCAAAACCGCTCCATATAATTTGATAAAGTCTTTTTGATCCTGTTCCCCCACAATCCTCTTTCCTGCAGGAAATTTCTCCAAAAGCTCCGCGATCAAACTTTTATACCCTCGCACTTCCTTATCATCACCTGCCTTGTCGGCAGACAGGTCCATGTAGCCGTTGTAATAATCCTCATAAGCCTTAAGGAGCACGATTCCGCAAGCTTCTTTATCTCCAAAAAGCGCGATAGATTCATTGGTCGCTTTTTCTAAATTACGAAAACAAACAATATTTCCAAAAGTTTTTACACTATTCAAAATACGATTGGTTCTAGAAAATGCTTGAAGCAAACCATGCAAACGTAAATTTTTATCGACCCAAAGAGTGTTTAGAGTTGTCGCGTCAAATCCGGTCAAAAACATATTTACTACAATCAAAATATCTACTTCTCTTTTTTTAACTCTCTCACTAACATCTTTATAATAATTTTGAAATTTATCTGATGACGTGTCATAAGAAGTTCCAAACATTTTGTTGTAATCAATAATGGCACTTTCAAGAAAATCACGCGAGCTGATATCAAGTCCGCTGGTGTCCTCGGAATTTTCATCAATCATGCCATCCGAGTCTTCATCATTGACTCCGAAACTGAAAATTGTTGCTACTTTTAATCTTTTATCACTTGGTTCATTAGCTAATTGTTTTTTAAACTCAAGATAATATTTTTTTGCCACGTCAATAGACGCAACGGCAAAAATTGAGTTGAAGCCCGCTAGTCTCCTGTCCTTAATTTTATAAAAACTATTTCGCTTTGTTTTTTGATCAAAGTGCTCACGAATATACTTTACGATATTTTCCAGTCGCTCTGGCGCAGACAAAATGGCCTCGCGATCGATATCTCTCACTTTTTCATCTTTAATATTCTCGGCTTCATGAACTGTTGAAACATAGTCAACTTTAAATGGCAAAACATTTTTATCCGCAATTGCATCCACAATTGTATAAGTGTGCAATTTTTCACCAAAAGCCTGCTCGGTAGTTTTGAAATCAACTCGCCCACCAGATGAAGAATTTAGGGCAAAAATAGGCGTCCCGGTAAAGCCGAATAAATGATAATTTTTAAAAGCTTTTACAATACTGGCATGCATATCTCCAAATTGGCTGCGATGACATTCGTCAAAAATGATAACCATATGCCCATCAAATATTTCATGCTTGCTATTTTTCCCGATAAATTTATCCAGCTTCTGAATAGTTGTAACAATTATTCTTGAATTTGAATTTTCTAATTGTTTTTTTAAAATAGCGGTACTGGTATTACTATTGGCGGCGCCTTTTTCAAATTTGTCATATTCTAACATTGTTTGATAATCCAAATCTTTGCGATCAACCACAAATAATACTTTATCGACATATGGCAATTTGCTTGCCAATTGTGCCGTCTTAAAACTAGTTAAAGTTTTCCCCGATCCAGTGGTATGCCAAATATATCCGCCAGCTTCTAACGTTCCAAGTTTTTTGTAATTAGTACTGATTTCGATCTTGTTTAAAATTTTCTCAGTGGCGACAATTTGATAGGGTCGCATAGCCAGCAAAAGTCTATCTGTGGTAAAGACGCAATATTTTGTCAAAATATTTAAAATCGTATGCTTGGCAAAAAATGTCTTGGCAAAATCCATGAGATCAGTAATCGGTCGATTGGTCGCATCCGCCCACCAACTGGTAAATTCAAAACTATTGCTCGTTTTTTTACCTTTCTTAATCTTACCTTCAGTTGAATCTTTGATGTGCTGGAATCTGGTTGTATTGCTGTAATATTTTGTATGAGTTCCATTGGAAATAACAAACAATTGCACATATTCGAAAAGTCCGCTCGATGCCCAAAAGCTTTCTCGTTGATACCGATTAATTTGATTAAAAGCTTCAGCGATCGCAACACCACGGCGTTTCAGCTCAATATGAACCAATGGCAGTCCGTTTACCAACACCGTCACATCATAACGATTAGCGCGCTGTCCTTCCTCAGTAGCATATTGATTAATAACTTGCAGACTATTGTTGTGAATATTTTTCTTGTCGATGAGATCAATATTTTTAAAAGTCCCGTCATCTCGGTCTAATATTTTTGTGCTGTCTTCTTGAATAGTGGCTGTTTTTTCTTCGATGTTTTGATTGGGATTGGCAATAGTACTGACAAAAAACTTTTCCCATTCAGTATCTGAAAAAGTAAAATTGTTTAGTTTTTCTAGTTGCTGCCTTAAATTAAGCACCAATTCATCCTCAGAGGTGATGCGCAAATATTCATAAGCTTGAGTTTCCAATTGCTTGATAAAAGCGCGTTCAAGATCGGCTTCGCTTTGGTAATTTGCGTCACGCAAAAGATCGCCGTTTGGAATGTACAGACCAACCACGGTACTTTCAGGATTTTGCGCGACTAAATTATATTTCATATTTTTTATTTCTTAGTTGGTTTATTTTTTTTCGAAAGTAACACTTTTCTAGCGTTTAAAGAGCTGATTACTTTTTTGCCTGTTTCAGCTTCTAATTTCATACGAGCCTCCTTGGCGATATTGCCTCCGCGCTGTGCGACAACTCCATGCTCTTGAAACGATTTTGGATTTGATACCTCTGATATTTCCTTGGTAGATAGTTCAGCTAACATATTCAAGATTAATTCCTTGTTGGTCATATTATCTCGAAGATTTTCTTTTTTTAAATCTTTAAACTTTTTATATTCTTTGGCTGTTTTTCCTGCCCAGGTTTTATAAATAATATCAGTAAGTGTTGCAAATTCCAAGCCTTCTTTTAGTCCGTATTTTTTCCATTCATCGGTGAGTTCTTTGCGAATCTCAATACTTTTAAGTCTTTGATTGATCCAATTTTCTGAATATCCAAGATTTTTATAATCCCACATAGCTTGCTCAATAGAAAGTTCCGGATCTTGCATTTGATCAAGACGTTTTTTAGCGACTTCCGCTAACCACAATTTAAAAGGTTCCGCTTTTTTGGAAGGGATTGATTGAATAATACGCAAAATCTGTTCAGTATCAACGACATCGGTCAGTCTCATTTTTCCGTCAGGAGTTCTCAATTTCAACTGGTTAGTTATACTAACCACTTCACTTCCCTCCTCCTTTAACCTATTTTTAAGCCATTTCCAATAATTGCGTGTTTTTTTGTAGTCCGATTGATCGGTAAGAATGGCGATAATATCCAAAACGGAAAACCACCATTTTTCGGCGTGCTCATCCCAAACCGTACGAACTTGTTTTTTTTCAAAAAGTTGGATAGCGTTTTTCATAAAAAATAAAGTTAATAATTAATTGAGGCGAATTCGCCATAATTAAACATTTTCTACACGCATCAAATCCGATGGGTTTAAAGTGGTCAAATTCGACCACTTAACGGCTTAAATGTCAAAAGCTTCCCCCGGTAATATTCATATTGCGATCTTCGAGCTTTGAGCTCGGCAGGAAGACCGATTGAAATGTCGTTTACCAAAGCATCAAATTTATCAAGAATTGAAACGATGCGTTTTTGTTCTTCAAGAGAATATTTTGGGATTGGAATTTTATTAAGATTTGCTTGATTAAGTTTTGGTTGAGCAGCCCCGCTAATGTATGGAGTTAAATCAATTGAATTCAAATAAAACTCAATGAACCTTCGTTCCTCATAAGTTTCAAATTCTAACACATGGGCATGATTATTAATCCAGCTCTTCCCACTTACTGAAAAAGCAATTGGTGTAGATCTGGCTAGTAAATTAGCTCCGTCTTCAGAAACTAAAAGATAATCACCATCAAATATATAATCTTCAACATAATCGACTATTCCTGAAGCCCCATAATAAGGGATCTCTCCTTTTGTTCGCACCCCTCTTGTGACTGGCTTTCTTTTTGAATCAAGGTTTAGAGAAATTTTATCAAGAGTTGTAAACTCTAAGTCATCTGAATTTAAAAGTTTGTCTCTATAATACTCGTATTGCCTCTTTCTCGCTTCTAATTCTGCTTCTAATTCTGCTTCTAGCTCTGTAAAACTATTAAGAATTTTAACAATTTCTTTTTGGATGGCAAGGGGCGGGATGGGGATTTTTATTTTTTTTAAAAAACTAAAATGCCTTGTGTATTTACCAGTTTTTAAATAAAAATTATTTAAAGCATAGTAAAAATATTTTATATCTAATACGCTTTGATTTGTTTTAAGAATCTTAATACCATCTGCACCTTGAGCAAAAGAAAAATCAATATATTTTATTGCTTCAGTATGGTCTCCAAATATAACGTATGAATCTTTAACAATGACTGCGGCATTATCATCAGTATAGCCAACAATGAAATCTTGCCCTTGATCTATAATAGGAAATTCACCTGTTGTTTTGTAATATTTTTTTGTAAGCTTTTTAGGGGGAATGCAGGTTTTTACAACTTTATCTTCAAGTAAAATATCAATATCAAAAAACTTCACACCATTAGGGCATAGTTCAGCAATTAGTTTTTCGATTTTATTTTGTACCTCTAGCATAATAATATTTATGTGACATCAAATAAAGATTTTTGATTAATATTTTTTTCCTCTCTTTTCTTTGTATCTTTTTTTATAGCTAAATCTTTTTTATGTTGAACCAAATTATCATTATGAGAAACAACCTTCTTTACATATAGATTAGGTTTCCCAAATTTTCCACTAGTATAATTATAATAAAGACTGATATCAAAAACTACTCCAATATTATCGCCACTTGTAAATGAAATCTCTTGGTCTAGAATTTGCTTTTTATACTCATCATCTTGCATATAAAAAAATACATTCTCTCCATCTTCTACTAGTAATTTTCCATCGTTATCAAGAATATCACCTCCATAATATATTCCTTTCCATGCCGCACCCCTTCCATATTGTTGTTGTTTATCAATAAACGGCTGCGATAATTGTATATGACCAGATAAATCCGTCCTTAAAAATTCTTTTTCCTTGGGAAAATCCTCTATATATAAAGCAAAATCACTTCTATAAATCTCTTTTTCAAAACTATTTTTATCTTCTTTAACAACTGTCTTTATGCTGGTGACATTACTATCTGAAATTACAGATTCATAAAATTTGTTTTTCTGTTTCTTGGGAAAATATGAATCACATATATCACTCACAGTCTGGATTTTTTCATCATCTAAGCCAAGCTCTTTACATTTTTCTACGATCTCTAATATATTAAGATCAGAAGTTGTATTATTCAATCTTATTTGACTACCAAATAATAATGCTGGGATCAAAACACCCACGACTGAAATAACCCCTTGGTTATTATTCAAAAATTTAATAATCTTCCAATCCCCATAGGATCCATCTTGTGGTGGCAAAGATAAAATCTCAAATTTTTCATTAGGATATAATGTCCTTATTACATAAGAAATTATTTTTACCTGAGCCAAGGAACATGCATTTTTTGTGTAAAAATTAATCGAATGAACATCATTATTAAAAAAATTATAATGCAATTTAATAACTATTTCATTTTTGGATAAATTAATTTTCATATTATCATAATTAATTTAACGGTTTTGAAGTAGCGTCTTTTTCAGGAATACTCATATCAACTTCGTCAGCAATGAAGTGATTGCATACATATCTGAGATATTCAAAAACTTCCTCTAGCTTTATTATTCCGTTATCAATATAAATTTCAGGGATACTTACAATTAACTTATTGCAAATATTAAGCTTTTGAGAGGACTTTATGTAGCTATAAATTATTTTTTTCAAAATGTCTTTTTTCTGCTCTGGCGTTCTCCCGTGTCCTGCATTAATAATGGGAATAGTTACAACATCATTTCTACAAGAATCATTCGCAATATAATCCCATAAACTAATGAGTGACTTTTGCAAATCACCATCTTCAGATTTAACACGATTATTTTCTTGCTTACGAGTATTAACAAGCAAATAAAATAACTTATAATTTTTCTCCACCTCAACAACTGTTCCTATTTCATGTTCAATATTAGTTTTGTGTGTTTTATTTATGTCTAAATCTAAGTGCTCAGATTTATTGTCGTAGTAATCCACAATTAGTCGATTTTGCAGACTACCCGCTTTTGCAACATTTCCATTTAAGGAAACATCCAAATAATTATTAAATGGGATAACTAAAGCACCTTTATTATCAAAAGCATCTCCTACTTTTAATTCTACGAAATTATCTCTATCTTTTATCTTCTCTGTTCTTGAACTTACCGGTCTATTTAACCAAAATGAAAGGGTAGCAAAAATTGATAAAGAAAAAATGTAAACAAATGCATTTTTAAAATAAAAATCACTCTTATTATCTGTGAAATAGCTTGTTACTTCAACCAATAACCAAAAAACAGTTAACAGACTTATTAATGTTGTTCCAATTTCGTTTAACCTATTCTTTTTTAGCCATCTTTTTATCATATTCCTAATTGATTATAGATTTCATCTTTATAATAGTAGTCTGTTTTACTTCCTTGTTTTTTAAAATTTTCATGCAAATTGGGCCACTCGCTTATAGCTTTAGCTATAATTGCTTTATTAAAGCTCACGTGGAGAGATAATTCATTATTCAAAATTGAGGGGCAAAGATTTGAATCTTTGTATCTTAAATTATTTAAATTTACGACAATTATTGGTATTTCTCTGCTCGAAGCTTGCTCTATTTCCCAACGAACAAACTTATATAGAGACTTTGTGCTATTTCCGACTAATAAGATGAAAACTTTTGTGTTATTTAATCGTTCTCTAAGTTTTGATTTTATTGTTTCTTCGGAGGAGAAAGACATAAGATTATTTAAATCATGTGCATCAAAAAAATTGAAGGAAGATCCATCAGTTTTTTTCCATGCCTGCATTAAGCGATAGTATCTAATATCATTGTCTGCATCAAATGCGACGTAAGTTTTATTTGTGTAAGTATTCATATATCTATTTTATTAATTCTTTTAATAAATTTGTGATTCTATTTTATTTTTCAATATCCCCCACAATCTCATCTATCGCCACCCTCAAATCACTCTGCCTTGCCACAATCCGATCAATCTCCTTATTAAGAACTTTAATATCAACCACCTCTCGCGTATCTTCCGCCACCACATAGCTTGATACCGCGATATTATAATCATTTTCAGCAATAGTGGTGTTGTCGACCAGCTTGGCAAAATAATCTGCATCTTTACGCTTGATAAAAGCATTCAGAATCTTTTTGCGATTATTTTCACTCAGTTTATTTTTATTCCCGCCTCGCACAAATTCTTTCGACGCGTCGATAAACAAAGTCTTATTTTCTTTCTTGCTCTTTTTAAGGACAATGATGCAAGTGGCAATTGTTGTGCCAAAGAAAAGATCCGGCGGAAGCTGGATAACCGCATCTACATAATTATTATCAACCAAATATTTTCGAATCTTACCCTCTGCTCCACCACGATAGAGTACTCCTGGGAATTCAACAATCGCTGCCGTCCCACTGGTAGAAAGCCAAGCGAGCATATGCATCGTAAAAGCCAAATCAGCTTTACTCTTTGGCGCGAGCACTCCCGCTGGAGAAAAACGTAGATCATTAATTATCAAAGGATTAGCATCGCCATCCCACTTGATAGAATAAGGCGGATTGGAAACGATAGCGTCAAAGGGTTCATCGTCCCAATGTTTCGGATCAGTGAGAGTGTCACCATGGGCAACATCAAAATTATTATAATTGATATCGTGCAAAAACATATTGATTCGGCAAAGATTATAAGTAGTCAGATTTATTTCTTGACCATAAAAACCCTGTCTAACATTTTCCTTGCCCAACACTTTGGCAAATTTTAAGAGAAGTGAACCAGATCCACAACAAGGATCATAAACTTTATTGACTTCTTTTTTGCCCACAGTGGTAATTTCTGCTAGCAGTTCGCTCACTTCCTGCGGAGTATAAAACTCTCCTCCGGATTTTCCGGCGTTTGATGCATACATGGCCATCAAATATTCATAAGCATCGCCAAAAGCATCAATTGTATTATCAGCATACTCACCCAAACGAAGATCGCCAATTGCTTCTAATAGTTTTGCAATTCTTTGATTTCTTTTTTCTACCGTTGGTCCAAGCTTATTAGAATTCACATCAATGTCATCAAACAATCCCCTTAGGTCATCCTCACTTTCAAATCCTTTGGCAGAATTTTCAATATTATCAAAAATCTTAGCCAGTGTTTCATTGAGGTTTTCGTCATTACGAGCATTTTTGCAAACATTCACAAAAAGCTCACTCGGCAAAATGTAAAAGCCTTTATTGATTATGGTTTCACTACGACCAAATTCCGCTTCTTTATCACTCAATTTTGTATAATCAAATTCTTCCTGCCCAGAAATTCGTCGTTCGTCTTCATTAATAAAACTAGTCAGATTTTCACTAATAAAACGATAAAAAAGTATTCCAAGGACATACTGCTTGAAATCCCAACCATCCACACTTCCCCTAAGGTCATTGGCAATCTGCCAAATGGCGCGATGAAGCTCTGAACGCTCTTGCTCCTTGGTCATATTTAAATTTGTATCTTTTTTACTCATTTATTTTTTTCTAATTTGAAGTTATCTAACAAAACGCATATGTCTTTATTCTACGCCAAAAAATAAGGCTTGGCAAAAACCTATCCTCTAAACAAAAAAGATAAGGGTTTATATTTGAGATTTCTCCACTCCTATATTTTTGAGTACAAAAATATATCCAGTCGAAATAACACGCGGAAGGACTACATCATATTCTTCTCTTTTAAGCTGAAGAAGCTGGTTTGGGTGATTATTATGTGGTCGATTAACTCGATGCCCATTATTTTTCCAGCCTCTTTGAGTCGATTGGTGGTGGTTAAATCATTATCCGAGGGCTCTGCTCCACCAGAGGGATGATTATGAGCGATGATTATCGAAGCCGCCAGATAATCAATAGCTGATTTAAAAACTTCTCTCGGATGCACTAAATTAGCATTAAGAGTCCCGACAGAAATGATTTCTTTGTGAATTAGTTGATTGCGCGCATTTAAATATAAAACCACCAAATGTTCTTTTTTGGCGGTGCGGAGTTCTTGAAGTTGTGCCATCGCCTCTCTGGCGGAGCTTATGACAGGTAGATTATTATCCTCTACTGCTAAAGCACGTTTAGTCAGTTCAAAGGCCGCCAATAATAAACAAGCTTTGACCGTCCCTATTCCTTTAATCTTAGATAAATTTTTTAAATCCAAAGTTAATAATTTTTTAGTGGGAAACTTTTTTAAAATCTCTCTGGAAACTTCTAAAACATTTTTACCCGCCACTCCAGTGCGAAGTAAAATCGCCATCAATTCATAATCTTTTAAATTCCCCACCCCCTTTTCCAGCATCTTTTCTCTGGGCATTTCATGCTTGGCTAGGTTTTTTATTTTTGGCATATTTTTTAATCTTATTTTTTTCAATCACTAATTATCAATTTATTTCCTGATTTTTTATTACGTAATCAATTACGTACCTAATTAAACCTTGAAGTTATACTAAATCCCATTAGCCTCTGCACAATTTAATTTTACAATAGATCTCTCGACTCCGCATTCACTTCACTCGAGATGACAATTGTGAGTAACAATTGTTTGGAAATGGTATTATCTGACAGAAAGTAGATACCTCTATTTTACTCCTATTTTTAGTTCTTTACCAATTAAAAAATATCCACCTCAGGCGGATATTTTTTTATTGAAAGACGTTAAGTTATCTTTATTTTCCCATTTTCCTTCGGATAAAAGCTGGAATTTCTAACTCGTCATCGCTATCGTCATTCATATCTCTAGTTACGGTAATATTATTTCTCTTGGGTTGTAATTTTTCTTCAATTATCATTCGACTCTCGACTTTTCTTGTCGGAAAGGCAACTCTTTCTGGCATAACATTTTCGATTTCATCCAAATCCTTATCCATCACCATTATTTCTTCTTTTTCTGAAGTATTATTTTTTCTTACTCTCGCTATCATATCGGCAGGAGAGTCTCCATAATCATCCGTATCAAATCCTGTTGCCACTACAGTGATATGCAAATCTCCTTTTCGCACTTGATCATCTGTCACGGCACCAAAGATAACTTTAGCGTTAGGATCCACATTTTCAGTAATGATATTAGCGGCTTCATTAATTTCAAGCATAGTTAAATCGCTAGAACCAGAAACATTAAACAATACTCCTTTAGCGCCATCAATTGATAACTCCAATAAAGGACTGCTAATAGCGGCCTTGGCAGCTTCCGCAGCTCTATTTTCTCCACTAGAAATTCCAATTCCCATCAAAGCGCTTCCACTATCGGCCATAATGGCTCGCACATCTGCAAAATCCACATTAACAATTCCTGGTTTAGTAATTAAATCAGAAATTCCTTGCACTCCTTGTCTAAGCACATCATCTACAATCTTAAATGAATTTATCAAAGTAACTTTTTTATCAATAATAGAAAGCAATCTATCATTATGAATAGTAATAAAAGTATCTACTCTCTTTTTTAAATTTTCTAAAGCTTCATTGGCAATTGCTTGGCGTTGTGCTCCTTCAAAAGCAAACGGTTTAGTTACTACCGCTACTGTTAGGGCTCCCAATTCTTTGGCAGTTTCAGCGACTACGGGACCTGCGCCCGAGCCAGTTCCTCCTCCTAAACCGCAAGTAACGAAAACCATATCAGTACCTTTCAACACCTCTTGAATTTCATCTCTGTTTTCTTCAGCTGCCTGTCTTCCAATTTCTGGATTCATTCCTGCGCCCAAACCTTTGGTTAAATTTTTACCAATATGAACTTTTTCCGCCGCTCTTGAATGATGGAGAGCTTGTGAGTCAGTATTAACTGCCACAAATTCAACCCCTTTGATATTAGAATCAATCATTCTGCTTACTGCGCTGTTTCCACTTCCTCCCACTCCAACAACTTTTATTTTTGCGAAAGTTTCTATATCGGGTTTAACCTCGGCCATATATTTTTTAAATAATTACTGACGAATCCAATTCTTTTAGTAAATTAGCTCCTCAATAAAAAATAATTTTTAATTCATTCTTCTTAGTATATAAATCTATCACAGTTACACAACCTATGTCAAGTAAGCTCTAAGGAAGGAAATTATCCGTCCACTTCTTTATTCTACCACCAATTTTTTTCATATTAATTTTATCCGTAGAAAAGAAATTCATATATTTATTATGATTTTTATTCTTGCAAGCATTTTGATAGGAACTTGCCAAAAGTCCAATCACTGTAGAAAACGACGGTGAATCAATTTTATCTAAAACTCCCGTAACTTCAGTAGGATAACCAGTCTTAGCCGGAAGTCCCAAAATATCTTTAGCAAAAGAAACTACTCCCGGTAATTCCGATCCGCCACCTATCAAAACTACTCCTGCTGGCAACAATCCCGCTTTGCCGATTTTCTTCAATTCATTATTTATCATTTCAAAAATTTCTCGAAGTCTGGCTTCAATAATTTCTGCCACATGATATCTCAAAACAACTCCTTCTTCTTTTATGTCAATTTCTGATAATTCTATAATATCTCTTTTATTTATTTCTTTAGGAAAAGCACTTCCATATTCTAATTTTATTTTTTCAGCCACTTCTATAGAGGTTCGCAACCCAATAGCCAAATCATTAGTAATATGTCCTGCACCTACTGGCAAAACTGTTAAGTAACTAAGCTCGCCCTCCTCATAAATTGTTATTGAAGTTGTCCCACCTCCAATATCCACGATAGCTACTCCCAATTCCTTTTGGCTTTTATCCAACACTACCGCTGAAGCCGCCACCGAATTTACTGCCAATTCATCAATGTTTACATAATGTCCAACACTTTTGGTTAAATTTCCCAAATGAGTTGAGGCATCTTCAATCATTAAAACATCCGCCTCTAATCTAATTCCTTTTAGCCCCAAGGGATTTCTTATTTCGCTTTGATCATCTAATTTATAACTCTTAGCGATAGAATGGATTATCTCGCTATTTATCGGCATTGAAGCGTTTTTAGCTGCTTCTAAAACTCTTTGAATATCTTCTTCCTCCACTGTTCCATTGGCTCTGCCTATGGCGATAACCCCTTTCGTTTTTTGTAACTTTATATCTGTTCCGCCTATTCCCAAAACGATATCATGCACCCGACAATCAATAATAGTTTCCAATTTATTAATTACTTCACTAATTGATTTGGAAGCGTCTTCAACATCAATCACAGCTCCTCTCCTTATTCCTCTTGATTTAGAAATAGCCACACCCAAAATCTGTATTTCTTCTTCGTTGTTGATTTGAGCAGCTGCAGCTCTGATATTATTAGAGCCTACATCTAAACTAATTATAATATTGTCCTTATTTGACATAAAAATTAGAAATAGAAATTTAGTAAATTAAATATATGAGGCAAAAATATTATTAATCCTAGCAAAATAGACATCACCGAAGAAATTAAAACTACTCCTGCCATAATATCTTTTATCAAGCGAGCAAAAGGATGCACCCTAGGCTCGAGAATATCTACCACTCTTTCTACAACAGTGTTAATAAGCTCTGTGACTAATACCCAAGTAATTAAAAAGATGACCACCACAAATTCCCAAATTTTTATATCAAAAATAATTGAACAAAAAACAACAAATATCGCAATCATTAATTCTATTCTGAAATTTCTTTCATTTTTTATGACATACCTCAGCCCTCTGATGGCACATCGCAAACTACTCTTAAACTTGTTGCTTCTCTTATGCTTCATACTAATATTAATATATTTTTATTTTAAACTATTTTTTGAAATTTTATTTGCTACGTCTTTCTGAATTTCAAACATTTTTTTCCCATGACGGAAACCTACTAAGTGCAGCATCCCATGGCTGACTACTTTAAAAAATTCTTTTTCAAATTCAATGTTTTTTTCTTGGCAATATTTTTTGATATCAGCCGGACAAACCAATAGTTCTCCCAAGAAAATGTTTTCCTCGCTTTGATTGATCAATTCTTCTTTTGAATTAAAATTACCAAAAGAGAGAATGTCCGTTGAAGAATTCTTATTTCTGTATTTTTTATTTATTTTTTTTATTTCACTCTCTGAAATTAAGCCAATGCTAACTAAAACATCTTTCTTTAAAAGAATTACTAGCTCTGCTTGCTTAATCGTTTCTATCACTGTTAATTCTAACTTCTTTTGGTTAAAATTACAACTATCTAAATTATTAATTTCTAAAATAAGATTCATATTTCTATTTCGCCTCTTGAAGCTCTTTCTGAACAATTTCTCTGACCAAATTTCCATCAGCCTTTCCCTTCACCTTTCCCATAACTTGCCCCATCACTTTTCCTATATCATTTCCACTTGTTACTCCTACTTGAGCAATTATTTCTTTTACAATTTTAATTATCTCCTCCTTGCTAAGTTGCTCTGGCAAATAAGTGGAGATTATACCAATCTCTTTTTCTTCTTTTTCTGCTAACTCCGGTCTTCCTCCAGAAATATATTGATTAGCACTATCCTTTCTTTGCTTTACAGCTCTCGTCATCACCTCAATTATTTCTTCATCACTAAGCCCTGTTTCTCTTTTTCCTTTTTCAATTTCTACATTTTTTATCATGCTATCAATCATTCTCAAAACATCTCTCTTTTCGATATCTCTTGCTTTCATCGCCTCCTTTAAATCTGCTTTTATTTTTTCATTGATAATTGACATGACTTTAAAGGGCGCAAGTAATACAAAAAATGTATTACTTGCACCAAAAGTTATTAGCTCATTTTTCTTTTAATATTTTTTAAGGCTTCGTCGTCAAATCTGTCTAATTTTTTAAGTTTATCGATTTCTTTTCTAATCTTTACTTTGTACATGGCTTCCTTTCTTTGCTTAATTTTAGTTTTTTTAGCTGATTGAAAACGAGATTTTCTGGCCTGCATTAAAACACCGCTTTGTTGAATGCGTCTTGAAAATCTTCTTATTAGACTTTCCGAACTCTCCCTGTCTTTTTTTCTTACTTGAATCATTTATAAAACCTCCTTTCTTTAATTACACAACCATTTGCTGTATCACTAAAATTTTTAATATCTTAAAAAACTTTAGTGATACAACAAAAAATATATATAAAAAATTATTATTCTTCAATTATTTTTATCTCTTCTTTCATCTTTGCTCCACCCAAAAGATGTAGATGCAAATGTTCAATTTCCTGTTCACCATGTTTGCCTGTATGAAATATCAGTTTATACCCTTTCTCGGAAACATTCAAGTCCCTCGCCAAATTACGTGCAGTTAAAATTAATTTACCCGCTAATTCCAAATCACTATCTTCCAGCTTATCCACTGAAACAATATGTTTTTTGGGAACTATCAATACATGCACAGGCGCCATCGGAGCGATAGTTTTGAAAGCTACGAAAATTTCATCTTCAAAAACTACTTCCGATACCACCTCTTTCTTTATAATTTTACAAAAAATACAATCCATAAATAAAATTTCAATCTCTAAATTTGCTTTTTTCTAATAATCATCGGCTTAGATTTTAGTATTTTTTTAACTGCATTTAAAACTTTTTCCTGAGGAATTGTTTCTTGAGTTCCTGTTAACATATTTTTTATTATAACAGTTTCATCCAAAGCTTCTTTTTGTCCAATTATTATCGTCATTTCTACACCCAATCGATTAGCTGTTCTTAGCTGTGATTTAAGACTGCCTCTTCCGAAACTCTCTGCAATTAAAATTCCCTCCTTTTCTAAGTCAGAAAACAATTTTAAACTTTTCTTTTTAGCTAAATTTCCTAATTGAGCAATAAAAATTCTTGGCTTGGGATTTTCATATGATTTAGCCTTTAACCTTTTCATCTCCAAAACCAACCTGTCTATTCCCAATGCAAAACCGATGGCTGGAGTAGGTTCTCCACCTAAACTTTCTATAAGCTTATCATAACGTCCTCCCCCTCCTAAAGATTTTTTCTTACCTTCTTCGTCAGCTGACCAAATTTCAAAAACTGTTCGTGTATAATAATCCAAACCTCTTACTAATTGAGGATTGATTGTATATGGCAATTCCAATTCGTCCAAGTATTCCAATAGACTTTTAAAATGATCTCGACAACTATTGCAAAGATGATCTACTGTTTGAGGTGCATTAGCTGAAACTTGCGCACATTTATCTTCTTTACAATCCAATATTCTAAGAGGATTAATTTTTAATCTTGACTTACAAGTTTTACAAAGTTTTTTCTTTTTTGATTCAAAATAACTTATCAGCATTTCAATATATTCTCTTCTGCAATCAGGACAACCGATACTGTTTATTTGAAATTGAACATTTTTGATTCCTAGCGCACCTAAAATACGGTGTGCCAATTGAATTAATTGAGCATCTAAGACTGAATCTTCTTCTCCAAAAATATCAAAATTAGCTTGCCAGTGTTCTCGATATCTTCCCTCTTGAGGACGATCATAACGATAAACTGGACCCACACAAAAAAGCTTGATTGGTTTAGCCAATACATTCATTCCATGTTGAATATAGGATCTAGCAATACCTGCAGTTATCTCCGGTCGTAATGCCACACGATCCTTTCCTTTGGTTACAAAAGTATAAATTTCTTTATCAATAAGATCAGTTCCTGTTCCAATGGAACGAACAAACAAATTAGCATACTCCATTATTGGAATATCAATTCTTCCAAATCCATATTTCGGATATTCTTTGTCCAATACCATTCTCACTCTGTTCCAATATTCTTGTTCATTAGGAAGGATATCTCTCATTCCTCGAGGTGGCTGCAGAACAATCGGCTCAAGAGGAACACGTTTCTTAGCAGATTTAGCTAAAATCTTTTTGGGAGTTTTTTTTCCTTTTTTAACATCATTCTTTTTTAACAGAGAAATATTTTTTTTAATTGATTTTCTTGCCATATTTTTTAAATACTAAATTAAAAGAATTAATCCTTTCTAGCTAGTCTGTAAACAATTTTGCTTTATTTATAGGCCAAGCTCTTAATAATACTCTACCTACGACGTTGCTAGTTTTAATCGGTCCCCATGTTCTAGAATCAGAACTGTGATTACGATTATCCCCCATTACATAATATTCATCATTCTTTATAATATAATCATTATCTCCTTTGGTTTCTAATCCTTGAGGCAAGTAACTTTCATCCAACTTAAAACCATCCGAATGACTTTGATTATAAATATAGACACTTCCCTTCTCTATTTTTACCCTTTCTCCGGGGAGTCCAATGACTCTTTTAATAAAAAATTGAGTTGGATTAAGCGGATACCGAAAAACAATTACCTCTCCTCTCTTTATCTCTTTAAATGAACTTACTTTCGCTACCCTCAAATCAGTCTCTTTATATCCCAATTCATTTACTATTAGATATTGTCCGTTTTCAAAATTAGGCTCCATACTAGCCCCTTGCACAAAAAAAGGCTGAAAAAGAAACACTCTAATGGGCAAAATCACCACTATGGCCAGCACAAATATCTTAACTATCTCCACAAAAAAACCGCCCACTCCTTGATATACCTCTTCTCTTTCTTCACTTTTATCTTTCAAATTATCTAAATTATTCATAAATACTAAAAAATAAGTACACACGACTAACAGGAGTATTTTACCATAGTTAATTACTAAATGCAAGGGACAATTCTCGCCATAAAAATAAGCAAAAAGATTACTTTTTTATTTATAAATAGCTAATACTCTTTATCACTTTTATTGAAAACAACTCATTTCAGATACCAAATTTACATTTTAAAAATAATTTTTCAAATAACCAGAAATTAGAAAAATGGATACTAAAAATTAGAAATTGAAAATTATTAGGTGACCCCTTTAACTATATTAATTTTTTTGTTATACTTAAACCAGTTAATAAATTTGAATTTTGAATTCAATCTTTTTAATATTTGGGGAAGTCTATTCTAAATTATTCAGAAAAATATGCCGCAAAAAAAACAAATAAAATTAGAGACTGACATAAATGAGATAGTTATCGTAAATAATAAAAAACTTGCTCCCTACATAGAACTAGTCAACTTTTCTTCTCAAAACATAGATCAAAAAAAACTGGGAACCATCTTGGGTATTTTTGAGATAAAGGATACCTCTGAAGACTCCGCTTACATAGTTAATTTTTTATCTTCTGTGGCTAAAAAAACTTATTTCGCCAGTCACCAAAAAAATCCCGAAGAAAGTTTCGAATCCACTTTAGCTAAAGTCAACTCTTCTCTATCGGAAGTAGCCAAACATGGTAACGTGAATTGGATAGGAAAAATAGATGCAGTTCTTTGTTCTGTGTTTGAAAATCAAATAAATTTTAGTGTTTCTGGCGATGCCAAGGTTTTACTTTTGAGAAATAGCAAACTAACAGAAATCAGTAGCGGATTATCTCCCAAAGATGAGGCTGCTAATCCGCTTAAGACATTTACTGACATAGCCAGTGGTAGATTGGAATTTGAAGATAAATTAATTATTACTACCGACGACATTTCCCATGTTTTTACCTTAGATGATTTAGAAAAATATACTTTGTCTTTTAGTAAAGATAAATTTTTAAGGTTTTTAGAGACAGCGCTTGTTAATGAGCTGGACATCGCAGGAACCATAGTGATTGATACCAAAAAAACACTCCTGAAAACCAAGGAAAAATCTGACAAAAAAACTAAGCCAGATTCTGAATTCAATTTATTTGGCAGTACCGCCTTTGAAGAAAAATCCAAATCTCAAGAAATAGATTCTGTCGCTGATTCCCTCTCGGATAAAACCCCCAATAAGAAAGAGTACACTCACGAGAAAACAGGTCATATTTATGTAACCGATTCTGGTGAAAACTACAAAGGTTTTCGTGAAGATAAGGTTAGCCAAATGATTGATAACTTCAAGGAAAAACTTTCTGATTTAAAATATTGGCTAAAAGAAAGATACGTAAAAAAGGGAAGCTACAAAATTAAAAAAAGTTTTGTTTCTCTTTTTAAAAAAGAGTTTCCGTCCAAGATTCCCGTGTCCAAAGAATATCCGTTAAAAAAGGTTGCCCACAAATCTCCCATATTGACTCAACACCTAAAAGAAATATCTAGTCAAATTAAAGATAAATCAAAATCATTCTCTCTTAAAAATCCCCTAAAGAATAAGGTTATTTTTAAAACAAAAAGTGCCACTAGCCAGCCAACAGAAAGCTCTTCTGATATTCGTCTTAACAGAAAAGAATCTTATTTTTTTATTGATAAAATAAAAAAACAACTTATTAATTTTTTAAAACTAGCTTATTCTACAATAATAATTATTGCCAACTCGGTAAAAAAATTCCTTCCCCAATTTTCGAAAATAAAATTTGCTTTTTTAAAAATGAATTTAAAATTAAAAATAATAGTCCTTGCTATAATTATAGCTATTTTTGTAGTTCCACTTTTTATATTTCTGAAAAAAGATTCAAGTAAATCGGCTGTCACAACTACCAGCGACTCCTCTATTTCTGAAGATATGTCTATCAATCCTTCCTCTCAATTTTATAATGAAACTTCTGAACTATACAAAAGCGACAGCTTAATCGGAACTTTTATTTTTAACAACATCGTTTTTGCCGTATCAAAAAATAGAATTACTCAGCTAGAAAACACTGCTAAAGAATACAATCTTCCTGGAAATTTTGGAGATACTAAATATTATTCTTTCATGAGCGATCTAAATCTTTTATTTCTAATGAATGCCAATAATCAACTTATTAGCTTTAGTCCGATTTCCTTGAAATTTAAAGATGAATCTATCGCGATAAAAGATGATGCCCAAATTGAAGGAATTGGAACATATTTAACCTATATCTATTTAGTCGATTCTCAAAATAAGCAAATCTATCGCTATCCTCGAGCCGATAACGGTTTTGGAGAAAAAATAGATTGGTTACAAAGTGATATAAATTTTGAAAATATTATTGATTTAACCATAGATGGCAATGTCTATCTTGCCAAAAATGATAACATTATAAAATTATTTAATCGCAAGGTTCAAAATTTTAGTCTAAAAAAAGACGAAAATTCTTCAATTAACGGCATCTTTACCAGCGATGACACATCCTCTCTTTATGTATTGGACAATTTAAATGGAGAACTGGATAAATTTGATAAAGAAGGAAACAAAAAAAGTTTTGTCTCCAATCAAAATTTAACTAAAGCCACTCGAGTATGGGCAGATGAAAAAAATTCTAGCGCTTATTTTGTTTCAGATAATACACTTTTTAAAATAAATCTTCCCAAATAATAAAATACAAAAAAACAATCTCCAATAAATAAAGATTGTTTTTTATTTCTCAACTTATTAACTCCTTATTTATTAAAAAGTAATTTAAGCTATACTTACCAATCTCCAGTTATCTCCTCCTACTTTGGTAATTTTAAAATCAATACCCTCAGAACCTTTGCTTTTTAAAATTTCTTCTAACCCAAATTTCAAATTATCCACACTTATATCTTCGGCGTGTTCTTCAAATTCTCCATGGGCCAAAGATACCGTACCTAGCTCTAAAATAACCTCAGAGATTTTTTTTAACTTATTTTTTTCAGCTACTTCTAAAACTTTGTCTGCTATTTCTTTGGCTAAAATAAAATCATGCATAATTCGAATTTTAATACGAACTACATCCTAATTAATTCGGATATAATTTGAAGTAATTTAAAAAATAATTAACATCTCTAATTGATTTATAATTTGGATATAATTTCCATACTAATTCGTATCAGTGTACCGCACAGGATATGCAAGGATCATAAGCTCGGATAAATCCTCTCAATCTTTGAGTTCTTTTTTCTTCGGGCAAATCTATTACATCACTTAAATAGGCGGCAATATCATTTTCCAAATGAGCCAGTGTCTGAGCGGTTGGCGTGATAATGTTGGCATTTTTTACATAACCGTTGTTATCAATATCTAGATGATAATATAAAGTTCCTCGTGGAGCTTCTACTGCTGCCACCCCTACTCCTTCTTTAACTTTGTAATCCCCTGTTATAGCCTTAGTCAAATCAGCATTTTCCAAATTTTTTAACATGGCAATAGATTTTTCAATAGCAAAAATAATTTCCACCATTTGATAAATAACATTATGGAAAGGATTATAATCAGGCAAACGATAGCCCAAAGATTCAAAATACATCTCTGCGCGAGGAGTTAGTCTTCTTGCATTATTATTAACTCTAGCAATTGCGCCAATCATGTAACTATTTTTATTTCTAGTTTCCACTTTTTTAATAACTTCATGCGGTTTTTGTAATTCATGAAAATTATTCTCAAACTTTTCCACAGGAATATGTAATCCTCTACTAGAAATGATATCCCCCTCATAAATCGAATACTCCTTTCCATCATCCAAGCAAACATATTCAGTTTCTCTCTGAAACTCTGGAAATTTAAATTGACTAAAAAATTTACCCAACTCTTCTGCCACTACTAAAGTTTCTGTTCCTTTTTCAATTAGTTTTTTGATTTCTTCTTGAGTTGGAACTTTTTTAAATCCCCCTGGTTCATTTGTCAGCGGATGAATCACTCTTCCACCAATCACTTTAACAATTTCCATTCCAAATTCTCTTATTCTTATTGCCAGTTTGGTTTCCTCTGGATATTTAGCCACTAACTTCAAATCATTATCAATGTCCAACAAATCTGCTAAAGACAAAAAGAAAAGATGCAAAGCATGGGAATGAATAATTTGTCCCCATTCCAATAATTGCCTTAAATCTTTAGTTTCTTTGGAGATTTTTATATCCATTGCTTTTTCAATGGCTTTTATCGCCGTTAGATTATGCACGACGGGACAAATTCCGCAAATTCTTTGGACGATAGTCGGAACATCTTTATAATGTCTCCCGATAAGAATTCCTTCAATCAAACGAATTCCTTCTTTAATTTCCAATTTAGCGCTTTTTACATCGCCTTTAAGAACACTAGCCATAAAACCAGCGTGTCCCTCCATTTTATTGATATGATTTATACGAATATTCATCTTTTTGTCTACTAATTACGAATTATACGAAACTACGAACCTATGTCAAATTGACAATTCTTTTAAATTTTACACCGTCTCTTGTGAAATTAATCAGCAATCCTAATTTTAAACCGGTTGCTTTTAAATAAGAATATATTTGATTAATGTTTCTTTTTGAAAATCCATTACCTTGTTTTAATTCTATAACAATTATATCTTCATACAAAAAATCCAAAATATATTCTCCTATTTCTACATTTTTTATTTTAACCTTCAGTCTTAATTACTCTTTGAATTTCTTCTTATTTATTTCAAAAATTTTAGCCACAGCTCTTTGATAAAAATTTTCCTTGTGGCCAAATCCTATTTCATCCCAAACATCATACATCATTCCTACTATTTTATATGTCTCATCTGCATAAATAATGTCGTTATTTGTTTTCATTTGGTTAGTTTGAACAAATAAAGTTTTTTATAATTTTACAAAGTCTCTTTTCGTAGTTTCGTAAAATTAGTAATTCGTAGAGATAACTATTTTTCTCTTTCCTCCACACTATCCCTTAATCCAAAAATTTCTGTCACATTCTCAAACTCCTCATCTGTCATCATTCTTTTTAGTGTCGCGCGCATAGCTTTTACATTTCCATTAGGACGAAGTCCTCTGCATCCCTGACACATCATTCGTGAACTAGGACAAACTGCATCACACCCCCCTTGAATCATGGGACCAAAACATGGTTTTCCTTCCAAGAGTAGACATTTATTTCCTTTGGCCTTACATTCTATGCAAACTGGCTGATCGGCTCTCTCGGGAATTTTACCTTCTAGCAAAGTCGGAAAATATTTGAGAAATTCTTCTCCTGTGATTGGACACCCCGGAAAAGTAAAATCTACTTTCACAAAGTTATCTACTTCTTTTATTTCTGCATTTTCAATTCCTTGAATATATTTATAAACATGCTTAATAGTATTTTTACCTTCTTGATAGTTTTTGATTTCTGGCACTCCTCCCATCGCTGCACAATTACCAATTACCACCAAAAGCTTGCTCCGTTTTCTTATTTTTTTCAAAGTTTCAATATTTTCCTCAGTTATCGGCGTACCTTCTACGATAGCTATATCCAAATTCACTCCAGAATCTTTTTCATCTTCTATCATCCCCCAATCAATCATTTCTATTTTCGAAACTAATTCCAAAAACTTTTCCCCCAAATCTAAAAGTGCAAACTGACAACCTTCGCAAGAGGTCAAAGCGATAATTGCCACCTTGGGTTTCGCGCTAACTTTAATAAGTTTTTTAATTTTATTTTTTTCTTCTTTTTTATTTTTATCTTTCATTTTTTAAAAAATTTAATTTATTTTTTCACCTTTTAATTTTATCACATTTTTTATAATTATAAAATAACAAAGGTTCCGAGACAAATTTATCTCGAAACCTTTTTTGTGCACTTACTACACAAATTGAAGTCCTTGGCTAAGCATTTCATTTTCTGCTGCTAGCCAGCAAGAAATTGGATCCGCCTCCTTATGTTTTAAGTGATGAAAAAAGGCAGCTGGTGGTAAATACCATTTGGGAATTTTTTTCATCCCATCTTTTTTATAAAAAAGAATTTCATTAGGAGTCCTTCCAATGTTTCTTTTTCGCATAGGATAAGCGCAAAATTCCATCCAAAAAATATCGATAAATTTATCTACCACAACTCTGCAAGCATCTTCGTCCGAATCTTCAGTCCTCATTATAATTACTGGCCGATTTGAATTGAGGCAAGCTTTTTTAGTATCCGAAGAAAGACAGGGAAACCTAATTATGAAATCAAATTCTTCTGAACAGAATCTCAAATCAGCAATCCATCCTTCTACTTGAACGCAAAATGCATTCGCAAATTCTTCTAATTTTGTGGCTTTCTCGAAAATACTACTCCTTTTGATAGAAAAATAATTGGCCCTGTAAATATCTTCCAGATTTTGAGATTTATCCTGCAAGCAAATTATTGAGAAATACTTCAAATTTGATATTGGTGCATTCATCTTTGCCCTCCAATTTATGAAAGTTAAATAAGAACACCCTCCTCCACGCTTACATGTTACAACTTAAAAAAAATTTGTCAAAAAATAAATTTGTCAAAATTATTAAAATAGTAAATTTATTTTTATTTCTTTAATATAAAACAAAAAAGTGTGCTATAATTAAGGAAACAAAAAAATGAAAATTACTATTTTTGCTCATATCGATATTCGATTAAGTGTTTTAATAGCACTCTTTTTTATGGTGCTTTTTTTATCTTTTCCCAATTCATCATTGGCTACTTCAAGCACAGATACGATGGAAGGCTATTGGAAATTTGATGGCAATGCTAGCGATTTAAGTGGGGATGGAAACACAGGAACTCTCTACAATGGAGCTACTTACTCAACAACCATTCCCACCACGACATTTCCCAATTCTCAAAGTGTGCACTTTCCATATACAGATAGCTATGTTGAAGTTTCAAATCAAGCCGGAGTTAGTCCAACAGGACCACTTGCTTTTTCGATGTGGATAAAAATGAATTCAATTCCAGCAAGCCCCACTGTCATAGGTGGAAATTATTACGACTCCATCGCCTCTCAAGGATTTTATTTTTCCATCGACAATTCAAACGTTGCTTTTTATGTTGGGGGAACAAGTGCTTCTTTTCCCGTAAGTCATATTAATCCAAATACATGGTATCATCTAACAGGAACCTGGGATAATGCAAATATAAAAATATATTTAAACGGAACAGAAATGGGTTCAGCCTCCTTTGTTAGTACCATAAGTTATGGAGGCGCTTCGTTTAGAATTGGAAATTTTCTTGGATCAATCGATGACGTCAGACTATATAGCCGAGCTTTGAGCTCTTCTGAAATTATTGATTTATCTTTGGGGAAACACACTTCCCTAAATTGGAATGGAAACTATGACACTGATTATGAATATATGGGGAATTGGTCGCTACCGATAATCCCAGATCCTTACACACTACTAACCATACCCAATGTCTCCAATAAACCATTGTTCAGTCAATCTGAAGCAGTGGCAGGAATAAATATATTGACGGGTTCAAGTTTAAATATAAACAGTTCCAATTTGACTATTAATGATTCTGGAGTATTTAACAATGATGGTAATTTTATTTTGCAAAACACTAGCACACAAGTCCTTAATGGTTTTACTAATGATATCAATAGTGGAACGGTTATTATTGAAGGATCATCATCTGCAACTTTAAAAGCAGGAAGTCAATACTATAACTTAACTATAAACGGGACAGGAACCATAAGCTCTTTGCCCGCTGCTTTAGTTGTAAAAGGAGATTTCGTTTGCAATAGTGGTTTCTTTGTTCTTACGGGAAGTGCCACAATTTACGGAAATATCATTTTGAATGGAGGAAATTTAAGTCCCTCAACTAATTCAATAACTCTCTACAAAGATTGGTCTAGCATAAGCGGTTCATCATTTGCCGCAGGAACAGGCACCGTTTATCTCGTAGGTACAAATCAATCAATAGTTGGACCCAATACTTTTTATAATCTTGCAAAAACTTCCTCTAGCGCAAACACGCTTACCTTTGATTCGATATCAACACAAACTATTCAAAACACACTTTCTTTACATGGATCAGTAAATAATCTTTTGAGCCTTCGTTCCCCAGCAGATGGAACTCGATGGAGAATTAATCCCCTTGGCACTGTTTCTGTATCTTATCTTGATATAATGGATAGTGATAACATAAATGTAACTCCAGTAGATGCCACTAGTGGAAATATTATTAATTCTGGAAATAATATTAATTGGACCTTTGATGTAACTGCCCCTAACATAGTCCTTGATTTAGTTAGTCCCATTACCTCTAATCCTTTTTATCCGATAACAGGAACGGCAACGGATACAAATTTAATTTCAGGAGTGCATTTCAGCACAGATGGAAGCGTCTGGTGGACTTGCACAGCTAACGATGGAAATTTCGATGAAGTATCTGAGGCATTTACGTGTACTCCCCTTTCTAGCCTAAATGATGGTGCCTATACTATATACGTAAAATCTTCTGATATCATTGGCAATGTAACCGCATCCCTAAATTACACAGTTGCAAATTTCACCGTAGATACTGCTTCTCTGTCTATTTCTTCAATTTCTTCAGTTCCGGGAATTGATAACGTTACTATCAGTTGGTCAACCAATGAAAATGCATCTTCAATAGTAGAATACGGAACGACCAGCACTTATGGGGAAAGTACCGGGGAACAAGATTTATCCCCACGGGTTCAAAATCATAACATCTTAATATCAAATTTAATTTCTTGCACCGACTATCATTTTCGAGTTGTTTCAAATGATGCAATTTTAAATCAAGGTATTAGTTCTGATCAAATTTTTACTACAAGTGGTTGCCCTGTATCTCCAGATACCACTACAGTTACCACCTCTTCGGATAGTTCTGACTCTTTGACTTGCGATGACGATAAACCAGGTAAGCCAGAAATACTTTCTGCTAAAGCCGAGAATTCAAGCTCGATAATTTTAAAAATAGACGAAGCCAGCGGAACAGTTCGCAATTATAAACTTGAATATGGGACAAGTAGCGAAAGTTTTGAATGGAGTGTAGATGACATAGCCGAAGATGATATTGAGTCTTTTACAGTAGGAGAACTTTCTCCTAAAACAACTTATTATTTTAGAGTGCGGGCAGAAAATAAATGTGAAAATGGAAATTGGTCATTTGAAGCATCGGCAAAAACAGATGCTGTAATTTCTCCAACTATCCAAAGTCCCCCAGCATTGGCTCCAAGTGAAATCGAACCCATCACAGCCATTGCTAGTCCCGAAAATATCGTAACAAATGAAATACCCATTTCCAGCTCCGACACTACTCAGGGGCAACTTGAAAATTCAGCTAATTTTGAAGGAGCAAAAGAAAGTGTTGCTTCAATTGATAAAGATTATGGAACTTCTTCTGTTGAAATGATTGAAGATGAATCAGGCAAAAAAAAGGTAAAAATTGCTGGCTATGGTCCGCCCAATACCAAATTAACCGTATACATTTATAGCGATGATCCTATTGTTTTAACAGTAAAAACCGATAGCGAAGGAAATTGGTCATATGTATTAGACAATAATTTAGAGGATGGAGAACACCAAATTTATGTGGCACTAACAGATGCGACTGGCAAGATTGAAACCAAAAGTGAGCCTTTAGCTTTCGTTAAAACTGCTCAAGCTGTTTCGAAAATTGATAGTACTAAACAATCCGTTTCTCCCACTCAAAAAGCCAAAAGTAGTTTTCCTATATTGTTTGTAGTAATATCAGCTATCACTATGCTTTTAGCTTTAGCCATAATTGGTTGGCGTTTTAAATCCCAAAAATTAGAGGAAAAAGTTTCCAATGTGTAATTTTTTAAAAAATATTCTTTTTATTTAATTTGGATTACTCTTTACATATTTTAATAAATCTCCATCTCTAGCATCTAAAAATTGTTCTGCTCGGAACATTTTTTTATTTTGAAAAAATTTTAAGATTATTAAATTTTCACATATACCGCATGCTATCTTTAACTAAGGTAAATATGTTAAAATATTTCTATGCAAATATTTAATTATCCCATTAAAAATAAGCAGGTCATTCTTGCCTTGGGTGCTGAATCAGCGGGGAATTTTTCGGTTTTTAAAAATGGCAAGCTATATTTTTCTAAAGACTTTGGAGATTTATTAGAAGAAAATAATTTTATTAAATTTAAAAAAACGATTTTAGCTTTTCTCAAAAAAGAAAAAATTACACCCGACATTATTCTCACTGATTTACATCCTATGATGAAAACGACTTTGTGGGGAAAAATATTGGCCAAAAAATATAAAGCGACTCATGTCCAAATCCAGCACCACTACGCCCACATCTTCGGCGCGATTGGAGAGCAGATTCTACAAGCTACAAGCTACAAACTACAAACTATTTTCGGTATCGCGATGGACGGCACGGGTTATGGCGAAGATGAAAAAATCTGGGGTGGAGAATGCTTCGCAATTTCCAATTTCAATTTCCCTGTTTCCAAACAGAAAACCCATATAGAAAGAATCGGCCACCTTGAAAACCAAATCCTCCTTGGCGAAGAACTCGCCATCCGCGAACCAGCCCGCATGCTGATTTCTATTTTATCAAAGTTTTTAACTAAAAAAGAAGTTTTTAACTTTGTCAAAAAATACTACTCCAAAAATGAATTTGAATTACTCTACAATCAGCTCAAACAAAATTTCAATTGTTTGGAAACTTCCAGCACCGGTCGCGTGCTTGATGCTATTTCACTTTTACTGGGTTTTTGCAACAATGAGAGAAAATACAAGCACGAACCGATTGACTTGCTGGAAAAGAATTCCACCCAGCCTTACACTAATTTAAAACCTAAGATTATTGAAATCAAAGCTACTAATTATTCATTAGAAAATTCATCATTCGAAATTGATTCAAAATTCAATCCGCCAGCTGGCGGACAAAATTCAAAATTAATTTTGCAAACTACTGCCCTATTTGCATATTTAATTAAAAATTTACACAAAGACAAACACCGTCTCGCTGCCACCGCCCAGCTTTATATCGCCCAAGGTTTATATGAAATCATTAAAAAGTCATCAGTCATCAGTCATCAGCCATCAAAAAAATACGAAATTTTTGCGGGAGGAGGAATAGCTAACAACAAAATAATTTCAACTTATCTAAAATCCAAAGGTGCTTACGCCAATAAAAAAATTTACCCCGTTAATTCTAATGAATTCAACGGGGTTCCGCGTGGCGACGCCGGACTTTCATTTGGACAGATAATTTATTTTCTTCTTAGCTAATTTTTTTATTTTATCTTTAAACATTTTGACCCAGCTGGAATACAATCCTACTGGGTCAATAATAATATGCATTCATTTTTTCAGCCCACCCTTCATGTGAAAAGACAAAGGAAAGGCCACCAAAGACGGCAACACAACAAATATTAATATAAATTCTACCATAATCTCAATTCCTCCTTTTGATTGAAATCAAAAAATTATATAATCATATCATACCCCTTTTCTAAAAATCTCTTCGCCTTTTCGGGTTCCTTAATAAGCCAATCCAATGTAAGGAATGCTGCTACGGGCATCAAACTGTGTTCTTTTATTAATTTGTCTAAGGTATATCCTTCACATTCCAAGGCATCATCAAAAACTCCAGTGTCCCACCAAACATCAAAAGCTCCTTTAACTTTTGGATCGGATTTAAGCAAATCCTGTGCTGCTTGTCGTGCTTCTTTTTCCGAATAAGAGAATTCTGATATTAAGCGAAACACAATATCTTCTACTTTATTTATTTCTATCATATTTATTATCTTAATCATTATACATAACGGATTTCTCCGTTAACTTTATTATATCACAAAAATCAACAAATCCTCGGCACCAACTTCCCCCTCGGCACTTCAATACGTCTAAGTCCCCCCAATTCAGTTTTAACGAAAACCCCCTTGCCTTTTTCCGCTCGACCGATGACCCTAGCTTCAGGATTAAATTTTTTCAAAATATTTAAAACTTTTTTAATATTTGTAGGCGAAATAGATGCGATAAACCTTCCTTCTGATGCTAGAGAAAATTTATCCAGTCCCAAGAGTTCAGTCACAGCCACCACTTCTTTTTTATAGGGCAAAGTTTTTTCATCCAGAATCACTTTGACTTTGGATTTTTCCGCCATCTCATTTAGATTAGCTGCTAGTCCTCCGCGTGTCGGATCCTTGCAAGCGTTCAAAAATTTTCCGACTTTTTCAATTTCTTTATTTAATGGCTTGCAGTCGCTTTGAATTTTCGTTTTATAATTAAATCTCTTAGCTAAAAGTGTCACCGTGTGTTCACCCAAATCACCAGAAGAAATTATGTAATCCCCCACCTTTATTCCGTTATTAGAAATAATATTTTGCGTCAGTCCCACTCCCGAAGTAGTTATTTCGATTTTATCAATTTTTCCTTTTTCTGTAACTTTAGTGTCGCCCGTTACGATTGGCACACCCGTCTCGCGCGAAACTTTTCCAATCGACGCCATAATTTTTTTTAGATCTGCCATTGGAAAGCCTTCTTCTATTACAATACTTAGTCCAATTCCGATCGGTCGCGCACCCATCACACTCAAATCATTAATCGTCCCACACATGGCAATTTTTCCGATGTCACCTCCCGCAAAAAAAATCGGATCCACGATAAAAGCATCCGTCGTAAACACCAATTTGCCTGCACCCGTAGAGATGCGATTAATCGCGTCTCTACCTAGGTCAAAAACCGCCCCGTCATCCTCGGTATTTTTCCATTTCGATTTTACGATAAAATTCTTTCTAATTTCAGCAATAATTTCAGCTGATTTAGCTCCTCCTCCGCCCATGTCTAATGTAATATTATTTTTTTGATTCATAAATATATTCTAACAAAAAATTAGTTACTTAGCGAACACTTTAAAGTTAAGCAAGTTACTTTGTTTCTATCCCGCATTTAATTGCACAACATTTACAATACTTTGATATCCACAAATACGGTTGCACGCTTCAATCAGATGGTTCTTTGGAAACCAATTCTTCTCGGCACATTTTATGTTTTAAAAGTATTTTTCTTGTCATTCATCTTTTAGTTTTTTTTCACAAAATTCTATAATCAAAAATTATAAAAAAATCCCCCTGATTCAAAGTGTCAAAGTGACAAAGAATCAGAGGGATTAAAATAAAGGAACTATATGGCTTAGCTTCAAGCCAACTGCGGAACCACCACGTGACGGCGAGACCCGGCGTACCAAACGCGCGAGACCCCAAAACGACGCACGTCCACCTCAAGCTCGTCATCCGAGGGAAAGTACACGCTAGCAACGAAGAATTCGCCTGTGTCTTCATTCTCAAGCAGGAAGAATGTAGCACAACCATCTTTTCTGAGTTTATCGCGATGTTTCACTGCAAACTCTTCCACTTGACCTTGGCCGACACAGAGCTTGCGCAAATTTTCACGATGCTCTTTGATAAACTCTTTTATTTTCGTAACATCGGGATCAGCCTGAAACAGAAAGCCAAAAATCTGGGCAAACATTCCATCCTCAACCATCTCACAAACCCGTACTTGGATTTTGTCTTTCTTAGGGCGTTTTTTATTAAGCCCCCAATTCACAAAATCACTGTCCACACCGGCTCTGAAAGTGCCTTTGGCATTAGCCAGCATCCGAGTACCTTCATCCGGTCCAAGCTCTATGATTTCATCCTGATAAAGATCACGGAGATAAACTTTTGGATTTGGATTTGCTGCGACCTCAGTCGCGTTAACTGGCACGATCTTGTGTGTACCGTTGAGAACTCCGCGAAATACAGTAAGATTACCATACTGACCAAACTTTGTAATCTCACCTGATGTCCATCCTTCTGCTTCTAGCTTTTCCATCAGTTGATGAGTTTGACCTTCGGAATAAGAAGACATGTCTTCCTCCTTTGGCACATGTGCCATTTTAAATATTTCGCTATCTGGCTTGGCCGATATGGTTTCGCCACAGCAGGAAAAATTCTTAACAAAAAACTCTTTCTGCTATGGCAAATTCGCAATTTTTCATTTTAATGTACTAACCTACTATCATACGCTTAAAAAGCCATTTTGTCAAACGATTTTAGCGATTTGTGTCGTAAATAAAGGGTTTTCTGTTGTCTCTGCAAGTGAATTATGTACTCAGCATTTGCGTGGCAGTTCAAAAAATCTAAATATCTCGAAATTAAATATAATTCTAGATTGCCACGGGAGTATCCTCGCAAAGACAAAAATTGATAATTTTAAATTTTTTACACTAATCTTCCAATTGCCCGCAGTATATCATATATTTCTTGGATAAAAAAAGGCATCGTTCATATTTTGCACGATGCCTCACATTTTTTGCGGGCTGGACAGAGTCGATGGTTAACGATTGGGTCGTATTTTTATATCAACCCTAGCGTTTTCACTACCAAAACCTCTGAATTCATAATCAACTTTCCACCCCCTACTATTTAATTTCTCTCTTAGATAATCAACCACTCCTGCGTAAAAATCACCCCCATGGTTTGCATTAAAATAAACCACAATATCTTTCTCTCCCAGTCCCATCCTGAACAATATTTCAGCCAAACAGATTTTCGCTTTTAACCTAGTCTGAAACTTTTCTTTTTTTTCTTTCTCTTCTTTCCTTACTTCAACATCTTCTGGCGTTGGTATTTTCATGGAGACCCTCCTTAACCCTTTCGTTGTGTTTTGACACTATTATTCATTATTTAAAATATAATTCCGTGCGTATCTTAACACGATATAATTTCAATTTTTACAGTTCCCGTTTAGTCATTCTTAATAATCACAGCGACTTTCTGCATGCCCACGTTGTTATTATATAAAGACACAGAAACCTTCTTTACTGGGTAAAAACACACAATTTATTGTTAAAATTACTAATATGTGAGTATACCCTCAAGATTCCCAATTGTCAATCAAAATTAAAAAAACATTCAGGCTTTCTGCAAAATGTAAAGATGTTATTTTTTATAGAATATATTATAAAATATTTTAAAGTACGTACCTTGAAGACCACTATGAAAGTCTTTATTTTTTATGCCGATACGCGACATTGCACGCTCCTTCCACCGACACCATACACGGTCCCACAGGATTATCCGGCGTGCAAAGTTTGCCAAACATCGGACATTTTTTAGATTCGATTAATCCCCTAATAACATCTCCACATTTACATCCTACTGGATCTTTGGAGTGCGTGAAATCCACTTTGTCTAAAATATCTTTGTATTTAATTTGTGCATTGAAATTTTTATATTTACTTTTAATTTTAAGTCCGGACTTGGGAATGATTCCAAATCCTCTCCAATTGCCATCACAGATCTCAAATACATCAGCGATTATCTTTTGCATCTTTTTATTGCCCCTTTCTCGCACTGCACGAGAATATTGATTAATCACTCTTAAATCTTTATTTTTTATTTGATTAAGTAAAAGTAAAATTCCTTCCAACACATCTTGCATTTCAAATCCCGTAATTACTTGCGGAATTTTTAATTTATCATACGGCTTTATACCGATTACTACGCTCACATGCCCCGGATCGATGAAGCCGTCAATTTTGATCTCCCCCATCTCAAGCAGTGCCTCCATCGCCGGCAAAAATATTTTATGCGCTGAGTAAACAGTCAAATTATTTTTTATCCCCCAAGCTGTCATCGGGGTAGTTGTTTCAAAACCCAAGCCGAAAAAAACTAGCTCGGGATGTTTTTTTTGCAATTCTAATGCATCAGCTACCGAATACACATCAAAAACCTGAGCTCCTTTTTCACGGGCTTCGTTTAAGCTTCCAAAATATCCCGACACACGAAGTAAATCTCCATAAGTAGCTACGGGAATTCCCGCCAACGCTAAATTAATTATGGCATCAATATCTCGTTGGGCTGTTACGCACACCGGACATCCTGGACCGGTTATCAGTCTGATATTTTTAGGCAGAATTTCACGAATTCCAAACCGACTAATGACCTGCGTATGCGTCCCGCAGACTTCCATCAGATTAATGTCCCGCCCAATTTCTTTGGAGACTTTATTTATTTTTTTTATTAAATTTTTCACTTGCATATTTGATAATTAGAGATTTCTCCACTTCTAAATTTTTGAGTACCATGTTATTCAACATGACAGGCATAAATTTATTCAGTCGAAATGACACCCTAAAAAGTTTGCACTCCCTCACTTGCATTCATTTGCGTATTTGTGCTATTTTAACATTTCATCAATTTCCTCTTTATTTTCCTGACTTATCTTCTCAATCGCAAAGCCAGCATGCACTATTACAAAATCACCTTTTTTTGCATCGCTAAGCAAAGAAATATTAATTTCTTTTTTTACCCCATCAAAATCCACGATTGCGTTTTGACCACTAATTTTTATAATTTTCCCCGGAAAAGCTAAACACATGCCATTTTTGTCTGCGAACAATGCGAGTAGCCACAAAAATGAGCATCCCGCACAATTCACGATATTAATTTCTATGTTAATTCAAAACTAAGCCGCTAGGCGATTTCAAACATAAACCCTAATGTTTCTTAGATTTATTGTTGGAATTGTTGCGGGATAATTATCCTAAATTTTGGATTCTCAATAACTAAGCCTGATGATTAGTAATTAAAGATTATTTTTAAACTCTGCTATCAGCTTGCCCTTATCAATTATATCCTCATTGAGATTATTTAATTCTTCCTCAATATTATTTTCGTCGATATTTCCTTTTTTTAGCTCACTAAAAAATCTAAAATAAATTGCCTTAACACTACCTGTTGGAATAACTTTGAAATATTTTTTGAACTCTCCCAAAAAACCTTCACTCGAATTTAATTCTAACTCTAACTTTTTGTCATCATCGCAAAGTGCATTTATATAATATTCTGCCACATCCTGAGAAAAAGTAGCTAAAATTTTTCTAATTGTGGAATTGGGATCTTTTATTTTTTCTTGAATATCAGGATTGTCAAAATTTTTAGCTGTCTTTAAAATGGTTCTAAAAATTGCCGTTATAGAATTTCCCAAAACATCTTTTAAACTATTTCCTACTATTAACTTAGTATTGCCCCTATCAGATATATCCTTAATTTTTTCAAATAATATTGGCATTTTACTATCAATATATTCCATCATCCTAATGACATCCACATTTGATTTTTCTTTTATTTCATTAAACACATTTTCATCACTAACTTCATCTAATTTATTTAAAAAATTATCAAAATATTCTTTTTCGAAAAAATCCAACAAACCTTCCGCTCCAGAAGAAGAATATTCCTTTTCCAGCTTCTCCCGAGAATTTAATAAAGTATTTTCAGGAATTTCATTCATATTTTTGATTTCATAAATTTATAATATCATCGTCACCCAAATAATTTCCTGTTTGCACCTCAATAATCTCTAAATTTACTTTTCCAGGATTAGATAGTTGGTGTTTGGTTTTTTTGGGAATAAAAATACTTTCATTGACTCCTAATTTTATTTCTTTTGCCCCTTTTTTCACCTTGGCTTGTCCTTTTATAATTATCCAGTGTTCTACCCGCTGGTTATGTATTTGTAAGTTTAAGCTTTCTTTGGGATAAATGGTTAATTTACGTACACTGTGATGACTGCCATCAATAAGCACTTCGTATTTACCCCAAGGACGATAAACGATAACGCTATTATCTATTTCTTTTAATTTTTTGTCTTTTAAAAATGCAACAATTTCTTTTACCCTTTCGCTTTCCCCTCTTTTTTGAATTAAAATACTATCATTATTTTCCACAATTATTAAATTTTCCACTCCGATAGTAGCAATTAATTTATCTGTTTCACTGTGGATAAAGGTATTGGTAGAATCTATTTTGATATGTCGACTATCTTTATCTTTTTTACCAGAGAGAACATCCGCCAAACTATCAAAGGAACCGATATCACTCCATCCGAATTCTCCTTCAAAAACCACCACTTTATCCGATTTTTCACTCAGGGCATAATCTATGGAAATAGATGGCATTTTTTTAAAATTATGCAAAAATTTATCCATATCTTTTTCCATCAAAGTAGCTATTTCGGGAGCATATTTTTTTATTTCCGCTAAAAAAGTTTGATAATTAAACAAATACATTCCTGAATTCCAAACATATTTTCCTGATTTTAAATATTTTTGGGCGGTTTTTTTGTCTGGTTTTTCCCTAAATTCGTCTACTCTAAAAAATCCATTTGACCTCTTCCCTTTTTTGATATAGCCATACCCCGTTTCCGGTTTGGTGGGGGTAATACCAATTGTTCCAATATTATCTCCAATTTCCCTAAAAGCCTTTTTTACTAAAGTAGCATAGACATTTTTTTTACCAATATGATGATCAGCAGGTAAAATTATCACAGGCGAGTCTTTTTTTACGCCTAATTCATCCCTCAAATATTTCATAGCATAAGCGATAGCGGGAGCGGTGTTAAGACTCTCTGGCTCAACTAAAATTTGATCTTTGCTAAAATCGCTATAAATTTCCTTGATTTGATTGTAAACATTAAAAAAATTTTTTTCATTGGAAACCAATAAAATATTTCGCTCTGGCAAAATATTAGCCATTCTTAAAAAAGTTTCTTGCAAAAGAGATTTGTCACTATAAAGATTTAGAAACTGCTTAGGATAGTTTTTTCTGCTTAGTGGCCACAGTCTAGTTCCCGAACCTCCACATAATATAACACTATACATATTATTTTTCATTTTAACATATTAACTTATTGACCTTTTAACAATTTATTTTAGTAAAACCCTTGCCACCTCTTGCGCGCAAATATTCCAAGAAAATCTCTTCACGTTTTCCAGTCCAGGATTAACTATATTATCTCTAACATCTTTGTCACTTAAAATATTAAAAACCGCCTGAGCAATTTCTTCTGGGTTATTAGGATCTACCAATGACGCTTTATTTTTTTCTCCAACGATTTCTGGAATAGAAGAATTGTTAGAAGCCACAATCGGCACACCCAAGCTCTGCGCTTCAATTATCGGCAAACCGAAACCTTCATATAAAGTAGGAAATAAAAAAACATCCGCATTCTTTAATATTTCTTTTTTATCTTTTTCATCTATGAAGCCCGTTAAATAAATATCGTCTTTAAAGTCATTGTTTTGAATATATTTGACTATATCGGAATATCTATAGCCAAAACCACCTGCCAAAACTAATTTATGTGGGATTGAATATTTTCTTTTAAGTATTGCAAAAGCTTTTATAATTCCCAACATATTTTTCCGCTCTTCTATTCTTCCTAAAAACAATAGGTAAGGAACATCTTTTATTTGATATTTTTCTAAAACATCTTGATTCTCTTTAATTATTACTTCTTCTTTTTCATTTTTAATATTTGATTCATAAAAAGAACATCCTTCATAGATTACTTCTATTTTATCATCCGGAACTTTATATAAATTTATTAAATCATTTTTGGTATTATAGGATACGGCAATTATCTTGTTAGCCCATCGACATGATTTTTTTATCACCTGACGCATATAAATCCTCTCCCAAAGAGAATACGCTTCTGGTAAAAATTCATATTCCAATCCATGCACAGTTACTACCGTTTTAAAATTCTTATTTTTTCCATAAAATAATTTTAGCAGTTTATCCATGATAAACCCTCGAGGATGAATGATAGGAACTGTGTGAGCCGGAATAAAAAGAACATCCACAGGATGAATCAACATTTCTAAGGAAAGACCAATTTGCGTCCAAAATATTGGAAAATTAATCTTTTGTATTTTCCAATTTTTAGGAATATCAAAATTTTCCACGCTAGCATTAATCCCACGAGGCCTAATATAGAGAGTCACCTCAACATTTTTCAACTTATCTCGTAAATTTTTTATCACCTGAAAACTATATTCCTCAATACCAGTTCTTTTCTTTAAAAATGCTCGTGAGGCATCAATTCCAATTTTCATAAACTTATCTAGAACTTACTAAAGTTTTTTTATATATTTCTAAATTTTCTAAAGCTTTGCCTGTTCCTCTAGCTACACAAAAAAGTGGGTCTTCGGCCACATAGCAAGGGACATCAATTGTTTTTGAAATTAATTTATCTAAATTTCTAAGCAATGCTCCGCCACCTGAAAGTATCATTCCTTTATCCATAATATCAGCAGCTAATTCTGGAGGGGTATCTTGCAAAACTTTTTTAATAGCATTAATCACATCTCTCAATTCATCTTGAAGAGCTTCCGTAACTTCATTGGAAGAAATCCTAATTGTTTTTGGCAAACGCCCTGACAAATCCCGCCCTTTAATATCCATATAATCTTCTTTGACTTGGGCCAAAGCTGAACCTATTTTGATTTTAATCGCCTCGGCTGTTCTGTCTCCAATAGCTAAACCATGTTTTCTTTTAATATAATCAGAAATAGCATTATCAAATTTATTTCCTCCTACTCGCGCACTGTGAGCTGAAACAATTCCTCCCAAAGAAATTACCGCCACTTCACTCGTTCCTCCTCCAATATTTATAATCATACTACCGCAAGGCTCGTGAATAGGAATTTCTGCCCCAATAGCTGCTAAGATTGGCTCCTTAACTACATAAGCCGCTTTAGCTCCCGCTTTAATCGTAGCATCGATAGCCGCTCTTTTTTCCGTAGAAGTAATTCCCGCTGGCACTGAAATCATCACCTCTGGTCGAAATATCCTAAATCTTCCGCTTACCTTACCAATAAAATATCGAAGCATGGCTTCCGTTACTCGATAATCAGCAATTACTCCATCTTTAAGTGGCTTAATAGCTACAATAGTGTCGGGCGTTCGCCCAATCATTTCTTTAGCCTCATTGCCTACCGCCAAAACTTTATTATCTAAAAGAGAAACCGCCACCACTGACGGCTCAGTAATTACAATTCCTTTTCCAGGAACAAACACCACTACATTAGCCGTTCCTAAATCTATACCTATTTTTCTTACAAACATATATATAAAAAGTTTTAATTTTTAATTTCAAATTTTAAATCAAATAATATTTTCCCCTGTCATTTCGACTCGCCTCGCTAAAGCTACTGCAAAGCGGGCCAAATAAATTTATGCATGGAGAAATCTGAAATATTAAATCAAGCATCCAAAGGACTTTTAATATTTTTATAACTAGATTAGTTAATTCCAATATAAATTTGCGTTATTCTAATATTAACATGTCTAGTAAACTCTTGTACATACCTAATGGCATATGCCTGTCCTTGTAGATTCATAAAATATTTGTTAAAATAAAATTATCAAAAATATTGTATTTACATATTAGCAAACTCTCGTATTTAATACAATAATTAGTCAACTATACGAAACAAGTTTCGTATATAAGAGAGTTAGCTGAAATATTTTTTTGTCTTTGGTGATAATTTTAAGATTTGTGATTTGAACAGGGACAGAAAATTTGATTTTTAATTTATTTATAGAGGGGTAAAAGGTGTTTTCTCCGCTGAGGCTACGAAAACGAATTTATTTATAATTTTAAAACATATGGAACGATATTCACTTGAAAAAGCTCAAAATGAGGCAGAAGATATTCGGAAAAAGGCACTTGAATCAAAAAAATTAAGAGGAGAGGTTAGTGAACCAACTAGAGAGGATTATACAGATGCTGAAACAAATTTTATACGCCCAGAATTTATAGCTGATATTGAAAAAGCTAATTCATTTATAGATAATCATATTGATGAATTTTCCGAGAAACGTCAATTAACTGGAAAAATTAGAGAGTTATTTTCAGGAATTCGTAGTGTTATTAAAAAAGGTACCTTTTCTAAATGTGAATCAAGTGCGGAAAATCTTAAGTTACTCGATTGGATATTAGAATTAGAAAATAAAGGTCTACAACTAGACGGCGACAATAGCTTTACGCCTTACAATGTTTTGGCAGAAATGTTATACAAAGACAATATGTCCAAGTCAGATATCCAGAACTTGATAGATCAAAGAAAAAAGCTAGCATATGTAAATGGACTGTTGAATTCTGGTGGCGGTGAAGCCCTTGGCTTTCCTGAAGCCGATAATGATGAAATAATTAATTATGGAAAAAGTATTTTATCAGAAATCTATAAAGATAATTTTACTCGAAACGAAATGGAATTTGAAACATGGAAAAGTCACACTTCATACTTAATATGGGCTCCATTAGCAGTGTACCTCAAGCTAGATGACTTATCAATAAATGAAATTGTGGAATTAGGGTTGAAACATAATGAATCTTGGTTATGGAATGAACTTATTGTGAAAAGAGAAAAATCGACTGACGATCTAAAAAAACTTTCATCAGATGAGATTCAAGACATTATATCAAAAATAGCTTCTGCTTATGCGCCATTGATTGGCATGGAAAGCTCTGAAATTTCTGGACCTTATTTATTACGTGTAGGCGGACCCATGGGACATTTAGTGCGATGGATGATGGATTGTGGAAAAAATAAACAAGAATCTTAAAAAAATAAATTCAATCAATACAAGGTGCTTGAAGGAAAAGGCACAGTTTCTCACGCCCAAGCAGAGCAAAAGCATTTCAAAAATATAACGAATACAATAAAACGCAGATGATAAAACTGATTTTGACAAATTAGTGAAATCTTTACCGACTGGAGAAAAATAAGGAGTTTTGAATTTTGGGCATTCACCCCTGACCCCTCTGCCCAAAATTCAAAACAAAAATCAAATTTTCTTTTAGAATAAGCAAGGTTTGTGCCGATAAAATAGAAGACAAAAAAATACATCAGCTAACAACTCATATCTGGTTACAGAAATTTGCATCAATGACTAATAATATGGAGTGCAAATTTCTTCCACCCAAATTTTTGCCTTCCTCTTCTTTATATATTACAATAAGGAAGGAAGACAAAAACTTCAGATATGAGTAACGTTGTACAAAATCCACTCGCTCCGCATCCGCTTCGCTCGCTAGGATTTTGCACAACGGGCGCGCTTACCAGCATCTGTCGTACTCTGCCCACTCCGCTCCGCTTCATGGACATCGTACAACAGCTGCTTATCTGAAATTTTTCTCTCCAAGAAACTGCGCTTCGCTTGTTTCTCTTCGAGAAAAACATCAGATCAAGCGCGCCCGTTATCTAAAACCTCGCGAGCTCGGTTTTAGATAATGCGATGACTAGACTTGGGCTCGCAATGAGTGGCTTCAGATAACTCCCGAATAGACGGCTAGTATGTGTGATATAATAAAGTTAGAAGAATTAACCCGCCCAAATCTTACTCAAGGTTCGGAAAAAAATATAAAAAAACTTTGTTTTTTTTATTTTTCCCCTCACCTTTCGTAAGACTTCGTCTATTCATCGCATTGTGCGAAATTCAAGCCTGAGCCTAAGTGATTCATACTTAAAATAGCTAGCGAAAAATATGAGACTAAAAAATAAAATTGCCTTAATAACTGGATCAAGCAGGGGTATTGGAAAGGCCACCGCTTTGTTATTTGCAAAAGAAGGCGCAAAAGTTATTGTTAATTATTTTTCCTCTGAAAAAGAGGCATTTGCTGTTGTTAATGAAATTAAAAAAATTGGTTCGGAAGCAATTGCGATAAAATGTGATATTTCCAAAGAAAATGAAGTTATAGAAATGATTAACCAAACCATGGAAACTTTTGGTAAAATTGACATTCTTGTTAATAATGCAGGAATCGTTTATGATATTCCGCTTCTTGAAAGAAGTGTTGAGCAATGGAGAAGGACGTTAGATGTCAATTTGCTTGGAAATTTTCTTTGTAGTAAATATGCTTCCGAGCAAATGCTGAAAAAAGATAGCGGAAAAATAATTAACATATCTTCAACAAATGCGATAAATAGCTTCAGTCCCGACGCGATTGATTATGATGCCTCAAAAGCTGGCGTAATAACATTGACAAAAGATTTTGCAAAAGAGCTTGCTCCAAAGATACAAGTTAATGCAATCGCTCCAGGCTGGGTAGATACTGACATGAACAAAGATTTACCCAAAGAATTTGTTGAAGATGAAACAAAGAAGATATATCTAAAAAGATTTGCGCTACCAGAAGAAATAGCTAAGGCAATTTTATTTTTTGCAAGTGATGATGCTAGCTATATTACTGGAAGTATTTTAGTAGTAGATGGTGGACACGATTAGTAGTTAAACAACGAACGGCTCAGGCTTGAACATCGCACAACAAGGCATATCCGGTTCAAGAATTTTTCATCAATCATATACATAAGGAGTAAAAAATTCTTTCACCCAAATTTTTGCTTCATTTCATTACGCAAAAACTTCGGATATGCCTAACGTTGTACAAAATCCACTCGCTCCGCATCCGCTTCGCTCGCTAGGATTTTGCACAACGGGCGCGCTTACCAGCATCTGTCGTACTCTGCCCACTCCGCTCCGCTTCATGGACATCGTACAACAGCTG
>JBAZSW010000007.1:0-79486 GCA_041662245.1 Parcubacteria group bacterium
GCGATCTGCTCCTTGGTAAAAATTATTTTACTCATTTGGTTTATTTTTTAATTAATTACATTTTACACCAAAACAAAAAAGTGGACAGGTGCTTTTTTAGCATGTCCACTTTTTGGGGTACAGATCATTATTCGGGGGTTTTATTATAATCAGGGGACGTCTTAGAATATTACTTCAGCTTGGAGATTTCTTCTTCCAAAAGCAAAGGCATCTGATTTAGTTTGCATATAAATATCAAACTTATTTCCTTTAATGGCACCACCTCTATCTTCACAGGTATAAGTACCATAACCTTCAATTTTAACTTTAGCACCAAAAGGATATTGAGGAGGACAGGCTAGAGTTCGAGCTGGTTGAACTTTTAGACCGCTAGCTGTAATTCCCTTAGAGTTACCACATTCGTCAGCCGATGCTGTATAAGCAGAAGCATTGATGATGAATTTTCCTTCGGGCAGAGAGCTCCATTGATGAGATTGTTTTGTTTTCCAAATAGAAAGCAATTTTTCATCCCTCGGATCAGTAACTGGTTTTTCTTGGTCTGTCTTAGGGAAGTTGTACCCAACAGGGAGATTTCCTATATAAATTATATTATTTTTTATTTTAAATTTTAGAGCTGTTTCGGAATTAGTTTTTATTTCACTAGCTAAAGTTAATTTAGGTAAAAATATGCTAGCAATCAAAATCACTAAAACGATAATATTACGCATCAAAAATTTATTAAACATTATTGTCCCAAGCGCGCTTGGAGACAGCCGCTTTTTGGGCGGACTTACCTTGCTTTTTGAGCAAGAGTTGAATCAGGGAGTCCACAGGGCACTTTCTGAGTCAACTTACAATGATAGCATATAATTAGCGTTTTGTCAATGGTTTTCGGGAGGTATTATTTAATAAATAATTAATGAGTTAACGTATTAACGAATTATTTTGTTGATTTAATTAACTAAAAAATCTGCAGATTAATGCAGATTTTTATGCTTATATGTGCCCGAGGCGAGACTCGAACTCGCACGATTTTACAATCGAGGGATTTTAAGTCCCTTGTGTCTACCATTTCACCACCCGGGCTTTTGGGTGTTCGTATTTGATATGAGCTTCTAAAAAATATCATTTTTCAGAAGCTAAAATAATTCATTCTAAATGAGTGATTTTTTTTCTTTAATCTTAATCGGAGGTCCGAGGCGGACTTGAACCGCCGTACAAGGTTTTGCAGACCTTTGCCTAACCGCTCGGCCATCGGACCTTTATGCCAATTTACATTTTTATGTCTGCAAATTATTTTCTAAGATTGGGACAATCTATTTATCAAATCAAATAAGTACAAATCTATATTAACAAAGCTAGCAGAAGTGGTCAATGGGGAATTATTGTTGGCGAAGTTCTTATTAATTTCTAAATCTTTGGGGCGGGCAGTTGTTTGAATTTATTTGAATTTTTGCTTTTTAAATGTTAAAATTAAATCATAACTTTTATTAGTAATAATATGAAACTATTAGTCACAGGAGGGGCAGGTTTTATTGGTTCGAATTTTATTCGTTATATTTTAGAAAAATATCCTCAGGACAAAGTGATTAATTTTGATGCGCTTACTTATGCAGGAAATTTGGAAAATTTGAAAGATATTGAAAATAACCCTAACTACATTTTTGTGCATGGTGATATAATGGATTCATTGCTTTTGGATGAGGTGGTGGAAGATGCAGATGTTATCGTACATTTTGCCGCCGAATCTCATGTCGATAGATCAATATTAGACAGTGATTCTTTTGTGCGAACTAATGTTAACGGAACTTTAAATTTGTTAGAAATTGCTAAAAATAGCGGTAAAAAAAGATTTCATCATATTTCTACGGATGAAGTGTATGGGTCGTTAGAAAAAGATGCGCCAGCTTTCAATGAAAAAACCCCGTATGACCCAAGAAGTCCTTATAGCGCCTCTAAAGCATCTTCAGATCATTTGGTAAGATCTTATTTTCATACCCATAATTTGCCAGTTACAATTTCTAATTGTTCTAATAACTATGGACCTTATCAATTTCCAGAAAAAATAATCCCTTTCTTTATTACCAGTTTAATGGAGGAAAAAAAAGTTCCCGTTTATGGAACGGGGGAAAATATTCGCGACTGGCTACATGTCATAGATCACTGTGCCGCTATTGATAAAATCGTTAGGGAAGGAAAAATAGGGGAGACTTATTGCATCGGCGGAGGAGAGGAAAAAACCAATCTAGAAATTACTTATAAAATTTTAGATTTAATGGGATTTGATGAAAAATATATTGAGTATGTGCCCGATAGAAAGGGTCACGATAAAAGATACGCAGTTGATTTTACTAAAATAAAAAATGAATTAGGTTGGGAGCCGTCTATTTCATTTGAAGATGGAATAAAAGAAACGGTGGCATGGTATAAAAATAATAAAGAATGGTTGGATAATATCAAAACTGGTAAATATATGGAGTACAGTCGAGATTATCGAAATGATAAACATAAGAAGATTAATTAGGGATAACTTAAATTATGAAAAAAATTTTAATATTGGGCGCCAAGGGAATGTTGGGGCAAGAATTGGTAAATATTTTTAGTAAAGGCGATTACGAAATTATTGCTTGGGATAAAGAAGAGCTAGATGTCCTCAAAGAGAAAGAAGCTGTTAAAAAAATATCGGCGACTAAGGCAAAGATTATTTTAAATGCCGTAGCTTACAATGCTGTTGATAAATGCGAAGAAGAAGAGGAATTTGAATTAGCTAAAAAAATAAACGGAAAGGTCCCTGGATATTTGGCTAAAATAGCTAGAGATATGGGAGCAATTTTTGTGCATTATTCTAGCGACTATGTTTTTGGAGCTCAGATGCCCGAAATTCCTGAACCAGTAGGTTGTACGGGAAGTTGCGGAAGTTGTGGATTACATGCTGGTTTTGAGCCGGAGATTGGCTATGGTGAGGATGATAAACCTGCTCCTGTTAACAAATATGGACAGACTAAATTATTGGGAGAAAAGGAGGTAATAAAAAACGGAGAAAAATTCTATATCATTAGACTGTCTAAGTTATTCGGTAAGCCATCTTCTGCCCTAGGAGCCAAAAAAAGTTTTTTTGATACAATGATAAGTTTAGTAAAAAATCCTCCAGAAGGCGGAATAAGAGTTATTGATGGAGAAACTAGCTGTTTTACTTATGCGCCTGATTTGGCGCAAAAAACTAAAGAGATAATTGAATCCAAAAAAGAATTTGGAATTTATCATATTACCAACAGTGATGGGGTGACTTGGTATGATGCGGCGGAAGAATTGTTTGCGCAAGCAGGATTAGAACATATAAAGATAGAACCGGTGGACAGTGACGAGTTCCTTCGACCGGCTCAGCGTCCGTATTTTTCTGTGTTGCTTAATAAAAAATTAAATCCACTAAGAAGTTACAAAGAAGCTTTATCGGAATATCTAAAAGATAACTTTAAAAAATAAAATTAAAAAACAAAAAAATGATAAGAATAAAAATGATAGTGAAAACGGAAATAGGAGTTTCTATTATTTTAGTATTTTCTTTATTAGTAGCAATTTTTACCGTAGTAGGTTTTGGTAAAACAATTAAAGATTTGGATAGAATAAATGAGTCTGTCCAAAAAAATCAAGCGGCACTTAATGAATTGCCAAAAAATGAACAAGGAACGCCAGTGATAAGTCATTGACAGTTCTACCTTTTTAATGTATAATCGCGAGATGTGCAATTTTGCGCAGAGTTATTTTTATTTGAAATAAAGGTGGTATAACCTTAATAGGGGAGCTGGGTGAATATGGGAAATTTGACTACTGGGAAGTTTCTGATTTTGGTGATACTTGTAGCTACGACAGTGGGTATATATCGTGGACAAGGAGATACAATTAAACGTTATGAAACGGAGATCAAGGACCTGAAGACAAAAATCGAGAAATTGGAAGGAGAGGTCAAAGCAGGAGATGGTATAATCTTGTTGGAAAATTTGGGTAGTCTGGGGCTAAACATTCAAATGCTTTCTCTTATGGAGGCGGGGGATGTCGTTCTTGACGAAAGAACAGAAAAAGCCATGAGAAAAAGAATAGTCGGTGATATAGCTTTTATGTTAAAAGTAATCAGTGATTATTCGCTATCTGTTTATGGAGAATTTCCCGAAAAACTCGGCAAGAGTTTTGAGTCAATTACAGGAAACATCCAAAGCGATAACGTCAGAAAGGCTTTGATTGAGCTTTCGCAAGTTTATCCTCTTCTGGAGAAATTTGTGAAAGGGAAAGAATTGGTGGAAATGACAAATAAATAATTTTTCCAAAGAGAATTTATTCGTAACTGGATTTTACAGAAATGTAGAATCCAGTTTTTTATACAAAAAAACACCAATTTTATTTGGCGGTTTTTTTGCTATGTGGTACGTGTTTTATATTGTATGAAAGTTATTTTTTCACTTCTTCCATAAATTTTTCAAATACCTCAGGGTTTTCTCCGGCTAGTTGAGATAACACTTTTCTATCAAGCTCAATGCTTTTATCTTTTAGAACTTTGATAAATTTGCTATAGGATAATTCAAATTTTCTTACAGCATTGTTTAATCGGATAATCCAAAGTCCTCGCATAGTCCTTTTCTTAGTTCTCCTATCTCGGTAAGCATATTTCCCCGCTTTCAGAAGGGCTTCTTTGGCTGCTCTAAAATTAGTACTTCTTCTCCATTTAAAACCTTTAGTTAAGGCTAGAACATTTTTTCTTCTTTTATTGGCGGAAACACCGCGTTTTACTCGTGTCATTGTTTTAGTAACTAGTAACTAGTAACTAGTAACTAGTTTTCAGAAATTAAATTACTGATTACCGATTACTGATTACTGGTTACTGCGTAATTATACTATTGCTTTTAAAATATTTTTAGCTTCTTGTCCTACTATTTCCACATCCGATCTCTTCTTTCTCTTGAGAGTACCGGTTTGTTTGGCATTAAAATGATTTTGTTTAGTATATCTGCGTAAAACTTTCTTCCCCCCAGTTATTTTAACTTTTTTTACAAGAGATTTTTTACTTTTCATCTTTGGCATAAAATTTTCTTTAGATTACCTGAAATTATTATTTAAAACTTTCTATTTATCAAATTATTTTTATTCGGGAGCCAGTAGAATGTTAAATCCTCCCGGAAACCTCTTAACATCTTCTTCTATTTTATGAGGAATGTCAATACTGCTTACGAATTTTCGGATACCTGCGACGGCTAAATCTTGATGAGCTTTCTCTCTCCCTCGCAAGCGTAATTCAATTTTTACTTTGTTGCCTTTACTTAAAAACTTTTCTGTCTGTTTTTTCTTAAAAGCGAGATCATGAGCATCGGTTCTTACTCCAAGTCGGACACCTTTTACATCAGTTTTTTTCTGTTTGGCTTTATTTAAACGATCTTGTTTAGATTGACTGTATTGAAATTTTCCAAAATTGGCTATTTTGCAAACGGGAGGATTGGTATTGGGAGAAACTTCCACTAAATCCAAATTTTTAGATTTGGCCAAAGCAAGGGCGTCTGTATTGCTCATTTCACCCAATTGCTCCTTATTTTCACCAATAACAAAAACAATTGGTGTTCGAATATACTCGTTTATTCGATAACGAGGTTTTTGTTGAGTGGGTTTTCTTTTAGTATGACGTCTTCGCATGAGATAGTGACTAGTAACTGGTAATCAGTAACTGGCAATTATTTTTTTTGTATTTAGTCTGTAACATTTAACTTGTTACGAGTTACTAATTACGGATTGCTAATTAATGTGGAGCTGGTGGGAATTGAACCCACGTCCAGAATTGGCTAAAAAAACATTTCTACAAGTTTATTTTATCTTTTGTTCTGTTGCAAAACAGAGTTCTGGGCTAATAAATATAAGATAAACGAACTTTATTAGTCGATCTTTCGATTAGTTTTGCCAGTTATGCGAAGGAGACATAGTTGGCTATTCTAGTGATTGACACCGAGGTCTGCTTACTAGAAATGGGCAGTTCGATGGCTGAAGCAATTTAGGCTAAAGCAGGAGCGAAAGATGGTGCAAATGCGTTAGCAATTGCGTCTTTAGCTTTTGATATAAAGTTTGCACTTATAATCGTGTAACCGAGTTTTACGACTATTATTACTTGAGTCGACTTGCTTAGTTTTTAAAGTTCAAACTGTCGAAACTAGACAGCCCCGCCCGCATCGCTACGCGAAGCGTTGCGGGCGGGCCCGCCCAAGAAAATACTGGGTAAGCTCTGTTTGCAACGCTAGTAGTATTATCTACTACGCGAAGTGTTGTCGGCGCGAATGTTTAATTTTAATTTATATTGCGAAGAATTCTCTTCATTTTTCGAGTGGAATCTTTCTTCTTGATATCCTCGCGTTTATCGTATTCTTTTTTACCACGACCAACACCAAACTCAAGCTTGATAAGTCTTTTTTTAGTATAAACCCGAATAGGCACAAGTGTCAAGCCTTTAACCTTGCCTTTTCCCAATAAAGACTTGATTTCCGATTTTTTAACCAATAATTTTCGAGAACGCCTAGAATCGTAACCAGTAGGATCACCTGCGAATTTGTAAAAAGGAATGTCAGCGTTGGTTAAATATAATTCATTCCCCTTAAAAGTAACAAAACTTCCCTTGAGACTAAGGTGACCAGTTTTTATGGATTTTACTTCGGCTCCTGTCAAAACCAAACCCGCCTCATATTTATCGGTGAGGGCATAATCAAAACTGGCTCGTTTGTTTACGGCGATTGTTGTCATATGGTTTTAGTGTAACAGATGTTTCGAATGTTGGAAATGCTTGAGATGCTTGTTTCATATATTGAGCAAAATAAATTTTAAAACAATTCTTTGACATAATTGTTGTAGAGTGATATTGTTTTTTAAAGTCGAAAATGACTCTAAATTAGATCTTTTAATAAACCTAAAATAATTTTACCCAAGGAGAAATGCCATGGAAAAAACAATACAGCAAATGGTGGATAATATAATTAAAAGCCAAAGGCAGTTATTTATAGCAGAGAGAGAAGTGGTGCGCCTGAAAGAGAGAATCTCGGTAAATAGTAGCGATGTGATTAGGAATATTGAAAAAGGAAAAAGTTCTGGAGATCCAATAAGGGATTTAGTTATCGCAAGACACCGTGTATTTGGAGCGACAGAATTAGAAGAAAAATATCGCTCTTTGGAAAGTAGGCTCAAGGGTAACATTGGCCAGTGTGTCATTACAATAGAAAAAAAAGACTGGCAGGAGTTTGCCGGTTTTCCAAATAATCACAAGAGTCGAGAACAACTCAATATCGGAATTTTAAGCGGAGAATCGTTTATTTCTGGGAATGATGGTTTTCGTTTCTCCTTTTTCTTTCCTGTAGAAAAATGCATTGCCTATTGGACAAAATCTTCTGGGCGTGCTGGAGAGAGATACTCTTGTACTAAAAAAATGGATGTACCTCATTTTCTAAGTGAGGAAACATTGTCCTCTGGCAAATATAAAGCAGATTTCATTGTCTCAATTGGTAATCAGGAAATATCCGATTATCTAGAGACTGCACCCGAAGATAGCTTGTTATTTTTGATGGAGGTTACTCGGGAGCTAGGTATTGAGTTTGACTCTTCTGAATTTAAGGAGTTTGTAAGAGAGCAAGAAGAGAAGCTGTCGGAAGAAATTGCCGACCTTCGATCAACGATACATTTAATTGGAGTAGGATGTGAATTTAAAGATGAAACTAAGGAATCTGCTGAAAAAAAATTAGCAGAAGTTTTGACCAAGGCTAGTAAGCTTGGAATAAGTGTTCCCTCTAAATAAGATTTAATTATCAAAAAACAAAAGTCATCACCATTTTTGGTAGATGACTTTTTTATTTTTTTAAAAAGATTGACAAATCAATGATTTAATGTTATATAACTTATGGTAGAGGAGAGGATAGTTTTTTTATCTTATTTTTTGGGAGGTAAAGATGAGCGAGGTAATGGTGTATGCTGGAGGAAATGGTGTAAGTGTTCCGGATGATTGTGAGCCATTTTTCTTTGCAAAGATAAATGAGGAAGATGGTTATCTGGTGATTTATGGGCATTCGGATGGAAGACTATCCGATGGAAAAGCGGCTATCGGTCATGAAGGCGTTCCAATGGAAATATTTAAAATTAACCATGGGCACTGGATTGGAGCGGGGAAAAAAAGAGGAATCATAGAAGTGGACTACAAGGGTAGTCTTATGAACGTTGCATTTTCTCCAAAGGAGGGGCGTTACAATAACCACCCCTTCGAGAAAGTTATAGAAAACATCTGATTTGGTTGACTTTTGTTTCAATATCGTCTTATACTATTATAGGAATTGAAAATGACATTTGAGAATTTTGGCTACTTTTTAGTAGAATGAGTTCACAAGGTCGATTCTGAGATAGAAACAATCCTCTCGCGGTCTTCATTCAGAGGAGACTGCAATGTAGGTGGCAAAGCGGTTTAAATTTTTTGTTTCGAAAAACGTTTCGAAAAACGATTATTCAACACTGGGCTATTTTTTGCCCTGAGAATATCGGTTCAAAGAATTTCAATTCCCAGAGGGATCACTTCGGTGCTCCCTCTGATTTTATTTATAAGTAAATTTTTTTAATAAAAAATTAGAACTGGGCGGAAGGCATTGGGTAACCTTCCGCATTTTTTTATCTCTCTTTGGAGACTAATGCTTATCGTAAATACGAATACGATTAAAGAAATTAAATCTTATTTTGTGATATAACTTTTCGCACATTTTGCGCAGTGAGTTTTGCCATTGGGATTAATTTCTTTTTTGCCAGTCTTGGGACACTCCAAAAGACGGGATGTCTTAGCGGGCTTGTTTTTGCTCAGTGCCCAAACTCCAACAATAATGACAACTGTTAAATAGACACTTATCAACCAATAGGCGTGGGTTTCACTTAATACTGATAGCTGAAACATTTGTTTCTCCTTCTTTTTTATGAATTTCAAATGTCTTCTTCCCCTAGGATCCAAATTTCTTTGTTCTATATATTATTTTATTTTAATAATTTTAACCCAATTCTAATTTTTTATTCTATTTTCAAAGAGTAACATTTCTAAAACAATTTAAACTTATGTAGTTATATGTTAGCAGATGCGGATAAATATGCAATTAAATTAGAATTAATCTAGCGCTAAATCATTAGCCAAATATTGCACGTGCGTTCAATTGACCAATGATGAGCAATAGAAATTATTCTTGTTGCAAAAAAGGATGGATTACCCTAGAAGCCTAGGTGATAGAAAAGTAAAACAAATTACTTTTTTATTTCGTCCTTCGAATCCGCTCCGATTTTCTCATTCCTCACAAAAGCCAAACTCTTGGATTTCTCTTAAATTATTAGTGCACCCAGTGTACAATTTTCCATCATTGCATTTTAATATGTAAACATAATACATAATTATTTTGTCACCTTTAGTAGAAAAATCCCGCCTTTGCGAGCTACTAGCGGACTTAGTCCGCCGTAGCCCGCTACTGCGGGCAAAGGCGGAGAAGGAGGGATTCGAACCCTCGATACGGTTTAACCCGTATAACAGGTTAGCAACCTGCCGCTTTCAGCCTCTCAGCCACCTCTCCATGTGTCTAATTTTAAAAAATATTAAATCACAATGAAAATAATATCAACAAATCAGGATTAAGGCAAGTTAATATGGTTTTTGATAGCTATCTTTTGTATTTTTTTTGGAGTAAAATAGAAAGGATTTAAATAAATTGGAAAAGAAAATTTTTATGAAAAATAATATAATTTTAATTTCAATAATTTTAGCGATAATTTTTGGAGCTAATTTTATTTGGGAATCAGCCCATTCTTTTTTATATATGCCTCATTATGCAGGATTTTGGAGTTTTGTTTTTATACATATTAAAGCAAGTCTTGGTGATATGCTTATTTATGTTTTACTCTATCTGAGCGGAGCTTTCGTTTTTAGAAACAATAAATGGTTTTTGACCCAAAGGAAATATCCTTATCTGTTTTTAATTTTTATGGGTTTTTGTTTAGCGATAATTATTGAGAACTTTGCTTTAAAATCGGGTAGATGGGCCTATAATGATTTAATGCCCATCGTACCTATTATCAATATCGGACTAAGCCCAATATTGCAACTGGTAATTATACCTTCTGCTATAATGAAAGTAATTTCAACGTATTATAGGAAATTTATTTTTATCTAAAAATAAGATGCAAAAGAAAATAATAATATCTGGTAGAGAAATAAATTATCAGATTAGAAAATACAAATTATCCAAAAATTTAAAATTGAGTATTCGGCCTTGTTTTGAAGATGAGATTGGTTGTGAAAAAAATTCTCGTTTAAAAATTTTAGTAGCTATCCCGAGTCGAGTAAGTTTAGTAGCAGTTGAAAAATTTATTCAAGAAAAGAGCGATTGGATAGTGGATAAATTAGATGAATTGAAAATTATCAGTCCAGAGCCGAAAATAATTTGGGATAAAAAAACTCGCACAAGAGAAAGAAAAAAAGCTAAAAAAATAATTATTGAAAAAGTTACTTATTTTGGCAATCTTTATGGTTTTCAATTTAAGCGTATCGTTATTCGAGCACAGAGAACTAGATGGGGAAGTTGTTCTAAAGATGGAAACTTAAATTTTAACTACAAAATGATTTACCTGCCAGAGAAAATAATGGATTATATAATCGTTCATGAGTTGTGTCATTTAGATCAATTTAATCATTCCAAAAGATTTTGGTTTTTGGTTTCAGAAATTATTCCCGATTATCGAGAATTGAGGAAGAAATTGAAGAAAATTAATATCTAATAGAAGTTTGTAAAGTTTTAAAGATTATAAGGTTTGTAAAGTTTTATAAAGATATAAAAGTTGATGGCTGACCGCATCGTAATTGATGACTGGGTATCTATTTGCTTTTTTGAGAAGAATGTCTTAGTATTTTGGTAGTTATTTTTTAGGGCGTTTCTATCAATTCATTTTAATTTATGGGGGTAGAATATGAAACTTTTTGTCAACGGAAAATCAAGGCGAATTTGCTCAGATGTTGTAAAAGTGTTAACAATTCAATTTGATGAATTGGTGAAGTTATTGAAAGGGAAAAATGAAGTTTTCAAATGGCTAAACGGTCTTGATGGAAATCATCTTACCGTCAGAGTTTTATTGAAAAATGCGGGACTTAAAACTTTGTCATCGGACATAGGAATAGCTTTTCTAAAAAGTAAGTTTCCTTGTCCTGCCGGAATTAACTCCCATTAAGAGAGGCGATATGGAAGATTTGAAATTGAAAATCAGCAACCTCGTCGCGGTGACCGTAACATCGATGAATAGTTTGGGGTTTTCCGAAAAAGATAAAAAAGATTTCTTGAAAGCGCTAGGAAAAGAGGTTTTTGCTGATGGCAATCTGGAATCCCTAGCTGAGTTGCCATTAAGAGAAATTGAGGTGGAGCATGGAGTCACCAGTATATTAATAAGTATGGCTGATAGGGGCTTTAATCTTGATGAAAAAAGATTATTGCTTCAATGTCTAGCGCAAGAACTTGCTATAGAATCAGAATTGCTGTAGCTTTCCAAAAGAGGATTTGCAAATATTTATGTAGGTCCTCTTTTTACATTTTTTTTAAAATGTCTTTTACATTTTTTAAATTATTGATGCGTACTGCTTCGGCACGAAGAGCAGTGGCTTGGGGGTGACCTTTAAGATAGGCGGAGAGTTGAGCGCGAAAAGTAACAAAACCTTTTTCTCCATAATATTTTTTTACTAATTGCGCATGTTTTAAGATAATTCTTTTTTTCTCTTTCAAAGTGGGCAGGGTAAACTCGCCAAAATTGATAAATTCTTTGATTTCTTTAAAAATCCAAGGATTACCAATAGCCGCTTGGCCAATCATTAAAGCTTGGCAATTTGTTTTTGTTAGATAAAATTTGGCGTCTTGGGGATTTTTAATCCCGCCATTATAAATAATTGGAATTTTTAGAAGTGAATTTAATTTTTTTATAATTTTCCAATCGGGTTTTTCATGAAACATTCCTTGGAGAGTTCGAGCATGAACAACTAATTGATCAATGCCCGCCTTTTCTAACTGTGGAGCAAAGATTAATATTTCTTCTGGACTTTTGAGTCCCAAACGAGTTTTTATGGAGAGTGGCAGGGGGGTTGATTTTTTGATGGATTTGATTATTTTGATAACATTTTTAATATCACCCATTTGTGCCGCTCCATAGCCTGCTTTTTGTGCTTTTTTAACAGGACAGCCTAGATTAATATCAATACCTAACGGTTTTATTTTTCGAGTGATAATTTTGGCTGATTCGCTCATGGAAATAGCCTCCTTGCCAAAAATTTGAACCCAAAAATTTTTTTCTTGGATGCTAAATTTTTCGGCTAAAGCAAGTGATTTATTTTCTTTTTTTTGACTGCGAAAAACTCCCTCTGCACTAACCATCTCACTCCAAGTGATGTCTGCTCCAAGCTCTTGGCAAATCTGGCGCATGGCTTTGTCAGTAAAACCAGCCATAGGCGCAAGGACTAATTTGATATTTGAATTTTTTAACATATTTTTTTGATGTATTAACACTTCTTTTATCTTATAGATATTTAAAATTATGACAAGACTGTATCCCATTATTATTTATTTAGGATTGAAATAATGGAAAGATGTGTTAGAATTAATTCAAAGATACAATAAAATTAATAATTTCTGGATATTTCTTAAAATTATCTAGATGCTAAAAAATATGGAAAACAATGAATTGGATTCTATTAATAAATCTATTGAAAGCGATGCGCAAGAATTAGCAGAATTGGAATTGAGAACTAATCAAATCAAAGATCGTTTTGAAAAAAATAAATTGATTAAGCAAAAATTAGAAGGAAAAAATATCGTTGCTGAAAATTTTAATAAAGATTTGGAAATATGGGGATTGAGCGTAGATGAAGCGCTAAAAAATATAGAGACTCGTTTGGCAGATTGGCATCCTAGAGTAGGAGGGATTGATTTTAAAGCGATGACAGAAAAAGGATTCCTATTAAAGGAAATTGCCGTAGAGGGTGATAAAATAGAATTAGTAGGTGGCATAATAGGAAAGGTAGATGAACTTAAAGAAAAAGGTCTAGAATTAGCAAAAAAATCAGCCGAATCGATAATGATAAGGATAAACGCTGGGGAAAAAGATTTAAATAAACATTTCCCTCTTATTATAGGTGTATTTAAAATTTTTGATGATAATGTTAACGCGGACAAATATCAAAAAATATACGAAGAAGGAGAACAACTGTTAAAATAAATTAAAATATAAAAACATTATTTTTTGAAATGCTAAGATGTTAATAAGCTTTATGTTATAATGTGGGTATATGAAAATAGGAATCAATGCATCTTTTGCAAGAAAGCCTGGCAGTGGCACAGGGGAAGTAACACTAAATTACCTACGTGCTTTAAACAAAAAAGATAAAAATTCTAGCTTTGTTTTATATCTTGAAAAAGATATTGGTTTGGATTTGTCAGATAACTTTAGAAAAAATATTTTTTTGCCTTTTTACAAACGAGATGATTTAATTCGGAAAATTATTTGGGAAAAATTTTTATTGCCTAAAAAAGTCAAAAAAGATAATTGTGGGGCCTTTATCAGTTTGTATCAGTGTCCCACTGTTTTAAATAAGAAAATTGAGCATACCATGGTGGTTCACGATATTGTTCCCGAATTATTTCCGGAATATGTAAATAATTGGCGCAAAAAATTTTACTGGTGGCTGACTAAACGAGCGATAAAAAAAGCAAACAAAATTATAACAGTCAGTGTTAATACGAAAGAGGATTTGATAAAGCATTTGGGGATTAATCCAGATAAAATAAGGGTCAATCATAATGATGTTGATAATATTTATAAAAAAGAAGTTGCTGAATTTGATTCACAAGTCGTTTTAAAAAAATACAATTTAACTCCGGGATATATTTACACAGGAGGAGGATTGGATAAAAGAAAAAACATTGATACTTTAATCTATGCTTACAAGATACTATGGGATAGGGATAAAAATATTCCCGACTTAGTTATTTCAGGAAAGTTAATGCCTCAAATGGCTCCTCTCATAATTGACGTAGAAAAAATAGTTAAAGAATTAAAAATGGAAAGCAAAATTAAATTACTTGATTTTGTGGCTCAAGAAAATATGCCGGCTATTTATAAAAATGCCAGTGTGTTTGTTTATCCATCCTTATATGAAGGATTTGGCTTACCACTTTTAGAAGCGATGAATGTGGGAGTAGCGGTTGTAACATCAAACAATTCTTCTTTGGGAGAAATAGTTAAAGACAGTGCAGTTTTATTTAATCCTAATGATAAAGAGGATATCGCTCAAAAAATTATACGAACTTTGAAAAATGACGATTTGAGAAAAAATAATATTGCCAAAGCTAAAGAATATGCCAAAAATTTTTCTTGGGAAAAGTTTGTCAGCTAATAAAAAAAAGAAGGTAGCTCGAAATTATCCAAGCTACCTTTGAATCAAGATTCAAATCAAGAATGTTTTTTTGCCGGTACTATTAAAAATAACAAAGAAACAAGGTTTATAATAATTGATAAGATGCAGATTAATAAAAGTAGGCTGATAGCGAGAGGGATTCTCCTGATGACTTCAGATACATTATCAATTGCTATTATCGCAAAATTAGAGTCTCCGAGTAGTAATAGAGCTATCATAAAAAGTGTTAAAAATGTTAACGTAACTGAACAAAGCCAAATTTTTAAAGCTAATTTCGACTCTCGATATTCCTCCATAACTCCCCCCGATTTGTTAAATTTTTGATAAAAATTAAAACACAAATATATGTTGATACAATTAAAAAGTTTTGTCAATAAAATTAATTCTGCCAAATATTATTTGTTGGCAGTCAATATTATTCTTGTTGGAGCGCTTATAATGTTGGCCAATTTTGGAATATTGCCCTTTAAAAAGATGAGCGATTTTATTTTTTTTGCGGGAATAGGTTTTATTTTTGCGCTTTATCGTCCTGGGTGGAGTTTTCTATTTTTTATTGGAACAATTGCCCTGGAAAACATAAATTTAGCACCCAAAGAATTAGGGGTAGCTATTCGTCCTTATCAGTTTTTAGGATTTTTGACATTTGTAGCAGTGGGAGTTCGTTATTATTCTCGTCGGCTTAATTTTAAATTGCCAAAATTTCGATGGACTGAATATTTAATAATATTATTAGTGTTAGGCGGATTTTTGGGAAGCCTCAATGCTCTCAATGGGGGAATTGCGTTAAAACAATCAATTATTATTCTTTCTTTTGGGCTATTATATTTTTTAGTGAGAGTGTTTATTCAAAATTTAGATGATATAAAAAGAATAATTCCTTTTTTTCTTAGTTCTTCTACGGTTATAATAATTTATGGAATTTGGCAAAATTGGCAGTTTATGCGAGGAAAAAATAATTTTGAAGTGATGGCGGGGCGAACTAATGCTACTTTTACAGAAGCTGATTGGTTTGGTATTTTTTTGGTTTTTCTTTTGTCAATTTTATATGTGGTCGTTTATAACCTTTATAGTAAAATAAAGATTTTTGAGCTAGAACGTCGACGGGTTGCTTTTGCGCAAGTTTTATTTAGTGGATTTCTGATAATCTTAAGTTGGATCGCTCTGATAATTACGGTTTCACGTAGCGCTTGGTTGGGGGTGGCAGTAATTACTTTGGGAGTATTATCCTATTGGATACTAAAGAAAAAGGTAAAATTAATTTTAATTATTTTGGCAAGTATTTTAATCGCTTTTGCATCGGTTTATTTTTTAAAATTAACTAATTTTCAGTTAGATAATAGAATTCAAAGCACTACTTCTGGTCAGCAAAAAATCACAATTGCTTGCGGTGGTGAAGTGCAAATCCCTGGTCCGATTGACGATATTACACAGTTAAAACAATATGGTTGTGAGCACATTAATTTAGAAGATATTAAAAAAGAACAATCTACTGGTCGGGTAATTAAAGAAATATATAGAAAGGATCCCAATGTTAGTATTCGCGCAAAAATTTATAAAAAATCATGGAATGAAATAAAAAACCATCCTATTTTTGGAATTGGTTGGGGAAATATTGCAGATATTTTGGGTAAGGACGAAAGAGGTACGGGGCTTAATTCAAGCAATATCTTTTTGGAAGTATGGTTGGGGGCGGGAATTATTGGGTTGCTGTCTTTTGCTGGTCTGGTAGGATATATTCTTGGACGAGGAAAATGGTTTTTTCTAAAAAAATTAAAAGAAGGCAAATTTTTTCGAGAGGATAGTGAAATGGATTTCTTTTGCCTATTTTTAATTTTGAGCGCTACGGCGATAATTGTTCCCAATTTGTTTAATGCAGGAATTATGTTGGGATTTCTCTGGGCGTGGATGGGGATAGTTATGGTTAGGGAGTAGAGGAATTTTTAATTACCAATTTTCGATAGGTTTCCAAGTGATCAAATGATTTAAGATATTAAAATATCAGCGTATAAAATTAACGTATTCAAATACCAAAAAGATGATTTTTTTAGAGAAAAAGATAATAAAAGCCATGCTTTAGGGTGAACAATAAAAATGTTTAAAAGTTAATTATCAAACGGATGAAAATTGCAATTGATATTAGGAATATTGGCAAGCAAAGAACTGGAAGTGAAACGGTAGTTTTGGAGTTAACGAAGGGTCTCTTGGAATTAGACAAAAAAAATAAATATTTACTGCTCACTGATACTGATGACCAAACAGTTTTGGAAAATATAAGGAGAGATTTAAATCTAAGTGATAAAAAAAATGTAAAAGTTATTTCTCTTGAGGCTAAAAATAAATTCATTTGGGCAGCTTGGACAATGCCAATATTTTTTCGAAAAAATAAAGTAAATATTTTTCATACAGAATATATTTTGCCGTTTTTTATTCCTCGAGAAGTGAAGGTAGTAACTCATATTCACGACGTTTCTTTTAAGGTTTATCGGAAAATGATTTTAAAAAGGGATCTGTTTTTTTTAGATTTGCTTATTCCTAGAAGCATAAGAAGGTCAGATAAAATAATTGCTGTCAGTCAATTTACTAAAGATGAAATTTTAAAATATTATAAAGTTAATTCTGATAAAATTGTAGTTGTTCTTAATTCAATAAACCTTATAGAAAAAGAAGATACTCGAGAATTCAGAGATTATATTAGGCAAAAATATAAATTGCCAGAGAAATATATTTTGTATTTGGGAACTCTTCAGCCAAGAAAGAATGTTCCCGTTTTAATGGGAGCCTATGCTCGAATAAAAGATAAAATTCCAGAAATTAAATTAGTGTTAGCTGGCAATAAAAACGCGCATAACTTTGATAAGAAAATAGATGCAGTGCTAAAAAAAGATGAGTTGGAAAAAGATATTTTATTTGCGGGATTTATTGATACAATAGATAAAGCTATCGTTTACAAAATGGCGGAGGTTTTTGTTTTTGCTTCTTTTTATGAAGGATTTGGAATACCTATTCTTGAGGCTATGAGTCAGGGCGTGCCTGTTTTAGCTTCAGATATTCCGCCTCATAGAGAAATAGGAATTGAGGCAAACGTTTATTTCAAACCATCAGATATTGATAAATTATCAAATATGTTATATAATATTTGTGTAGATAAAAAGAATAGAGAAGAGCTAATTAAGCTAGGTTTGGCTAGGAGTAGCGATTTCTCTTGGAAAAAGTCAGCTCAAGAGATGCTGAATGTTTTTAATTCGTTTAATAATTAGATTAACAAAGATATGAAGTGGTTTGGCAAAAAAAATAATGGTTTAGGGGATAACAATCCTGCAAAAAAAAGTAAGAAAAAAATAATTTTTATTAGTTTGGGAGTCATAGTTCTAATTGGAGGAATATTTCTTTGGAAAACAGGTGGTTTTTTAAATAAAATTAGTACTGGTGGGGGTATTTTCAGTAGTATCGTTAAATCTCTTCCTGGAGCAGACAATTCATTGAAAGGAGAGAAAGAAGGCAGAATTAATATTCTGCTTTTGGGAATGAGAGGAGAACATGTGACGGGAGGAGGACTTCTTGCAGATACTATTGAAGTGGTAAGCATTAAACCTGCTGAGAAAAAAGTTTCCATGATTTCTATTCCCAGAGATCTTTATGTGACTGTTCCTGGAGAAAGCTATCAACAAAAGATAAATTATGTTTATTTTCATGGAGAAGAAAAAGATAGAAATGGTGGAGGAATAAAAGAAATGAAACAAATTGTCTCAGATATTACAGGTCAGCCAATTCATTATGCGATTACGATAAATTTTGCAGGTTTTGAGCAATTAGTAAATGCTATTGGAGGTGTAAAAATTCATCTTGATCAAGCTTTCACAGAACCCCTTCAATTTCATGAAGAAAAAGTTTGTGACCCAAATGTGTTTACGGTAAAAAGTGGAAATTTTCAATATAAGAAAAATGATAAAGGAAAAATAGTGGCCACTTATCCACTTTGTTATAACTCTAGCGAAGAATGCGGAGGAGTATTTTCTCTTCCTGCCGGAGATCAAACGCTAGATGGTGCCAAAGCACTTTGCTATGTTCGTTCTCGTGTAACTTCCAGTGATTTCGATAGAGCCAGAAGACAACAACAGGTTTTGGCTCAAATAAAGAAGACGGCTTTCAGTGTGAATACGCTAACGGACTTTTCTAAAATTAACGATATCTTAAATAGCTTGGGCGATAATACTAAAACCGATTTGGAGGGATGGGAGATGAAAAAATTGTTTGATACTTATAGAGGTTTGGGTGATGATATCACCATTACCCAGAAAGTTTTAGAAAATTCTGAAGAAGGACTTTTATATTCTCATGAAGGTGATGATCGAGGATATATTTTGATACCGCGTGGAGATAATTATGACAAAATAAAATCTTTATTTAATAGTGTTATTTAATTTAACTTCCAATCCGCAATTATTTATAAGGAGTTCGATTTTAAATAACAAAATCGAACTCCTTCATTGCTTATAGTAAAATTGATTTATGGATCTATCTATTATTATTAACAATTATAAAAATCCAGATTTGCTTCGTCTTTGTATTAAATCTATTCAGAAAAATACAAATAATGTTGATTATGAAATAATAGCCATTGATTGTGCCACGGAGGAAGTTACAGAGATGATGATGCGCGAAGAATTTCCTAAAATAAATTTTTTTTCTTTTTTGGAAAATGTAGGGTTCCAAAAAATGGTCAGAAAAGGAATTGAAAATAGCAAAGGAGATTATTTATTAATTTTGAATGGAGATGTTTTAGTAAAAGAAAATTCTATTAAAAAAATGCTGGACTATATTAAAGGTGATAGTAGTATTGGCTTGATAGGTCCTAAATTATTAAATTTCAATGGAACTTCACAAGATTCATGTTTCCGATTTTATAAACCCATTACTATTATCTATCGTAGGACAATTTTGGGAAAATTGCCCTTTGCCAAAAAACATCTAAATTGGTTTTTGATGCGAGATTATAATCATCAGGATCCCAAAGAAGTTGATTGGATAATGGGATCGGCTTTAATGATTTCTCGAATAGCTCTTGATAAGGTGGGGTTTCTAGATACACGTTTTTTCATGTATATGGAAGATGTTGATTGGTGTCGGCGTTTTTGGGAAAATGGTTTAAAGGTGATATACTTTCCCTTAGCAGAAATGCTTCATTATCACGGTAAGGGAAGTGGCAGAAAAGGATTTTTTTATTCTATATTTCGCAATAAACTAACTTGGATTCATATTAGTAGCGCGATTAAATATTTTATAAAATATTGGGGAAAGAAAAATCCGCGATTTAATGAATAAAAAATTAATTAAAAACCTCACAATATATTTATTTATGCATGAGATAAAAAAAGAAAATGAAGGTGCTAATTTTGCGAAAGTTGTTATTGAAGATAAAAAAATAATTGAAACTAAAAAGGAAGACAAGAAAAAAGATAATCAAAAAAATGTTTTAACTTATTATATAAAATTAGTTATTATATTTTCTGTTTTGGCTCTTACTTTTTGGATTGGCTTTGAACGAGGTCAAAAAAATAATCCTAATTTAACTAATCTCAACAAGTCTTTAAATTTGGGAAGTGTCAACAATAAGAGTCAAGTAGACATGTCTTTGTACTGGGAGGCTTTTGACAAATTAAAAGAAAAATATGTTGATGCGGATAAATTAACTACTCAAGACTTAGTTTATAACTCCATAAAAGGAATGATGGCAACTACGGGTGATCCCTATACTGTTTTTATGGATCCTAAAGAGAGTAAAGAATTCAGTTCTGATATAAGCGGAACATTTGAGGGAATTGGAGCAGAACTGGGTATCAAACAAGGAATTTTAACTGTGATTTCTCCTCTTAAAGATTCTCCAGCTGAAAAAGCTGGCTTACGGACGGGGGATAAAATATTAAAAGTTGACGATTCTTCTACTTCAGAAATGAGTATCGATATGGCAGTTTCAAAGATAAGAGGTAAAGACGGCACGCAGGTTAAATTAACTATTTATAGGATTGATAGTGAAGAAAAAACAAAAGATATAGTTGTAACAAGGGGGGTTATTAAAGTAGATAGTGTAACTTTTGAGATGAAAAATACTAATATCGCTTATTTTAATGTAGTTCGTTTTGGAGATGATACTGCGATTATGTTCAGTCGTTTGATGAAGGAGATGCCTAAAAATACCAAGGGAATAGTTATTGATTTACGCAATAATCCCGGAGGATATCTGGATGTAGCTATCGACATGGCTAGCTTGATGTTGCCAGAAGGAGAAGTTGTTGTAATGGAGGAAAATAAAAATGGCCAAAGAAAGAATTTTTATGCCAGAGGAGAAGATAAATTAAGTAAAATAAGAACAGTTCTTCTTATTAATGAAGGAAGCGCTAGCGCTTCGGAAATTTTAGCGGGAGCTTTAAGAGATAATCGCGACAATGTTACTTTAGTAGGTAAAAAATCTTATGGAAAAGGATCTGTTCAAGAACTCTTAAATTTAAGTGGTGAAACGACAGTAAAAATAACGGTAGCAAGATGGCTTACTCCTAAAGGAAATCAAATCAATGAAAAAGGAATCAGTCCTGACGTTGAAGTTAATTTAACAGATGATGACTATAGTAAAAATAAAGACCCTCAAATGGATAAGGCCTTGGAAATTTTATTAAAAAAATAAAAAGTTATAAAAAAATTAGAATATATTATCGATATGGAGGATTGTAATATGGACAGTCCTCTTTTGCTTCTGATTATTTGCAAAGCAGATTTATGATGATATTATGGCTGTATGAAGACAAAAATAAGTGCAAAAGTAAATACAAGCGCACCACTAGCCAGTCGTATGAGGCCAAGGGCTTTTAAGGATTTTTTTGGTCATGGAAACTTGATGGAAAAAGATGCCTATTTGAAAAAAATTATTGATGCAGACTCTTTGTTTTCAATGATTTTTTGGGGTCCCCCAGGAACAGGTAAGACAACCTTAGCGCAACTGATTGCCGAAAAAACAAAGGCTGATTTTATAAAAATTAGTGCAGTGGATAGTGGAGCGCAAAAATTACGAAGCATTATTTCTCAAGCTGATGAAAATTTTAAACAAAATAAAAGAACTATTCTTTTTTTGGACGAAATCCATCGCTGGAATAAAGCTCAGCAAGATAAGCTGCTTCCTTATGTAGAAAAAGGATTGATTATCTTGATTGGAGCCACGACCGAAAATCCTAGTTTTGAAATTAACTCCGCTCTTTTATCGCGAGCGCGAGTTTTTGTTTTACATAAATTGGAAGTGCCTAGTTTGGAAAAAATAATTAAAAGGGCGCTGGTTGATAAAAAAGTTGGATTAGGTGAAAAAAATATCAAAATTAGCCAAGAAACCATCTCTTTTTTGGCTCATATCTCCAATGGAGACGCGCGAATAGCTTTAAATGTTTTGGAAGCTTCAAGTAATTATTCTAATAAAATTGATAATGAATTAATTAAAAAAATTATTCAAAAAACTAATTTGATTTATGATAAAAGTGGAGATGAACATTATAATATAATTTCGGCTTTACATAAATCGATGCGGGGAGGAGATGCCGATGCTGCGGTTTATTGGATGGCACGAATGCTTGAGGGAGGAGAGGACCCCATTTATATTGCGCGACGATTGGTTCGTTTTGCTTCGGAGGATATTGGATTAGCTAATAATACCGCCTTGCTTTTGGCCAATGCTACTTTCGATGCTTGTCAAAAATTGGGCGTACCAGAATGCAATGTACATCTTTCACAATGCGTGATTTATTTGGCCAAATCTTCAAAAAGCATTGTTGCCTATGAAGCCTATAATAGAGCTAAAAAAGATGTCGAAAAATTTGGAAATTTATCTGTCCCACTCCATATCCGCAATGCTCCTACAAAATTAATGAAAAATTTAAATTATGGAAAAGATTATAAATATACCCCCAAAGAAGATAGCTCTGATCAAGAATATTTGCCAGAAGAATTGAAGGGCAAAAAATATGTGTGACGCGAAAGTTCTTCGCACAATATTTAGTCATTTAAATCAGTAAATAATAAAAGGAGGCATAGACTCTTGGTTTTTCGATGGGGTGTCTTTTTTTGATTGACATATGTTAAGTTAGCTTTAATAAATAACTCTATTAAAAAATCTCCTCAACATCTGACGGCCGTCAGATGTTGAGGGAAAGTTATTATTATGCATAAGTTTGGGTCGGTTCAAAAGAAAATTATGTTAGTTCTTTTGGGAGGAGTAGCTTTGGGCTTGTCTTCTTCTCCCCGTCAATATTTTTATACTTTCAGAAAAATTAGTGATGATTGGAAAAGTATAAGAGAAGATAATTTTAATAGGTCAATTTCTGTTTTGGCAAAGGAAAAATTAATTGAGGAGAAAATATTGCCAGATGGTAGTGTAAAGCCAGTTTTAACCAAGGAAGGCAAAAAACAAGCAAGTTTATTAATGCTATTTAGAGATGTAGCAGATTTCAAAAAACCTAAAAATTGGGATAAGAAATGGAGAATAGTCATTTTTGATATTCCAGAGGGGGACAGAATATTTCGAAGTATATTGCGCCAGCATTTGCGAGCTTTGAGTTTTTTGAAATTACAACAAAGTGTTTTTATTTCGCCTTATCCTTGTGAAAAAATAATTTCAGATTTAACGGATATTTATTCAGCTGGTAAATATATAAAAGTTATTACCGCGATAAGAGTTGATGATGAAAAAAGAATAAAAAAATACTTCTTAATAAAGTAGTCTAATATATAATGATATAAAAACACCTTATTTCAATCTATGTTGAAAGGTTTAATCTTTCCTCAACATCTGACGGCCGTCAGATGTTGAGGAAGATTTTAAAGAGAGAGAAGATAGGGTGGATAAATGGTGGAGTGTGATGAAGGTTTTTGTAAAGTGAGGTTTGGTGATATACTAAAAATATTAAATGTTCGATTTTAGATGTAAAATTTTAAAAATATGAAAGTAATTTTATTGATGGCGATGTCGTTAAATGGTATGATTGCCCGCAAAGATGGGGATGAAGATTTTTTATCTCATGCTAACTGGCAGTCTTTTAGTGAATCGGCAAAGCAACATGGCTGTTTTATTGCTGGCAGGAAATCTTATGAGATTGTAGAAACGTGGCCGGATTATAATTACAGCAGTATTGATGCAAAATTGAAAATTATAGTTTCCAGAAATTCTGTTTTAGAGTTGCAAACTCCATTTGTGAGAGCTAGTTCGCCAAAAGATGCTATAGAAATAGCTAAAGCTGAAAATATTTCGTCAGCAATTCTTGTGGGTGGTAGCTCAAATAACAGTGCGTTTATGGCTGAGAATTTAGTAGATGAAGTAATTTTAAATATTGAGCCGGCAATTATCGGAAAAGGTATTCCAATTTTTGCCGAGAGCGAATTTGATAGACGTTTGAGTTTCATAGATGCTACAAAAATTGCGGAGGATATATTGCAAGTAAAATATAAGGTTATTAAATAAAAATTAATCTTTTTACTAAACATTATGAAAATAATCGGACTATTGGGCGGAACTTCTTGGGTTTCAACCGTTGAATATTATCGCCAGATCAATAAAAAAGTTAATGAGCGACTTGGCAAAAATCATTCGGCCAAAATTATTTTGAGCAGTATGGATTATGAAGAGATTAAACAATATAATTATCAAAATTGGGAAAAAATTGAAGATATTTTAACAGATGAAATTATGAAATTGGATAGTTGCAAAGTGGACTGCATGTTAATTTGCAATAATACTTTGCATAAAGCACTAGATGATATTAAGCCTTACCTTTATGCGGAAGCACCAATTTTTCATATTGTTGATTGCGTGGGTGAATATGCCAAAAAAAATAATTTTAAGAATATTTTACTTTTTGGGACAAAATTTACCATGGAGGATGGTTTCTATCATAAGAAACTTAAAGAATATGGTCTGAATATTATTACGCCAGCCGAAGATGAGAGAATGGAAATTCAAAGAATTACGCAGGAAGAATTGGCCAAAGAAAAATTTACAGATGTATCCAGGAAGTGGTTTCAGGAAATTGTTGCAAAGTATCCCTGCGATGCTGTGGTGGTTGGATGTACGGAATTGCCGATGATAATTAAGCAAGAAGATTATAATATCCCGATATTAAACACACTGGATTTGCATTGTGAAAAAGCAGTAAATTTTTCTTTGGAAAACTAATTTATGAAAGAATTTATAAAAATTGAAGGTAGGGATTTATTTTTGTTAAATACGGAATTATTGGGCTTGAAGGAAGCTCAACTTTGGATTGGGCTGAGTCCTGACGGACCATTGGATAATAATGATCAAAGAGTGCTAGTGGAGAGGGCGAGAGAGATGGAAAATAAAAATAATCCAGGAAATAGAATTTCCGGAATAGAAGCGGTAAATTTAACAGAAAGCAAAAAATTTCCTAATTGGTTTGAAGTAAATACGTCTGCTTGGCAGGCAGGGATTTATCGGTTTAATATTCATAGCAATCCCAATGTACATTCACCAAATGGAACGGAGTTGCGACCAATTCGTGACGGTCAATATTCATGGCCGAATTTTTCAGATGAATATTTACTCAATTTGCCTGATGAGCAAAAAGAATTTTTATATCTTGAAAAAAATAAAGCCGGATTTTGCCTGCGAATAGAAATATTAGAAAATAGAGAAATAAAACCAACAGGGGATGGATTGGAATGGATTAAGAATTGGTCGGAAATTAAAAAAGAAACAGAGGCACATTATAGAGAAAAAATGAATTTTGCAAAATAATAAAATAAAAATCACTATCTTTTTTATCTGCTCATCACCCGCCTGTAATGATACAACATTTCGGGCAGGTCATTTGGTGAGGGAAAAAGCTTCAGATTTTAATATGTCTAATCTGAAGCTTTTTTTATTTTATTAAAGCCATCGCTCGCATTAAATTAATTTAAACTCTATTTCATAATTAGACCAGAATTAACTATTTTTTTCAAAATATTGACAAATGTGGTATAATACAGCCGACGAAATAGGGTAAACCCGAATTTTGGTCGTGATAATAATTAAAAAATAAAAAAATATGGATAATACAACACAAAAAGAAGAAATGATAAAAGAGGCTGAGGTAGTCAAAAAAACACCTAATGTTTCTGAAAAAAAAGAAGATTTTAAGCCAAAAAATGGATTATCGTTTAAAATATGGTTAATCATTATTTTGGGCATGTTTTTATCTTCCGTTTTGGGTGGTTTTTTTGGTTTTTTGGCAGGAGGTTTCTCGGGAATATTATCTGCCAAAATAAAAACTAAAGTAGAACGTAAGCTTGGATTGAATAAAAGTAAAAATGCAATTGTCGAAAAAGGAACCATCTTACAGGAAGAATCGGCTGTAATTGATGTAGTAGAAAAAAATTCTCCAGCGGTGGTAAATATTGTAATCAGTAAAGATGTCCCTAAATTTAAAAATAATGGATTTAATTTTTTCTTTGATCCTTTTGGATATCAGCAACAGCAAGACAATTCTGCTAATCAAGAAACAGAAAAACAAAAGGTGGGAGGAGGAACAGGATTTTTTGTTTCAGCGGATGGGATGATTGTGACCAATAAACATGTTGTTGAAGATCAGTCTGCCCAATATACCGTAATAACTAACGAAGGCAAAGAATATAAGGCTAATGTTTTGGCGCGTCATCCTTCTCTAGACATAGCAATTATTAAAATTGAAGGTGACAATTTTCCGGTTTTGACATTGGGAGATTCAGACAAACTTAAGGTAGGACAATCAGCTATAGCTATCGGAAATTCATTGGGAGAATTTTCCAATAGTGTGAGCCTAGGAATTGTTTCGGGATTAAAAAGAGATATTACTGCGGGAGGAATGATGGGTGGTAGTGAAAAATTGACTAATATCATCCAAACCGATGCCGCTATTAATCCCGGAAATTCTGGCGGACCACTTTTGGATATAAAAGGTGATGTGATTGGAATCAATGTGGCTGTCGCACAAGGAGTAGAAAATATCGGTTTCGCTCTTTCTGTTAATGATATTAAAAAAACAATCAACCAAGTGAAAGACAACGGTAAAATTTCAGTTCCTTATTTAGGAATTCGCTATTTAATTTTAGATGATAATATTCAAAAGGAGAACAGTTTGCCTTACAATTACGGAGCACTTGTTTCTAGAGGTGAAAAAATAACTGATTTTGCGGTAATTCCTGGATCTCCTGCAGATAAAGCTGGTTTAGTAGAGAATGATATAATTCTTGAAATAAATGGTAAAAAAATTGATGAAGATAATCAAATAAATAATATTATAACCTCTTTGGGCATTGGTGATGAAATTGACTTGAAAGTTTGGCACAAAGGAGAGGAAAAAGAAGTAAAGGCTACCTTGGAAGAAAGAAAATAAAAAAATGAGGGAGGTATTTGTGTTTTAGAAAGATTAATAAATTTAATTTTTTTAAGTTAATGACTGTATGGACATAAATAAATTCACCCAAAAAAGTCAAGAAGCACTAAGAGGGGCACAAGAAATTGCTTCGGCTAAAAATCAACAGCAAATAGATGGTCTTCATTTGTTGAGTTCTTTAATTTTACAAGCAGATTCAATTGTAGCGACAGTTTTAAGTAAGTTGGAAGTTCCTCTGGATAAATTAAAATTGGATGTAGATAAACAGATAGATAAACTGCCTAGAACTCAAAACTATCAAGGGGGACAAGTTTTTATTTCTCAAACAGTGGGAAGAATTTTAGATCAAGCTGAAAAAGAAATGCAAAAAATGGGAGATGAATTCGTTTCTACGGAGCATCTCTTTTTGGCGTTAATGGCTAATCCGCCTTTTGATAAATATTTAATTACCTATGGAATTGATTACGATAAAACCTTAAGAGTATTATCGTTGGCTCGAGGCAATCAAAGAGTAGATAGTATTAATCCTGAAGAAAAATTTCAGTCTTTAGAAAAGTATACAATTAATTTTACCAAGTTGGCTCGAGAAGAAAAACTTGATCCTGTAATTGGAAGAGATGAAGAAATCCGAAGAGTGATTCAAGTTTTAAGTCGTAGAACTAAAAATAATCCAGTTTTAATCGGAGAGGCAGGAACAGGTAAAACGGCTATCGTAGAGGGGTTAGCTCAGCGAATTATTGCGGGAGATATATCTGAAAATCTTAAAGATAAAGAAATTGTTAGTTTAGATTTAGGTGCACTTTTGGCGGGAGCAAAATTTAGAGGATCTTTTGAAGAAAGACTGAAGGCAATTTTAAAAGAAATAGAAAGTTCCTCTGGAAAGTATATTATTTTTATCGATGAATTGCATACGCTAATAGGCGCAGGTGCAATGGAGGGGGCGTTAGATGCTTCCAACATGCTTAAGCCAATGCTGGCTCGAGGAAAAATGCGTACTATTGGAGCGACGACGACAAAAGAATATCAAAAATATATCGAAAAAGATGCTGCGCTTGAAAGGAGGTTTCAGCCAGTGCTAATTGCTGAACCATCAGAGGAAGATGCTATTGCAATTTTACGAGGAATAAAAGAAAAATATGAACTTCATCATGGAATAAAAATAACCGATGCGGCTATTATAGCAGCTGTAAAACTGTCCAAACGTTACATTACTGATAGATTTTTACCAGATAAAGCTGTTGATTTGATTGACGAAGCCGCTTCATCGTTACGAATTGAAATCGACTCTCGTCCTACGGAGGTAGATCAATTGGAAAGAAAAATCAGAAGACTGGAAATTGAGAGTAAAGCTTTAAAAAAAGAAAAAAGCGAAAAGGCTAAAGAAAAAGTTTTTCAAATTAGTAAAAATTTGGCTGAATTGAAAGAGAGATCTAAAAAATTAACTTTGCAATGGCAAGGGGAAAAAGATTTGATTACAGCTAGCAGAAAACACAAAGAAGAGATTGACAAATTAAAATCAGAATCGGAAATGCTAGAAAGGAATGGCGAATTAGATAAAGTAGCGGAGATTCGTTATGGAAAAATTCCAGATTTAGAAAAGAAAATTAAAGAAGAGTCAGCTAAATTGGCTAGATTGCAAAAAAACGGGGCTATTTTGAAAGAAGAAATTACCGAAGAAGATATCGCACAAGTAGTAGCACGTTGGACAGGAATTCCAGTTTCAAAAATGCTTCAAAGTGAAATTAAAAAACTGGCAAAGCTAGAGGAATTTTTAGCTTTGCGCGTGATTGGACAAGAGGAAGCGATAAAGGCCGTTTCCAATGCAGTGCGTCGTTCTAGGGCAGGAATATCCGAGGAAAGTCGTCCTATCGGTTCTTTTATTTTTTTAGGGCCTACGGGAGTAGGAAAAACAGAATTGGCTAAATCTTTAACAGAGGCATTATTTGACGATGAAAAGGCATTGGTACGATTAGATATGAGTGAGTTTATGGAAGCGCATTCTACTGCCAAATTAATCGGCTCTCCTCCTGGATATATAGGATATGATGAGGGTGGACAGTTAACAGAAATAGTCAGAAGAAGACCTTATAGCGTGATTTTATTTGATGAAATAGAAAAAGCTCACCCTCAGATTTTTAATATTTTATTGCAAATTCTTGATGACGGACGTTTAACTGATGCTAAAGGAAGGACGGTCAGCTTTAAAAATGTAGTAATTATTATGACTTCTAACGTAGGATCAGATATTATCTACAAAAATAGTACGCTGGGATTTAGCGGTAAGAATAATCGCTCAGAGAAAATAAAAGAATTAGAGATGCGAGAAAGAGTGCTGGGAGAATTAAGAAATAATTTTAAACCAGAATTTCTCAATCGAATAGATGAGATAATAATTTTTCATTCCTTAGATAAAAAGATGCTGGCTAAAATAGTGGAGTTACAACTAGCGCTTATTAAGACAAGATTAATCAAAAAAGATATTGAACTAAGCATTTCAAATGAAGTTAGCAAATATTTAACCCAAAAAGGTTTTGATCCAGTTTACGGAGCTAGACCCTTAAAGAGAGTTATCCAAAATGATATTTTAGACGAGTTGGCTCTAAAAATTATTGAAGGTAAGATTAAAAATGGCAAAGCGTCAGTTGATTTGAAGGGAAATAAAATTGTAATAAAATAAAGCAAAGGGGTTGGCTTAATTTAAAAAAGATGCTATAAATTAAATAGTAGCTTTGCTTTTATTTGGAGAGCCATAGTTGAATCAATCGTTCTGCTTATTAATTTTTTTGATAAATTGACAAAAATGAATACACTTTTAGATGATTTTATTAAAAAGACCCTTTGGATTTGGTTGCCTTTTTTTGCATGTTATCGCTTAACCAAAGAGCTTGCGAATAAATTGGATGAAAAAAAATAATAAATCTGACATCTTTTTTAATATAAATTTACTCCTAGTAGTTATTTGGATGGGGGTAATTTTTTATTTTTCATCTCTTCAGGGGGACGGGGTAAAATATAATCCACCCTTGTGGTTTTTTATTGAGAGAAAAGGTGCTCATATTGGTGAGTATTTTATCTTAGTTTTATTTTTAATAAAATTCTTTATTAAAAGATATTCTAATTTAAAAGATATATTTGTTATCTCAGCTTTGGTGGCTCTTCTATATGCTTTTACGGATGAGATTCATCAACTATTTGTTTTTGGCAGAGAAGGGAAGATAACTGATGTAGGATTTGATTTTATTGGAATAAGTTTAGGAATTGTAATAGCATGGTTGTTTTTTAAGATAAAGAAAAGGAAATTATCTAGTAAGTTATAATAGGATATTCTTTCCTTTCCTTTTGGCAAGTGTTATAATAATTTCAATTGAGTTAATGTTTGATGGTACTCATGTTAGTTTTGATTTAGATTGATTAAATAAATTTTTTGATGCGTATTATGTTAGAAAAAATTAAAAAAATTAAAAAGGAGGCTATTGGCAATATAAATAATACTAATTCAATAAATGAATTGGAAGATTTGCGCATCAATTACCTGGGTAAAAAAAGCGAATTTAATCAGATTTTAAAAGGCCTAAAGGATTTGACTGAAGAAGAGAAAAAAAAGGTAGGACCAATGGCCAATGAAGTCAAAAAAGAAATTCAAGAAACTTTAGAAAAAAGAATATTAGATTTGGAAGATTTAGTAGACATGGAAAAGGAATGGATTGATGTAACCGCTCCTGGCAAAAAGATAAAAAGAGGACACTTACATCCTATTACTATTGTTCAAAGAGATATTGAAGATATCTTTACTTCGATGGGATTTGAAATTGCTGATGGCCCAGAAGTGGAGAGTGAATTTTATAATTTTGATGCAGTTAATGTCCCTGCTGATCATCCTGGCCGTGATATGCAAGATACTTTTTGGATTAGTAAAGACGAGGATAGGGAAAAAGGAACAGGAACGGTTTTACGGACTCAAACCTCTTCAGTTCAAGTGCGTTATATGCAAACTCATAAGCCACCCTTTCGCATAATCATTCCTGGCAGAGTTTTCCGTCAAGAGGCGACTGATGCTAGCCATGAGCATACCTTTCATCAATTTGAAGCTTTGGTGGTAGGAAAAAAAGTGAGTGTAGCTAATTTTCTTTATATTGCCGAAACATTTTTCTCCCAGTTCTTTGGTAAGAAATTAAATGTACGTTTGCGACCTAGTTATTTTCCTTTCGTGGAACCCGGTTTTGAGTTTGATATTAGTTGTGCTAATTGTGATGGAAAAGGTTGCAGTGCTTGCAAACAAACCGGTTGGTTGGAAGTGGGTGGAGCAGGAATGGTGCATCAAAATGTATTTGAAGCAGCTGGATATGAAAAGGGAATTTATCAAGGATTTGCTTGGGGATTTGGGCTAGAGAGACTGGCTATGATGAAATATAAGATTGATGATATCAGACATTTTCATGGAGGGGATGTGCGGTTTACGAGGCAATTTTAGGATAGTAACTAGTAATCAGTAACTAGTAACTAGTATTAATGTAAATGATATGAATAAAATAAATAATTTTTATGATTTGGATGCTTGGAAAAAGGGACATTTGCTGGTATTGGAGATTTATCAGATCACTGACAATTTTCCTAGAAATGAAATTTATGGAATAATAAGCCAAATAAGGAGAGCAGCTAGTTCGATAACTGCAAATATTGCTGAAGGGTTTGCAAGATATCATTTTAAGGATAAGATTAAATTTTATTATAATTCGAGAGGATCTGCAGCGGAGGTTCAGAATTTCTTATTTTTAGCTAAGGATTTAAACCATATTGACGAAGAAAGATTTAAAAAATTAGAAGAAAAAACAAATGAAGTTGGAAAATTAATAAATGGATTAATCCGATCAACGGAGAGACAAATAAAATAAAAAATAATTAGTTTAATCATAAATTACTAGTTACTAATTACGAGTTACTAGTTACTAACGTACATGCTATTCAGTTACAATTGGCTTAAGGAATTAAGTGAAACAAAAAGAACACCTGAAGAAATTGGAAAGGATTTAACTTTGCACAGTTTTGAGGTGGAAAAAATAGAAAAACTTGGACAAGGTTTGGAAATGGTTGTGATTGGTAAAGTTTTGGAAGTGGTTAAACATCCTAACGCCAATAAGTTAAATGTGGCTAAAGTTAATGTGGCTAAGGAAAATGAGCCTGATAATATTTTACAGATTGTATGCGGGGCACCTAATCTAGCTGAGGGACAAAAAGTACCTGTAGCTTTGGTGGGTGCAGTTTTGCCTAGTAATTTTGAAATAAAGGAAGCAGAAATTCGGGGGATAAAATCATCGGGAATGATTTGTGCTGAAGATGAATTAGGAATTGGCGAATATCACAATGGAATTATGGTTTTAGATGAAAATGCGCCAGTAGGAGAGAAATTTGTCGAGTTTATGAATTTGAACGATAATATTTTAGAAATAGATGTCCTTCCTAATCGTGCTCATGATGCACTTAGTTATGAAGGAGTTGCACGCGAGATTGCACTTTTAGAAAAAAGAAATATTTTAAATGAAAACAAAAAGATAGCTGATGAGTTTACAGTTGATAATAATTTGAAAATTTCAATTGAAACAGAAAAATGCTCACGTTATATCGGAGCTAAAATTGTTGGCATTAAAATTATTGACTCGCCTGATTGGATTAAAAATAGATTGAGAGCTTCGGGCCTAGTTTCTATCAACAATGTAGTTGATATTACAAATTATGTAATGTTGGAAACAGGACAACCTTTACATGCTTTCGATGCTAAAGGAATCAATGAGATAAAAGTAAAAATGGCTAAAAATGGAGAAAAACTAGCTATTTTAAATGGTGAAGAGATAGCCCTAAGAGAAAATGATATTGTTATTACTGATGGAAACAATCCGATTGCCCTAGCGGGAGTAATGGGCGGATTGGAAAGTGGGATTGCGAATGAGACTACGGAAATTATTTTAGAAGGAGCTAATTTTGATGCGGTGAGTATCCGCAAGACAAAATATAGTCATAATATTCAATCAGATGCAGCTTATCGTTACGAGAGGGATATTGACGTTAATCTTACCGAAAGAGCAATGTTAAAAGCGCTTAAGTTAATAATGGAAGTAACAGGAGGAGAAATAAAAGCTATCAGTGATAATTATCCCAATGAAATAAAATCTTGGGAAATTAAATTGGAATTAGAAAAAATTGCCAAGCTTTTAGGCGTAGAAATTCCATTAGAAGAAATAATTGATATTCTAGAAAAACTAGGAATAAAAGTTTCAAGAGAGGAAAATATTTTAAGTTGCTTAATTCCCACTCGGAGAATTGATTTGAAAAATCAGGAGGATTTAATTGAAGAAATTGGGAGAGTTTTTGGCTATACTAAAATTTTAACTAAACCTCTAAATGAAAAAATTCAAGCTCCTCATAAAAATGAAGAGCGAGAATTGGAAAGGGTATTGAAAGATATTATGGTTCACAGTGGTTTTGATGAAATCAAGGGATATTCTTTTTATTCACGAAAGGATGCTAAAACGCTAGGATTAAATGATGAAAATCACATATCTTTAATCAACCCCATGAATCCTGATCAGGAATTAATTCGTAGGACTTTAGTTAGTGGACTTTTGCGATCAGCTAAAAAAAGTTTAAGTTATTATGAAAATATTGCCATTTTTGATATGGGAAAAGTTTATGTTCCTAGTAGCAATTCATTGCCTGAAGAAAAATTAATTCTAAGTGCTTTAATTGTAGAAAAAGGAAATGATGGAGAACAATTTTTTACTTTGAAGGGAGTTGTGGAAAATTTATTGACCAAGATTAAAATTTTTGATATAAAATTTTCAGGTGAGTTTGATGAAGATAAAGAAGATGTAATATCTTTTCACCCTTCTCGAAAAGCCATTATCAGAAATAGCCAAGGAGTAAAATTGGGAGTTATCGGTGAAATAACCAAGAGTGCTCATAAATATTTTGGAATTAAAAAAATGCGAGCTTGTGTTTTTGAATTGGATGCAGTAGCTATGTTAAAAGAAATTACTCGCGAAAAAATTTATACGCCACTTGCTAAATTTCCAGCTGTTAATCGTGACATCTCCATGGTGGTGGATAAAAGAATGGTGACTTCAAAAGTAGCGGAGGTGATAGTTTTCTTTGGGGGAGATTTATTGCAAGATGTGACTTTATTTGATACCTTTATAAACCCTGAAACCAAAGAGCGTTCCATGGCTTTTCATCTAATTTTTGCTCATCCCGAAAGGACTTTGACTGCTCAAGAAGTGGACGATAAAATTGAAGAAATTAGTGCCAAGTTAGAAGAAGAATTGAAGGTGGTGATAAAGAAATAAATTATTTCAATAAAGGTTCTTTAAATAAAAAAAGATTTATTGGCTGGGTGTTTAATATTTGCATATTATATTTTTTAGTAAATAAATATTAAGCACCAACGGGGTGTCTTAATGGAGGATGAAATTATTATCAATTTTACCAAGGAGCAAGTTCTATGACAGTGCTAATAAAAAAACAATGTTCCCAATGTAAAAAAAAGATGGATACCATTGAGGAAGTTGTAAGTTGCGTTTATTGTGGAGGTGCATTGCATACACTCTTGGGTGTATGTTCACCCATAAGAAAGTCTTCCAAAAAGAAGAAGACTCGAGGAAACAGACATAGCAGTGTGCGAGAAATCGAAATAAGGGCTTGATAATACAATTTCTTCCCACACAGAAATTACAAGGGTGCTGATCTAACAAGATTGGCACCCTTACTTATTTTTTAAGGGGAGGATAAAATTAAGTAACGATTAAAAAGATAGAAATATGAATAATAATTAAGAAAATTGATAATTTTAGATTAGGTGATTAAATATAAATAGGGGGTTTCTCTACAATAAATGGCATTTGATTTAATTATATCTTGGGTGTTATAATGGTTTTGTGAGTTTACTAAAGAAGAGAGAATTAATTATTGGGAAATAAAAATAAATTATGAAAAATCTAAGAAAGCAGGATCCAAAGATTTATAATGCGATTAAAAACGAAATTAAAAGGCAAGAAGATGGATTGGAGCTTATTCCTTCTGAGATTGCTGCTTCAATTCCTGTAATGGAAGCTTTGGGGTCAGTAATGACTAACAAATACAGCGAAGGCTATCCTTTTAAAAGATATTATGGTGGACAAGAAAACACGGATATTATAGAAAATTTAGCTATCGAAAGAGCTAAAAAAATATTTGGCGTGCCTCATGTAAATGTGCAACCTTATTCAGGTAGTCCTGCGAATTTTGCAGTGTATGTGGCTACTTGTAATCCGGGAGATACTGTTTTGGGTCAAAATCTTCCCGATGGAGGACATTTAACTCATGGATGGAATGCTAGTGCTACCAGCAAATTTTTTAATACTATCTTATATCATGTAAAATCAGATGGTTACCTAGATTTAAAAGAAATACAAGAATTAGCCATTAAACATAAACCAAAATTAATTTGGGTAGGAGCTACGGCTTATGTAAGAGAATTTCCTTTTAAGGAATTGGCTAAAATTGCTGATAGTGTAGGGGCTTATTTAGCGGCCGATATTGCTCACATCGCAGGATTAGTTGTTGCGGGAGCGCATAAGAGCCCTGTGAAATATGCGCATATTATTACGACTACTACTCATAAGACATTGCGTGGTCCTCGAGGAGGAATGATTATGGTTACTAAAAAAGGATTGAAAAAAGATCCAGAGTTATCTAAAAAAATTGATAGAGCAATTTTCCCCAATCTTCAAGGGGGACCACACAATCATCAAACAGCAGCCATTGCCGTAACCCTAGGTGAAGCGATGAAACCTGCTTTTAAAAAATGGGGAATGCAAGTGGTAAAAAATGCCAAAGCATTAGCTAACGAATTGACTAAAAAGGGGGTGAAGTTAGTTAGTGGAGGAACGGATAATCATATGATGCTTATTGATTGTGGAAAAGGAAGAGGGATATTTTTACAAGAGGCTTTTGATAAAGCAGGAATGACGGTTAATAAAAACACTATTCCAGCCGATCCATCATCTCCTTTTTATCCAAGCGGAGTGAGATTAGGAACTCCTTTTATAACTGTGCGTAATATGAAAGAAAAAGAGATGAAAAAAATTGCTACTTGGATGCAAATTGTCATAGAAGAAATAAAAGAATTTGATTTTCCCGAGGACAAAAAAGATTTTCCTCAATATATGAAAAAATTCAGAACTTTTATTGGAAAAAATAAAAAAATAAAGGAAGTCCGTAGCGAAATTAAAGCTATGTGCAAAAAATTTCCAGTGTATCAGGATTTAAAGTGGTAAATTAATGGTATAAAATTAGAAACACAATTAGTATGTGTTTCTACAAAGCGGGATGTAGTATAGTGGTAGTACGCAAGGCTGGGGGTCTTGTAGTCCGAGTTCGATTCTCGGCATCCCGACGTAATAGAATTAAGAATGAGGAATTATGACTAGCAAAAAAAATAAGATAAAAGGAATAATCTTAGCAGGTGGAACGGCTACTCGTCTTTTTCCAATGACGGCCACAACCAGCAAGCAACTTTTACCAGTTTATGATAAACAAATGATTTTTTATCCTCTGAATACTTTGGTAACTGCGGGAATAAGGGACATTTTAATTATTGTTGCCCCAGAGCATAGCGGACAATTTTTAAATTTATTGGGTTCTTTATTTAGAAAATATGACATCCACATTTCCTTTGAAGTACAATCTGTCCCAAGAGGGTTAGCTGAGGCCTTGGTCTTGGGAGAAAATCATATCGGAGATGGTAGTGTGGCATTGATATTGGGAGATAATATTTTTGAAAATAATTTTTCTTCTCAAATCAAATCTTTTAAATCAGGTGGACATATTTTTGCTAAAAAAGTTGTTGATCCTGAGAGATTTGGAGTAGTAAAATTTAACAAAAATAATCGAGCCGTAGAGATTGTTGAAAAGCCCAATAATTGGATTAGCGATTATGCGGTTACAGGCTTGTATCTATATGATAATCAATCAGTAGAGATTGCTAAAAAAATGAAACCTTCCAAGCGAGGAGAAATTGAAATTACGGATATAAATAAGTATTATTTAAAGAAAAAAAAGTTGGAAGTCACATTGTTTGATGGAGAATGGCTGGATGCCGGAACTCCTGACTCATTATTGGAAGCTAGTCAAATAGTAAAAGAAAAAGGAATTTCAAAGAATTTTCATCCAATTTTAAAAAAAGCCATTGAAGAATTTAACGAAGAATTAAAAATAAGGTCAAAAAAGAAATTACAGTAGCAAATAGTAATTTGCTCAATTTCAAATTTTGAATTTAAAATTTCCAATGAATTTCTAATGGATAAATGATTGAATTTAAGAAAATAAAATTTGATAATACATTTTAAAATAGTTAATAAATATAATTAAATAAACATTAAAAATTATAATTTGATTCGAAATTCAAAACTCGAAATTCAAAATTATTTCAATGATTATGCAAAAAATAAAAAAAGCAATTTTACCCGTTGCCGGATTTGGAACTAGGTTCCTGCCGGCTACTAAAGCTCAACCCAAAGAGATGTTACCAGTAGTTGATAAACCCGTAATTCAATATTTAGTGGAAGAGGCAGTGGCTGCGGGAATTGAAGAAATAATTTTTGTAACTGGACGAGGCAAAAGAGCGATTGAAGATCATTTTGATAGCTCCTTTGAGTTAGAATACAATTTAGTAGAGAAGGATAAAAAAGATTTATTAGAGGAAGTAAGGAGAATATCGGGCTTGGCTAAATTTTCTTACGTAAGACAATCTCAGCCATTGGGCGATGGTCATGCAATTTTACAAGCCGCTCATCTTGTTGGAGATGAGCCTGTGTTGGTTATATTTGGAGATTGCCTCTATGATAGTGAGGTGCCTGCTTCAAGACAATTGATGGATACTTTTGAAAAATATGGTGACCCAGTTATTGGATTAAGCGCCATAGAAAAGAAGGATGTGTCAAAATTTGGAGTAATCGACGGAGTGGAATTAGATGAACATACTTGGGAAATTAAAAAAATGGTAGAAAAGCCAAAAGTTGAAGAAGCACCTAGCAATCTAGTGGCTGTAGGAAAATATATTATTACGCCGAGTGTTTTTGAAACATTAGCTAATATGAAACACGGTAAATCGGGCGAAATTAGATTAGCCGATGCTTTCGATATAATGTTAAGTGAAAATAAACCATTGTATGGGAGAATTTTAGAGGGAGCGTGGTTGGATACTGGTAATAAAATTAATTTCATGAAAGCAGCCATTCATTTAGGACTAAAACATCCGGAAATAAAGGATGATCTTAAAAAATATTTAAAGAGTTTGGGTATTTAAAATGCATGAATCAAATAAAAATATTAGGAGTAAAAATAGATAATATTTCTGAAAAAGAAGTTCTCCTTAAAATAGAAGAATTTTTGAATGAGGATAAAATGCATCAAATTGTCACGCTTAATCCAGAAATTATCCTAAAGGCACAAGAAGATGATGTATTAAAAAGTGTTTTGAATAGGGCAGAATTGTCTTTGGCTGATGGAATAGGGATAAGATTTGCGTTGTGGCGATTTGGAAGGCATTTGCGAGTGAAAATGACGGGCATTGATTTAATGTGGAAAATTTTAGAAATAGCCAACGAAAAAAAAATGACAGTTCTATTAGTGGCCAATAAAGGAGGGCTAAGTACTTGGCAGGAAACTAGGGATGCTATTTTAAAAGTTTATCCTAATATAAAAATTAGTGGAGTATCTATTGATCCATCTGCTGGACATTTTGATAGGAGCATTGAACTTTCCAGTTTAAATATAAAAGAGGGACATACTACTTTTGATATTTTATTTTGTAATTTTGGGGCCCCTTACCAAGAAAAATTTATCGCCAGTTTGAATCGTTGGAATAATTGGGCGCGTTTGGCTGTGGGAGTAGGGGGGAGCTTTGAATTTATAACTGGGAAGATAATGCGTGCGCCAAAGATATTTAGAAAAATCGGACTGGAATGGTTTTGGAGATTTTCTATTGAACCAAGATACAGAATTAAGAGAATCATTAAGGCTGTTATAATCTTTCCTATAAGAGTTTTATTTAATAAGTAGTTATAAAGTAAATGAAAATAGAATTCGAAGCTACTTTTGCCAATATAAACAAAAATGACATTAGAAATCGACTCAAAAAAGCTGGGGCGGTCTTAGCGCGAGGGGAATTTATGCAAAAGAGAGTTACCTTTAATTTTCCTACCGGACACGAAAATGAAAATGGATGGCTAAGGGTGAGGGATGAGGGTGATAAAATAACGATGATTATTAAAATTATTGATGGCGAGAAAATTGAAAATCAAAAAGAAATAGGCTTAACTGTAAATGATTTTTCTGAAGCAGTGGAACTTTTAGAAACTATTGGTTGCAGGAAAAAATCTTATCAAGAAACCAAGCGGGAATTATGGATGCTGGACGAAGTGGAAATAATGCTAGATGAATGGCCATTTCTCGAACCTCTTGTGGAAATTGAGGGGAAATCAGAAGAAGCTGTCAAAAATGTTTCAGAAAAGTTAGGCTTTGATTACGCCCAAGCATTTTTTGGTTGTGTCAGCCCGCTTTATGCTAAAAAATACGGTGTAACCGAGGAATTTGTAAATAATCATGTGGCAGAAATAATTTTTGAAGGCAAAAATCCGTTTGAGAAATAATTTTATGAATAAAAAATCAGGTTGTTTTAATAAAAATATAATTTCAAAAAATATTTTTGAACGTGAAATTGAATTATGTAAGCAATTAAATAAAGAAAGTAAAAGCACAGGTTGCAATTGGGGAAAATGTGCCAATTGCGGTGTAATTCCATTACTTATAAAATTGCACAAGGGGATATTGCTTGAAGATAAAAAGGAATTAAAGGAAATAAAAAAAGAAATTTTTAATAAATAATAAATAAAAATTTAAAATCGCTAATTATTAAGCAATCTTAGATATGGTTACACTTGGATTAAAAAAATTTATAGAGTCGAATGCAATGGCTCTGTCAACAGTTGGAAGAAATGGCAGTCCACATAATATTGCAGTGGCTTATGTTAAAGTTGTTGATGGTAAATTGGTGATATCTAATGCGCACATAAAAGAATCAATTAAGAATATAGAGAAAAATGAAAATGTTTCTTTGGCTATTTGGAATAAAGAATGGGAAAAAGCTTGTATTGGTTATGAAATTATAGGAAAAGCAAAAAACTATAGTAGTGGTAGGTGGTTTGATTTTGTTTGCAGCATGCCAGATAACGATGGGTATAAAATTAGCAGTGCCATAGTTGTAAAAATTATCAAGATAAAAAAACTTGAAGCATAAAACATTTATTAAAGATGAAAAATATGGGAATTAATGTTGAATTTAATCCAGATTTAGCCCTGCGAGATATCTCTAAATATAAATCTGGAGAAAGAAGAATTGAAGAATGTGTGCCGGAAAATTTAGAAGAGGGAGAAGTTTATGAATTTCTCAAAAGCGGACAAAGATTGTATTATTTGAGCGATAGTGAATTTTATGGCAATGGCCAGCTTCCATTGATGAAAACAAAGGGTAACGAAGATCTATCGCGACCACTAGCCAGTATAAAAATTTTAGAAGCCACACATTTTTTAGAAAATGGTGAAGTTTATACCAAGGGAAAATACCAAGTGATAAAAGTATTTGATGAAGCTGATCCGAAAATTCATTTTGAAGCATGTAAAATAATTGAATAAATCGAGATTATAAAATAATATATTAATTAATAAATAAATATGTCAGAATTGATCATAAAAGAAAATCCAACACTGCCTGATTTTCAAAAATATGCTACTGATATGGAGAGTCAAAGAGGTTTTCAAGACGAAACAATAATAGAACAATGTTTATTATTAGGAGAGGAAGTTGGGGAGCTTTTTAAGGCAGTACGTAAAAATAATACAACTTTGTCTTTCGATAATAAAAATTCCAAAGCCAAAGATGTCGCTAATGAACTAGCTGATATAATGATATATTTATTTTGTATCTCCAATAGACTTGGTATAGACTTAGAAAAAGCGATTAGGGACAAGGAAGAAATAAATAAAAAAAGAATTTGGGAAAAATAAATATATTAATATAATGACATCCCTGACTTGTCGTACGCAGATGAAATTGAGGCTATATAATCAATTGTAATTAATCAAGATTTAGATAAATTAATCCCAGTTAAATAGTGCGGATTACCGCAATTTAACGGGACAAGTATATGCAAAGAAAAATAATTTTAGCTTCCAAATCGTATTGGCGAAAAGCTCTTCTGGAACAAATTGGATTAAAAGATTTTGAAATAGTTGAAAGTGATTACGAGGAGGATATGACAGCTTTAACTAATCCTAGAGAATTAGCCAAGTTTTTAGCTTTGAAAAAAGGAGAGGCTGTGGCAGAAAAATTTGATGATGCAATTATTATTTCTGGCGATACTTTTATAGTTTTTGAGGGAAAATTTATTGGTAAACCCAAAGATAGCGAAGATGCAAAGAAAACCCTTAGAATGTTTTCAGGAAAAGAGGTGACAGCTGTGAGTGGTTACGCTGTTATTGATACCAAAACTGGAAAAATAATTAATGATTTTAATGAAGGCAATCTAATATTCAGAAATCTGAGTGAAGATGAAATTGATGATTATGTAGCGACGAAAGAGCCTTTAAGTTTAGCGGGATCATTTGGGATAATGAAGAGAGCCGCTGTTTTAATTGAGTCAGTCAATGGGGATTTTTATTCAATTGTCGGATTTCCCATTAATAAGATTTATTTAGCGCTAAAAGAGATGGGCGTGAATGTTTTTAAAATATAAATAAATTGACTATTCTTAGTTTAAAAGTTAGAATTTATAATAAGAATGAAGTAGACAATCAATGAATAGCGACGAGATTTCTCCGCTTCTAAATTTATGAGTACCATGTTATTTGACATGACAGGCATAACTTTATTCGGCCCGCTTCGCAGTAGCTTTAGCGAGGCGAGTCAAAATGACATAATCGGAGATATTAAAAATTGGATATTTATTGATTTGGATATTGTTTGAAAATTGGTTATTGAATATTCCCCGAAAGGGGCACGGGTGTATAGCTCAGTTGGTTAGAGCATTCGCATGACATGCGAGGGGTCTCTGGTTCGAGTCCAGATACGCCCACTATTTTTAATCTTGAAAGAAGCTTTTTTAAAAGTACGTATTAATAAACAAAGCAGATTCAAATAATCTTTTGTAACTATACATGATAAATATAGAAGACTGCGAAAAAAAAGAGGATAAAGAACTTGTGAAGCTGTCCTTGGAAAATCAGGAATATTTTTATTGTATAATTTCTCGTTATGAGAAAATAATTCTATATTATATTCAGCGAATATCCTCATTATCCAAGGAAGATGCGGAAGATATTTTGCAGGAAGTTTTTATTAGTGTTTATCAAAATTTAAACGATTTTGATGATAGTTTAAAATTTTCTTCTTGGATTTATAGAATTGCTCATAATAAAACAATTAGCGCTTGGCGAAAAACGAAATCTCGACCAAAAACTATTCCTACTGATAGTGATGAAAATTTATTTAATTTTATTGCCAGTAATGAAGATATCATCGGAGAGCTCGAACGTAAGCACACCGCTAAAGAATTGAGGCTGTCTTTGGACAAATTGGATGAAAAATATAAAGAAGTTTTAATTTTAAAATTCTTAGAAGACAAAGATTATAAAGAAATTTCAGATATATTAAAAAAACCGATGGGAACAGTGGCGACCTTGATAAATAGAGCCAAGACAAAGCTTCGCGAAGAGATAAATAGGCAAAAAATAATTAAATAATTTAATTTTTATGAGTGATCGGGCCAGTAAAATTTTAAAAGACATAGAGCAGAAAAAAATAAAACCAAAATCTAGATGGTTATTTTTAGCTGAGGATTACTTACTGTGGGCTTTTTTTGTTTTAACTACATTGGTGGGTGCTTTGGCAGTAAGTGTAATAATATTTATTTGGGCAGATAATGATTGGGATATCTACAAATATTTAGAGAAAGATTTTTTTATCTATATGTTATGGAGCCTGCCTTATTTTTGGTTTATTGTTTTAGTGATTCTTTCTATAATTGCTTATTTTAATTATATTCATACTAGGAAAGGCTATTTACTAAATCCATATGGAGTAGTTGCAATAGGTTTATTGGGGAGCATTTTTTTAGGTTGGATATTTTTTGTAAGTGGGATGGGTAAAAGTGTTGATGAAATCTTAGATGACAATGTCGTTTATTATAATGGTTCGGATAAAAATAAGATATTTTTTTGGACTAATTCAAATAGGGGGCTTTTGGCAGGAGAAATTATTGAATTGAAAGATGGAAGCAGTTTGTTAATTATGGATTTTAATAAGGAGCGTTGGCAAGTAATGGGGGATGATACTATTTGGGAAAAAAGTGCTACACATAAAATAGGGGAAAGAATAAAAATTATCGGTAAAATTGAAAAAGAAGGCGTTTTCAAGGCACGAGAAATTAGATCTTGGAATAACGCTTTTACCAATAGATAAATATAAAGACGCCGGATATTTGTGGCGACTTAACGTTATAGACGAAGGCGTTTTTATTTTGTATAATGTATAGAGGAAATCAGAGATTAGCTGGGTAATTTTTTAAGAATAACCAATGATTAAAATAAATAATTTAATAGGAAAATTCAAATTTTACATAACATCTTTTTTGTTTTTAGGAATGTTATTTTTTGCTCTCGGGACAACAATAGCAAATGCACAAGAAGTCACTAAAGAGAAAAATATTTTTGTTTTTGTAAGAGAAGGCTGTGGTGCTTGTGCTAAGGAAGAAGCTTTTTTAAAAACCATTAAGGACAGTAATATTAAGATTGCCCTTCTGGACATTCAAGATGCTGAAAACTATAGTAATTTTTTGAAAATTACGGATAAAAATAAATTATCCAAAGTCACTCCCATTACTCTAGTTGGAGGAGAGGTTTTGGTGGGATTTGATAGTAATGAACTGACGGGCAAGAAAATAATAGATTTGGCTGACAATGCTCATTTTGATATAGGTACTTATCTGCAAGAAGACTCGGCGATAGATAACGGCACTGAAGTTTGTAAGTTAGGTGGAGTAGATTCCTGTTCGAAAGATGATGTGGCGAAAAATGATTTAGAAAAAATAAAAGTTCCTGTTTTTGGAGTCATAAATACCAAAGATTTTTCTTTATTGTCTTTGTCTGCTATTATTGGTTTTGTCGATGGATTTAATCCTTGTGCGATGTGGGTGCTGGTAGCCTTTTTAATTGCTCTCTCTCAAGTGGGAAGTCAACTTAAAATGTTTATAGTAGCAGGATTATTTATCATAGCAGAATCAGTGATGTATTTCTTAATTTTAAATGTCTGGTACAAAACTTGGGATTTTATCAAATTAGATTGGCTGATGCTTCCGCTAGTGGGACTCTTAAGTCTGGGCGGAGGGATTTATTTTCTTTATAAATTTAGAAAAAATAAAGGGCAATTAGTTTGTGATGTAACTAGCCTCGAGCATCAAAGAAAAACTACCACAAAAATAAAAAATATTGCTACTCGACCACTTAATATTTTCGGAGCTTTTGTGATAATTGGTTTAGCTTTTTCAGTCAATATTATAGAGTTCGCTTGCTCAGTAGGGCTAGCCCAATCTTTCACAAAGATATTAGAGCTAAATAATTTGAGCTTTTGGGCTCAGCAATGGTACACGGGAGTTTACACTTTATTTTACATGGTGGATGATTTTATAGTTTTTGGTTTAGCCATTTTTGGTTATCGAAAATTTTATCAGTTTGGTGCTAAGTATTCCAATTTAGCACTTTTAATTGGAGGAATTATTTTAATAATTTTAGGAATATTAATGATGACCGGTAAGAATGTTTTTGTTTTTTAATGAATTAAAGTGTATAAGTTTATGAATAATAAAAAAATTAGACTAAGATTTGCCCCCTCTCCAACGGGTTATATGCATGTGGGAAATTTTAGATCGGCTCTGTATGCTTATCTTTTTGTAAAAAAAAATAATGGAGAGTTTATATTACGCATCGAAGATACAGACAGAAAGAGGGAGGTTCAGGGTGCGGTAGAAAAAATAATTCAGATTATTAATTGGGCTGGATTTCAGTACCAGGAAGGAGTTTTTATGGAAGACGGAAAGATTGTTCAAAGAGGAGAATTTGGACCTTATATTCAGTCTGAGCGCTTGGAAATATATAAGCAGTATGCCCAAGAACTAATAAAAAATAAAACAGCTTACTATTGTTTTTGTACGGAGGATGAATTACAAGCGATGAGAGATGAGCAAATTGTCCAAAAGAAACCGCCTATGTATAATAGGAAATGTTTAAATTTATCTGCCGAAGAAATTGAGAAGAAAATAGCCAGTGGTGCTCCTTATGTTGTCCGACAAAAAATAAATACCCAAGGGATGACTGCCTACCAGGATATGGTGCGCGGACATATCGAATTTAAAAATGAACTTTTAGATGATCAGATTCTTATTAAGTCTGATGGATATCCTACTTATAATTTTGCTAATGTTATAGATGATCATCTGATGCAGATTAGCCACGTGTTTAGGGGAGAAGAATATATTTCGAGTACACCTAAATATATACAGCTCTATCAAAATTTTAATTGGGAGATTCCCGTGGTTGCCCATTTGCCACTTCTTCTAAATCTTGACAAATCAAAGCTCTCCAAGCGACAGGGGGATGTTTCAGTGGATGATTATATTAAAAATGGTTATTTGCGAGAGGCGATTATAAATTTCGTGGTGCTCTTGGGGTGGAATTTAGGAGAAGGTAGCACTCAAGAAATTTTTTCTCTCAAAGATTTAGAAAACATTTTTGATATCCAAAGAGTTCACAAAGCCGGAGCATTTTTTGATATAAAAAAATTAGATTGGCTCAATGCCCAATATATTAAAAAGCTTTCTCTAAACGATCTGTATCAAAAATCATTGGAATTTTTTCAACAAAAAGATTTTTATAATAATGCTACTGCCGAAAAAAAAGTTGAAAGTTATCTAAAAAAAGTTTTAACCGTTGAACAGGAACGCTTGATAAAATTATCTGAAGTAGGGGAGGAGAATAAGTTCTTCTTTTCTGCCGAAGTGGATGTAAATGTCGATGATATGCGCTGGAAAGAAAACTCTGATAAGCAAACAAGAGAAAATTTAGAAAAAGCTAAGGATGTTTTAAAAAATATCTCTGACGAAAATTGGACTCTAGAGAATATTGAAAAAGAATTACTAGAAATCGCTGGTGACAAGAGAGGCGATTTATTATTTCCGCTACGAGCTGTTCTTACGGGAGAAAAGAAATCACCCTCGCCCTTTCAGGTTTCTTGGGTGCTAGGGAAAGAAGAATCTTTAAAGAGAATTGAAAAGGGGATAGCGTTAGTATAGACACATTAAAAAATAAATTTTAAAATCTCTATATGGAGATAAAAAATAAAAGAAAAAATAGAATTTATATTGTGAAGTTATTTATACTTTTTGTTTTTGCGTTTATTTTTTATTCTCCCAAATTTATTTTAGCTGATGATTCTACGAGTACAACTCTAACTGCCGAAGATCAAAAAAAAATAGATGAGACTAACGAAGAGCTTGAAAAACTTAATGAAAAAGCGGCTACTTATGAAAAATTGTTATTGCTCAAACAAAAGCAAAAAAATCTTTTGGGTACTCAAATAGATAGTTTAAACTCAGGAATATCTGATATCGAAAACAAAATTAAAGAAAATTCAATTAGCTTAGAAGAATTAAATAAACGAAATGATGAGCTCCAAACTGAAATATTAAAAAATGAGGTTTTAATTCAAAATCAGAGAAAAATTCTTGCTGATATTGTCAGATCCTACCAAGAAAACAATGAAAATACGCTTACTAAAATTATTTTTAATATAGAAAGTTTTTCTAGTATCGTTAAAAGGGATGATTATTTGAGTCAGACTAGTGATAAGATACTGGAGATAACTAATAATTTAAAATCTCTTCAGGTGGAAATAAAAAAGTCCCAAAGTGAGTTGCTAAAGAATAGAGATGCTTTAGTAGAAATTAAAATTAAATTGTCTGAAGAAAATACTAATCTGCGTTCAGCTAAGATTCAAAAAAATACACTTTTAATTCAAACTCAAGGCGATGAAGCCACTTATCAAGCCAAATTAGACAAGATAGAAAAACAAAAGAAACAATTATTGGGAGATATTGATGAATTGTATAATGCTAATTTTGCCGAAATTAGTGCTTTTGCTTCAAAATTAAGCAAGCCAACTTCGGGATTGGCAGAAACTAGTTGGTATTATTCCCAGAAAGATCCTCGTTGGGGAAATGAAACCATTGGAAATTCTAGATCAAAAATGAAGGATCTGGGTTGTGCCGTGAGCTCAGTGGCAATGGTTTTCACTTATCATGGAGAGCATATTAATCCTAAACAACTATCAGATAGGCCTATTTTTTCTTGGGATCTAATTAATTGGCCTAAAACTTGGGATAGTTTAACTCTTTCTAGTAGTACTGGTCATGGTGGAGTGAGCTGGAGTACGATTGATAAGGAAATTAAGAATGAAAATCCGGTTATTGTTTTTATTAACGCTAAAAATGGGGCAGGGCATTATGTAGTGATTCATCATAAGGCAAATAATGGAAAATATGTAGTACATGATCCATATTGGGGAGCCAATATTTATTTGGATTCAAGTATGGAATTGTTATCAAAACTTTATAAAGTTTCTGTCTCTAAGAGTGCAATTAATCAGATGATAATATATAAGTAGGGGGAAGATAATTTCAAATTACAAATTTCCAATGTCAAATAAATTCCCAAAATCCTAAATTCCTAGATTTACAAAGTCTTAAATATAAACTTTTAATTTTGCACGTTTCATTTCCATTTGCACTTCTCGTGTCGCACAACCCCCTTTGAATGAATTTATTAATTTTAATAGGTGATAAATAAATAATATATGAAGAAATTCAAACTTGCTAAAGGGCAAGTAAATTATACCTATATTCATTGGGCGCCAGTGATAAATTGCGTTTTGGAATTTCAGGGCAAAATTTTAATTGTTCAAAGAAATAAAAATTTAAATTTTTATCCAAATTATTATAATGGAATTTCCGGATTTTTAGATGATAATAAATCATTAGAGGAGAAAGTTAGAAATGAAATTAAAGAAGAACTGAGTTTAAAAAATGCTGATATAAAATCTATTACGTTGGGAAATATTTTTCATCAAAAAGCTTCTAAATATAACAAGACTTGGATAGTGCATCCCATCTTGGTACGTGTTAAAACAAACAAAATAAAGCTTGATTGGGAGGCTCAAAATTTTAAGTGGATAGATATCAATGATGCTTCAAAATATAAACTTTTGCCAGGATTTAATAAGGTATTGGCAGAAATAAAAACTTTGTTACCTTAGGATTTTTTTTGGATGTTCTTTAAAAAATAAACTTTATTTTTTTAATTTTAAGGGTACATCTATGTATGCTCCTAGGTCCCCAAAATGGTATTTTTTTGAAGTATTTTTTTGTGTTTTTAAAAACTCTAAAAAACTACATTTTTTAATAATATTTAGGTACATGGATGTATGCTAAGATTAATAAAAAACAAAATAAAAAATATAATTTTTTATTAGAATACAAAATATTAATATCTGTTGATGGGAATAGTCCCTTATCTTTACATTTTTTTGATTATGATAGGGGAGTAGTTAATCTAAGTAGTTATCTTAAATAAACACGAAATAGTGTATAGTTTTTTAAAAGAGATACATAGATGTATACTCTTAGATGGAAATTTAAGAACCAGCAGACTATTTTACGTTGCAGCAGAAAGTCTTTGTAATAAATGTTAAGAAATAACTAATTAAAGTATTTTTTATATTATAAAATAATTTATTCAAAGCAATTGCTATCTTATATGAAAATAAGTGTAGCTGTGCTAAATAAATGCTAGCAGAGGGACCAATGATGGTTTACTAATCGATTTAAAAGCGGTTATTCAATGCAAAATACGAGTTATTTTAGATAGAATGTCGTAAAATCTACATTGTGCGACATACTGAATATATAGACAAACCACTTCTGTTTCACTCTATTTAATACCTCGTGCACGATGACACTGATATAAATAAAATGACATAAAGTGGTTTTTAATTTTTTGTACGTATATTGTTATCTCTTATCCAAAAATAACAAAAGGTTTCGGAACGCCTGCGAATTTTCCCTGTAGCTCCTGAATGAAAGCTTCTTTATCCTTCTCAGAAGCCTTTTCCCCCACTACAATATTGCAGTGGGTGCAGATAAGGTTTCCCGTTTTTTCTTCCCATTGTAGGGAACTCTGGCAGCTGGGACATCCCCACTCATTCTCGTCGGCCCTTCTTTCCGTTGATGGCATAATATTTCCTCCTCAATTTTTGAGAAAAAAGAAAAAACTAACCCTATTTGTACTCCCCCCTATTATAGCATATTTAGACGATTTTGTCTATAGCTATAATATTGGGGGCTTTGTAAAATGAGTCCTGTATATCCAATGGACAATACAGGGTTTCTGAGAAGAGTAAGGAGTTACTTACGAAAATTCTAAATCTTTAGAATTTCAATTAAGGCCAATTCTATTTCCAGTGGAGAGAAACGTGGATAAGAAAGACCGCTACAACTGAGGTGCACCGTTGGAATTTCTAGAGAAGGGTCAATGTGCAACAATATATTTGGGAAATGATCACAGTGACGATAAATCAAAAGATTATACATTGAAACGATTAATTTCTCAATTGGCGCTCTTTCTTGAGCATCACTGTTAATGTAATTATCTGGAAGACGTTTTTTCCAAAAATTATTATTAATGATTTCAATTGTCGATCCGGGGCTATTCTTTTGAATAACCTCAGTAAACTATTTGATATCTTCTGCGTCAAATGGATGGCAAGTGCTGAGCATTAAAACTTTTAATGAACTATTTTTATATGTCATTTTTTATTCCTCTTAGGTAGAATGAATTTTTGGTGTACATATATATTTGTGTAATATTAAATTTATGGCACTAAGTAATTTTTGTCAATTGTAAGTAAAGTGATTTAACTAAAATAAAAAAACTTAGTTTTTTCCACTAAGTTTTTTTTAAAAAATAATTGTAAAAAATTATCAAAGCTTTATCCAAAAAGCTTCTGTCTCGGCAGGGATAAATCCTAAAGATGCATAGAGATTTCTGGCTGCTATGCGACTGGGGTTGCTCGTAAGACTTAGTGATTTTAATTTTTCTTTTTTAGCTACTGCGATTAATTCTTCTACTAATTTTTTACCAAGTCCCCCACCCCGGTAAACGCTACTGACTACGATATCTTCTAACTTTCCCACCATTCCTCTGGTAGGCACAGGATAAATAGCTAAAGCTCCAAAACCAATAATATCTCCATCACTTTCAATAACACGACAACAAACCGCTTTGTTATTTAAGAGAAGTTGAGGTTCAAAGTTAATGGGTCCCTCAGTTAATTCCTTAAGTAGCTCTCTAACTTTATCAGTATCTTCTTCTTTAAAAGGTCTAATATTAAACATATTTTTTAAATTAATTTTTTATATAAAATAAATTTTTGCTAAGAAAAAAATGCTAATCCTAAAACAATTCCTCCTGAAAGCATGGTTCCCATCAATAAAAGTGGCAGTGATTTTTTGGCTGGAAAACCAAAGACAAAAGCCGCCAAAGCCCCCGTTAGTCCACCTAAAAGAGGAATGGGAATAGCCGCTAAAATAAAAACTGCCCAAAGTCCATATTTTTTAATTTTTTTGTCAGCTCTTTTTTTAGTATGTTCAAATAACCAATCAAAAAAACTTTTAAAAAATGAAACATGCTTGGATAAAAATTCAGAAATAGGATCAAGCAAAAAAACTATCAAGATCATTGCAAAATAAGTGCCCAAAACTGAGTAAAGCCAAGCTAAAAAAGGGCTGAGATGGTAAACCTTAAGCGCTAAGGGGATAGAGGCTCGCAGTTCAGTAACGGGTATCATGGCTATTAAAAAAGTTGCCCATCCTTTGGGAAAATTCACAAACCAATTTATTATAATATCTTCCATGATTAAAAAGTAATTTATTTATTAAGTATATTTTAGCATTATAAATAGTTTTGCGCTATATCCGGTTATCTTTACATAAAATGTTAAAAGTGTTATGCTATAAAAATACAAAAATGGTTCATTTTTATAGCAATTACAAAAAATACAGGAGGTGCTATATTGAAAAAGATAAGTGCTAAAAATATCGCAGGTGCACTTAGTACATCAATTGTAGTAGTTTCAATGGGCATATGGTTTATTTTTAAGTTTTTCAATGATTTAAGATTCAAACAAATCAATGAAATTGAAGAAATAAACAATGTTATAATTTTTAAAGGTAATAGTAAAGAATTGTTTGTCTTAGAAAAATTTAGTAGATATTCTGTAGATATTTCAAACAACACGATAGCTTTCACATATTTCGGATGTGCTTTGAAGAATGATTGTCATAAGTTCAGAATTTCGAGAAGGATTTCGAAAAGATTAAAAGAAGTTCTCATTCCGTCCGATTTCCTTTATGAGCAAGGATTGTACCGCCTTCGTTGAAAGTCCTTGACTATGCAATCGAAAAGACTTGAATTATATAATTAATAATTTGAGTCTTTTTTATTTTTTTCGATAGTTCTCAATTGCTTTTTTAATAGCATCGGCCGCTAAGTTGCTACAATGCATCTTTAATTGAGGCAATCCCCCTAGTTCATCAGCGACTTGTTGATTAGTTATTTTATAGGCTTCATCCAATGTTTTTCCTTTAACCATTTCAGTTGCCATTGAGCTTGTCGCAATAGCGGCTCCACAGCCAAGAGTTTGGAATTTTACATCTTTAATGACATCTTCTCCCTGCTTATTTTTGATAATTTTTAGATAAATTTTCATAATATCCCCACATTTAGGATTACCTACTGTCGCTTCTCCATCAGCCTCGGGGATTTCTCCAAGATTGCGAGGTTTCATAAAATAATCTAAAACTTTTTTTGAGTATTGCATGTTATTCTCTACAAATTACGAGTAAAATGCTAATTTACAATGGCATTTTATTCGTAGGTGCGTAGTTTAAAGTTAAACATTTGTTATTTAATTATTGAATATTTTTGGCATTTTTGTAATTTCGTAAAATTTGTATTTCATAGAGATTACTTAAATTCTGATAAAACATTTCCAGAAATTTTTCTTAATCTTTCAATAATTTCTTTTATTTTTTCTACTGTAAAATCAATCTCTTCTTGAGTAGTGTGCTTGCCCAAAGTTAGACGCAAACTGCCATGGGCCTGTTCGTGTTTAAGTCCAAGAGCCAAGAGAACATGAGACGGACTTAATGATCCAGAAGAACAAGCTGATCCAGTAGAAGCACAAATTCCTTCCATGTCTAGTGACAGTAGTAATCCTTCTCCCTCAATGTTGTCAAATCTAAAGTTGGCATTATTGGGAGAACGATTTTCTCTAGGACCATTTAAATAAGAGGCGGGAATTTCTTTTAATACTTTTTCAATTAAATAATCTCGCAACTTGCTAATTTGAGATGCATCGATATTTTTTATTTCATCAAGCGCTATTCCTAGTCCGGCGATAGCGGGGACATTTTGAGTTCCTGCGCGTAAATTAAATTCCTGTGCTCCTCCGGTTTGAATTTCTTTTAAGGGCGTTCCTTTCTTTACATAAAGAGCTCCTGTTCCCTTGGGTCCATAAAATTTGTGAGCCGAAAAAGACAATAAATCCACTCCTAATTTTTGGACATCACAATCTAAATAATTAATTGCTTGCACGGCGTCAGTGTGGAATAATATTTTATTTTTTCTTTCAATATTTAATTTTTTAATCAGATTTCCAATTTCTGCTATGGGCTCAATCGTTCCAATTTCATTATTAACATACATTATGGAAACAAAGATGGTATTTTCACGAATAGCTTCTTCTAATTTTGCAATATTAACCAACCCCTGAGAGTCCACTGTTAAAAAAGTAGCTTCAATAAGGTCAGATTTTTGAAGATCTTCAATAGTTTCCAATACACAGTGATGTTCAATTGTAGAGGTTAAAAAATGAGGCTTGGCGGCGTTTTTGCCATTTTTAGCATAGTAATGGCTCAAAGCTCCTCGAATGGCTAAATTGTTGCTTTCTGTGGCCCCAGAAGTGAAAAATATCTCACTCATTTGAGAGTTCAAAAAACTGGCTACTTTTTGCCTAGTTTCATCTAAGGCATTCATAGCAGTTTGTCCCATATTATGAACCGAAGAAGGATTGCCAAAATCATCCGAAAAATAAGGCAACATTTTAGCTAAAACTTTTTTATCGACAGGAGTGGTAGCGGCATAATCTAAATATATTTTTTTGTTCATAATGTTTTCTCTATTAGCCTCCAACTCTTCCCTTTAGCAAAGGGAGGGCTGGGGAAGGTTTTACTTTTTTATACTGATTCCAATTTTCTCTTATCCTTTTCTTTACTAAGGAGAGGAGGATCTGGTATTAAATCACTTAGTTTTATATTATCTAAAGTTTTCTTAATTTCTTGGCTCAACTTTACCCAAACTTTTTTTGAGGCGCACTGGCTATTTTTGCATTCGGCACTTAAACATTTTTTTGGCTCAATTTTTCCTTCTAATATTTCTACAATTTCACCTACAGTTATGTTGGGAGGTTCTTTTGCTAAAGTATATCCCCCACTCTTTCCTTTTTGACTCAGGACAATTTTGGCCGATTTTAGTTTAATAAAAATCTGCTCCAAATATTTGGCGGAGATATGTTCTTCTTGGGATATTTCTGTAATGCTTTTTAAATAAGGATAATCTTTGGCTAAGGTTACCATGGCACGCAATCCGTATTCAGCTTTAGTAGAAAATTTCATAAATTTATTCTATTCATACTATTTTACTATGCTTTAAGTATAATAAATTCTTGCAGAGTTGTCAAATAAAAAAACAGAGGAGAAACCACGTGGGTTTTTCCTCTGGAAACAGTTTAGGCAGCCATTCTTCTTTTTTTAAAATGAATTCGAAAAATTGTTTTTTTCTGCTGGGAGGGATGGCATAGTTCTTTGACTTTTCTTTTTCCGTCAGAGGAGAGTTTATAAGCAGATTGTATTCGGTGTTGTCCGAAATTAAGAACAATTCCAATCATATTTTTAGTGCAGAATTTTTCGAATTTTTTGGAATCTAGTCGGCTGAGATCTTCCTTTTTGACTAGTCTTTCGCTATGCAGATGATAGAGAGTATTGGAAATTACTTTTAAGAAATGAATTCTGTCGTCATCAAGCAATTTTATTGCTCGTTTTGCAAAATCCCACTCCTCCAATTTATCATAAATGAAATTTCGAGAAGACCATTTATTGCTAGGAGCCAAAGATAAAATCAAAAGACAAATCCTTCGCCAATGTTTACCTGCTAGCAACTCCTCTACTTTTTCCTTTATTGTATTTTCTAAAATAGAATTTCCCGCCATGATCTGTACCTCCAAAAATTTTGGCTATTTTTTACTTAAAACAACTAGGACAAAATTAACTTTACAACTTTTGTTGAAATAGTCAAGGGCATTTTTTTAAAGACAACTTTTTATTTAGGAGTTTTTCCTGCCAATTGACCACAGGCTCCCGAGATATCATCGCCGAGACTTTTGCGAATAGTAACTGATATTTTTTCTTTTTCTAAAGTATTTTTAAATTTTTGAGTAGTTTCACGCGAGGAGGGGTTGAGCCCAAAACCGATAGAATTATAGCGAATTAAATTAACATGCAATAATTTAATATTACCAATTTCTTTTAAAAATTTAGCCAGTAGTAAGGCATCCTGACGTGTATCATTAATTTTATCCATTAATATATATTCAATAAATATTTTTCTTTTATTTTTAATCAAATATTTTTGTAAAACTTCTTTTAATTTATTTAAATCATAAAGCCGGTTAACTTTCATAAATTGACTTCTTCTTTGATTATTTGCAAAATGTAAAGAAATGGCAAGATTAGCTTGAGGAAATTCATCAAAAAAACTTTCTATTTTATCAGGAATTCCCGCCGTAGATACAGAGATGCTCCTATTCCCAAAACCCATCAATTTTGGGTCAGTAAGTTCGCTAATACTTTCTCGGACATTTTCCCAATTTAAAAAAGGCTCCCCCATTCCCATAAAAACAATACTGTCTAATTTTAAATTTTCATTTTTAAATTTTAAATTATTCTTTATGTATTGACTCCAAAATAAAACTTGGCTGGTAATCTCATCTGCGCTCAAATCTCTTTTGAAGCCATTTTTTCCAGTAGCACAAAAAAGACATCCCAAGGAACAACCCACTTGCGAAGAAACACAGACTGACCAAAGGTTGGGTTTAGGAGAAATTAAAACTGTTTCGATTAAATTTTTATCTTCCAGTAGAAGCAGGGCCTTAATTGCTCGCTTATCCTTAGAAATTAAAATAGTCTGGATTTCAAAAGGAAGAATTTTTAGCTGAGTATTTAGGAGATTTCTTAAATCCAAAGGAATATTGGATATTTTTAAAAAGGAATCTACTCCCTCAGAAAAAATCGCTTTTTGAATTTGAGCCAATCGGTAGCGGGGAATATTATTTTTGGCAATTATTTCTTCTAATTTTTTATTATCCATAAATAAATTGATTTATTTAAGTTAGTTAATTGTACTTTATATATAGTAATTCACTCGGATAATTAACACAAGAATAACAGCTATTTGGGTTGACGTCGTGCCATTTATGGACTAAGATTATTATCTGGAGATACAATAATTTGTGATTTCCGAAAGCAGTTCTTTGGGGTTTGTTTCTTTGTACATTTTATTAAAAGCTAACTTATTAAGGGGGCAACATGAAGAGAAAAAGAATTTCTGGCTCAAGCAATGATGATCTTAAAAAATTAAGAGAGTCATTGAGAAATCATTTGAAAAATTCTAAAGATCTCATTGATGTCTTAAGAGCATATTTTGTAGAAGAAGATGGAAGTCATATTCTGTTTAAATGCCCCACGGGGAAAGACAAGCATTCTATATTTGATACATCTCAACAAGCGTTTTTTTGTGAATGTGGCTGCGTGGGCAAAGGGGATGTGTTTGCCCTAGTGATGCATGTTGAGGGGCTTACTTTTCCCGCTACGATAGCCAAATTATCTCGCGATACGATAATTACGACAGCTAAACAATTGCGAAAAAAAAGAAAAAAAGGAAGAAATCCAAACTTTAGAGAACTATTTCAGTAGTCAAGTTGAGACCACCGTATTTGCTAGGGGCAAATACGGTGTTTTTGTTCGCTAATAATTTTAAATTAAGTTATAATGAAGTTGAAAAAGCTTTCAGAATAAACGAGCGAAAAATTGAGACCCACCTGGAGTTCAGGGAAAAAATTTATTTTTTCCGATACTTTTTTCAAGGGACTCACGCGTTTGTCTTGCATTGAGAGCTTTTTTATTTGAATAATTTTTTGATATTAAAATAATTTGAGGTGCCAGCAATGTTTTGCCGACACCTATTTTGAGAAGTTTAATTTAATAGTCTTTTTCGTTTGCTTTGATACTGTAAGCGTTTTAGTTCAGTTTCACTCTTAAGACCCAATTGCTCAAGAGTATGAATTCCTGAAGAGATTTCAACTATGAGATCGTTGATTTCTCTCTGCGCTTCTTTTTGAGAAAAGAGCCCCCTTCTCAATGATTCCAGCGTTACCATTGGATCAACATGTAAACTCATTTTATCTTCCTCCTTTTTACCTATTTAATAAAAACAAAAGTTATTTTTATCTTACATTTTATATTAAAAAATGCAAGTTATTGAAAATTTACTCAAGATTTAAAATTATTTATTTTTGCTAGAATATTTAGATTATTTCTGATATAATTATGTATAATTAGATTATTAACACTTGCTTATTTTATATGCGCATCTCCTACTCAGCTCTCAATTCTTATAAAATTTGTCCGCTGAAATATAAATTTCAATATATTGATAAAATCAGGACCCCCAAATCCAAGGAGGCCGTTTTTGGAACACTGGTTCATTCTACTTTAAATTTTGTCCATACTCCTGGGATTCTTTCTCCTTCTATGGAGCAAGCCATGGATCATTTTTCTAAGAATTGGAACAGTGATGTTTTTGCTGATGAACTTGAAGAAAGAGCGGCTTTTTCACAGGGGATAGAAATTATTCGTCGTTATTATCATGACAATGATATCTCTAAAATAAATATTGTGGCGCTAGAAAGTCCTTTCCAGATAAAATTAGGCGAGCATGTTGTGAGTGGTATTATCGATAGGATTGACCGGACGGAAGATGGTTATGAAATTGTAGATTATAAAACTGCCAAAAAAATGCCTTCTCAAGAAAAGGTGGATAATGATGTGCAGTTAACTATTTACCTAGCTGCTTTTCTGGCAAGGTATCCGGAAGAAATAAAAAATTTAGATAAATTAAAAGTTAGTTTGTATTTTGTAAAACATGGAGCTAAGTTAACTTCTACGCGAACTGAGGAAGATTTAAAAAATATAGAAAAAACATTTTTGGAAGTAATTGAAAAAATCGGAGAAAGTGAATTTCATCCTATTGTTAATCCCCTTTGCGATTGGTGTGATTTTCAAAATCGTTGTCCAATGTGGAAACACAAATTTAAAGAAACTAGAAAAATTGATACCCAAGAAGTTAATACTGCTATTAGCGAATATATAGCAGCTAAAGACGAAGCTAAACATATTCGTACTAAGATTGCTCAGTTGCAGGAAGTTGTTTCTAGATATATGGATCAAGAAGGAGTAGAAAGAGTTTTTTCCGATACAGGAATTATCGCTCGTACCCTGAGGCAAAGCTATAAATATGACGATCAAAAGTTGCGAGAAATATTGGAGCCTTTGGGAAAATGGGAGGCTATAAATAAAGTTAATCAAACAGCTCTAAAGACTGTTTTGGCTACTCTACCTGCTTTGACTAAAAAGAAAATAGAGGAAACAAAAAAAATCGACAAAGAATCAATTGGGTTTAGTATTAAAAAGCAATAAATAAAACTACCCCAATGAGCTTTAAAAATTATTTTCCTCTTATTATGCTTCCTTCAAAACTTTTTCCTTCAATATAATTTTGCATATTTTCAAGATGGCTTCCTCCGATAATGGCAACTTCAAGATTATTTTCTTGGGCTAATTTAGAAGCAATGGGATCAAAAGGAGCATTCATCCCCGGATCCCAAGTCTCCCCTACTATCTTTCGAAATTCTGTCCAAGAAATTTTTTCTATTTTCTTAGCATCATTAAATTTATTGGGATCTTTATTGTATAGGTAAGTAATATTAGAAAGGTTAATCAATTTTTCAGCTTCAAATCTTTGGGCTAAAATTGTGGCCACATAATCAGTGGACCACCCCGGACGCCATCCTGCCGCTACCATAACTTTTTCACCACTGGCAAAATGTTCTTTTACATCTTCCTTGGTGCGAGGGTTTTTGTTAATGCGAGGATGGGCATATTTTTTGAAAACTGTTTTTATGAAATGAGCATTCATTCGAGTAGCATGGATTCCTAACCAATCCCTTTCTTCACTATCAATATTACCCACTTCTGCCGCTGCTTGAATATAATTTCGAGCTATTTTTCCTCCCCCTGTGATAATTACAAAACGATAACCTTTGTCAATTTCTTCTTCTATAATAGTTTTAAATTTAATAATAAAATCAGAATTTATTTTTTCTGGAAAAATTAAAGATCCGCCTAAAGAAATAACGATTATGTTTTTACTAAAATTATTCATTTTTTTAAGATTAATTATTATGTCCGCAAAAAAACAATCCGCCAAAGGTGGATTGTTTCGATTTCTATTATTTATGAATTGTTTTTAATCCTCGATTGTAGCTACTTACCAGTAGCGCCGAAGCCACAAAGACTGAAGAATACGTTCCAAAGCCAATTCCTACCAATAAAGCTAAAGAAAAATATTTAATTGATTCTCCGCCAAATAATACAATCACTATTAAAACTATTATAACGGTAAAGGCGGTATTAAAAGATCGTGCCAATGTTTCCATTATGGAGCGGTTAGTAATGTTCTCAAAATTTTCCTTGGTGCTGGATCGGATTAAATTTTCTCTAATTCTGTCATAAACCACGATGGTGTCATTAACTGAATAACCTAAAATTGTCAGTAATGCAGCTATGAAGGAAACACCCACTTCAATACCGAAAAATCTTCCCATAAGAACAAAGAATCCAATAGTAATAATAATGTCATGCAATAAGGCTATAATGGCGCAAATTCCGTATTGCCAAGAGGTCACGGGATAAGAAACTTTTCTGAAAGCCCAAGCTATATATAACGCAATCCCGACGAGAGCTAAAATAGTGGCAATTATTGCATTTCTTTTTAATTGATTAGATACCGATGCGCCTACAAAATCAACTCTGGTTTGTTCTACCTTTGCATTAAACTCATCTAATCTTTCAATAACTTTTTCATTAGTGGACTCATCTGAACCAACATAACGCAACACAACCACATTTTCATCGGATACCTGAACATTTAAGCTTTCCAAATTTAAATCAGTTAATTTGTTTTCAATATCCTCTCGTGTGGGAGCTTTATAGGGTTCATTTTCTGCAGTCTCAGTTGCAATAGTGCTATCATCTGGGATAGATGGCTCAGTAGGCAGCGTTTCTTTTTTTGAGAATTGAATTTCCATTAGAGTGCCTCCTCTAAAATCAATACCCAATTTTAGCCCCCAAGTGAATAATGCCACAATACTTAAAATAGTCAGTGTTCCTGAAAAAATGTAAGCATATTTTCTTTTTCCCATTATATCCATTTTTTTATTTCAAAATAAAATTATTTTTTCCTTATTATCAGCCAAGGTCTTTTAACTAGCCAATCTCCAACGATAAACTGTAAAATTATCTTTACAATAACAATTGCTGTAAACATTGATAGGATAACTCCGATTACAAGTATTACCGCAAAACCTTTAATAAATCCTGTCCCCATCCAAATAAGAATCATGGAAGTAAGTATAGTAGAATAATTTCCATCTCGAATACTAGGCCATGCCCTACGAAAGCCTTCATTGATAGCGCCTTCCAAACCTCTTCCTCCGCGTAATTCTTCTTTTGTTCTTTCAAAAATTAAAACATTAGCGTCCACAGCCATTCCAATGGACAAAATAAATCCAGCAATTCCCGAGAGAGTTAATGTTATTGGCCAAGCAGAAATTGATCCAGACAGTTTAAAAATAGAAATCATCATAGCGGAATAAATAAATAATGCTACAGTCGCAACAAAACCTAAAAATCGATAGTATAGAATCATAAATATTCCCACAATCAAAAGTCCCGCTACCCCCGCCTTTAAACTTTTTTCCAAAGAAAGTTTTCCTAAAGAAGCACCTACGCTTTGTTGAGAAACTAATTTTATGGGAGCGGGCAAGGCTCCTTCATTAAGCCTTTTTTTCAATTCCTTAGCTTCATCAGTAGTAAAATTTCCGGTAATTACCGCCTCTCCAGCTGTAATCTCAGCTTGTACTACAGGGGCACTAATTATTTCTTTATCTAAATAAATAGCTACTTTTTTCCCGATGTTTCTTTTGGTAATTTCTGCAAAAAGTTTTGATCCTTCAGTATCAAATTTTAATTGGACTTGAGGTTCTGATAATCCTTGATCAGTAAATACCACTGCTGTATCTTTTAAATTTTTTCCAGTTAATCCAGTTTCTTTATATATCCAATAATCCTGATACATTTCCGCAGTCTTTTTAGCAAATAAAATATGAGCTACATGTATTTCTTTAGCATCTCCCTCACCCCGTTCTTCTATTTTTTTAAGAATGTGCCAACCAAAATCAGTTGCTATTAAGTCAGGATAAATTTCTCCATCCGACATGCCTTGTTTAAATAATATATCGTTAATTTGAGCGGGCAGTTGATCTTTTTTTACAAAATCCAAATCTCCTTCTCTATCCTTAGAGCTGGGGTCTTCGCTCAACTCTTTGGCTAAGGCAGTAAAATCCCCACCCTCTTTTATTTTTTGTAATGTTTCCGTGGCAGATTGTTGGGATTTTTCATTCATGGGAGCAAGCATCTGGTTATATTGTGCTATATCCGCTTGTTGTTCTTCTTCGGTTTTTTCTTCTTTAAATTCCAAGAAAGGAGTTTCTTTAATTAAACTTTTTAAATCCTCAGCGCTTTTTGCTCCAGGGTATTCAATAATAATTCTGGGTGGATCACCAGCTACAGCTTGAATCAATGCTTCGCTAGTTCCGGTTGCGTTAACTTTTCTTTCTAATATATCCTGAGCTGCTTGCAGGGCGTCTTCTTTTTTATCTTCTTCCAACGTAGATGTGTCCACTTCATATTCCAAACGATAGCCTCCTTGTAAATCAAGACCTAAATTTATTTTTGCCTTGCTAATAAAATTAAAAACCGGCGGCATAAATTTGACCGCGTCTGGATAAGCTACTGCTATAGATATAATAGATAAAAGGATAACTAAAGCAAATTTAACTCTGATTTTATTTTGAATACTCATATTCCCGATTATAATTTATATTTTAAACCTTGGCAATATATTGCTATTTATTGCTTCTTTAATATTTCTGTCACGTGGACATTCGGGCATGCTTTAACATGATGTTAGCATAGTCAAAATTTCGACTTATTTTCCTGACTTAGTCTGATTACATTCTTTGCAAAGCATCTGACAACTTTGGAAATTTTTTTATCTTCAATAATAATTTTCAGTTGTCTGATTTTTTCAGATGTTTTACTTATTTCATTTTGCTTCATTCTAAGTGACGAATATAACTTATCGAAGTTTTGACAATTTTTTTAATAATCCAATAGTTAAATCTCCTGCAGGATATATCCCATCAATTCTTTGCAAATATTCTTTTGAATAATAAATTTCATCAGCAACAAACAAATGCACTTGATGATCTCTAATTGCTCTTGCTTTTTCCTCGGAAAGATCAAGTCCTAACGTAATTTCTATCATTACATCTAATTTACTCATTTGAGCTGTTTTTATAAATTGTTTATATCTTTCTCGCAATGTTCTTTTTGCCCCTATTCCATAACTCTTGCCACTTAATTTAAAGAAAAAATCAAATTCTGTGGAACTGTCGTTTTTGTCATGCATTTTTCTTATGCTTTCTGCTCTAATACCCAAACCTATTAAAATGTTAAAAATTCTATCTTCATAACTTGATCCCGCGTCAGATATAATTGATTGATTTATACTTTCCGAAAACATAAGCATAAACATCTGATTCGGCTCCAAACCATTCTCCCTCAAATAAGAATATTGTTTGAAAAGAGTGTTTATATATTGTTCAGTTGATTCCGATATAAAGCTGGAGTCTCTTTCTTCAAGCTTCGAAAAAAACAGCAATGATAGAAGTGCACCATTGACCCTAGTGTAATAAGGTCTGCTCTTCGAAATAGTATCATATTCTATAGAAAGTTGATTAATATTTTTTAATTTCGAAAGATTCGAAATTTCAGTAAGCTTGGCTTCAGCAAGAAGCAAGGGCTTTATCTGAATTAGTTTCAGAGCAAAAATAAAAACCTCTAATTCAATATTATTCTTTATTTGATACAACAACGCCAGTAAAGGTGCTTTCTTTTTATCTGAGAAACTATCAACCACATTAATTAATATAGACAATATCCTCTTATGACTTAATTTTTGATTTGTAAAATAAAACTCCAGAAATAAAATACTATCATTTTCTGAAAGCCTCATCTTTCCAAGCTCTTTAAAAATATAGTATGCTCTTGAACTGATATTCTTTTTTGAAAAAATTTTTATTTCCATTGATCAACCTTTAAATATATGTTGATTATGATATTCAATAAATTCCTCTGCTGGTAAATATTTTTCTGGTAATATTATGCTTCTATTTTCATAGTCAAGAAAAGTTTTAATTAAAAATGGCGTTTTCTCTTGTCTTTTTATTTCTTCAGATATAACTATTTTAAAATCTTTGTTAATTGTTATATATCCCCTATCAAAAGCTTTGTCATGAATTGAATTTAATAAAAATCCATTTTTAGGATTTAATCTATTTTCTTCATTTTTTGACCAAGGAATGATATGACTAGCAACCAGCAATGGCATCACAGATAATCCCGTAATACAACATTTATTATCAAAGTTTGACAATATTAGCTTTCTAAAAAATGACTGTTTATCTCTTCCCTTTGGAGTTATCCCTTCTTTAATGTCAATATTGCAAGCATCATTCAAAGTGTCCTCATCTATAAATATTTTAATTAATTCTGGATTTTTTAAACTTTCGATAATCTCGATACTTTTCTTTTCTAAAACATTCGTGTTGCTATATAAATTCCACACAATTTCATCAGATTTACTCCCGTTTGATAAGCCTTTAATTTGTCTTTTTTGTAAATTAGTGTCTAATCTAGCAAAATTTGATAATTTCATTGCTACTGACGATGGTGTCCTTTTTATAACTTTAGATAATTTTATTATATCTTTATTTCCCTTGTGCATTTTACCAAAAGGAAGTTGATAATATAATCTCAGAGCTAAAATCAATTCAAATTCTTTCCAATTGTTTTTCATAATTCTTTTAGTATAACCAAATTAATAAGGTTAACAAGAAAATCCTGCTAATAAAATATTAAAACGAGGAATTTCTGCTGGATCAATCTTTGTAATATCGCCATAGGGCAATTCTCCAAAATTTGCTTGGTATGTTTTTTTTGCTGGTTCATCCCATTCTGATGTAAAAACACATTCACCACCAATACTCTCAAATCCAGTTCTGATTCCGCCTATACCAGCAAATAAATCTATAAATTTAAAATCAGCCATTTTTTCTTCTTGAGGAACATCAAATAGTGATTGTATTATAATTTTTTTTCTTACTTTTGTATTTACTTGATCAGGCATTATTTTTTGTTTAAGTTATATTTTTTTATTTTTCTTATTTTATCACATAAAATGGATACTCTTATTCTACAACTTCTCTCAGGCTTTTACCAGTTAATCTTGAACTATTTATTAATTTCAGCTTTTGAACCCTTTTTAATTTTTTAATGCGAGATTCCGCCATTGTTGCTTCGGATCTATTTTTAAATTTTTTAGAAAAAACTACCTTTACGGGTCGGCGCGAGGCGGTATATTTTGCACCCAGCTTGCTATTGTTGTGTTGGAGAAGTCTTCTCTTTAAATCAGTGGTAATCCCTGTATATAAAGTTTTGTCGGAACATTTAAGAATATATAAATAATACATTATTCATTTTTTATAAATTATATTTTTTATTTTACATCTTTCGATGCAATTCTAATATATAATATATAATAAAAATTGCCTATTTTTTAGTGTTCATCTTTGACATTATTGACATCAATATCTCTTATTGTTACACTATTATATCGTTAGATTAATGCTAACGGAAAACCAAAAAAATGAAAAAAGGAGGAGTGCCATGTTGAAATACAAGAGGATGTCTCAACTGACATTGAAACAGCTGATGGCAATTATTACAGGCAAGAAAAAGACCATTGGTTGTGCTGAATATTGTAATCTTTCCAATTGGGAGCAAGCCAGTCATGACGAGCTTCCATTTGGCGCAGCTGCCAATGAAATTGGCGTTATGTTTATGCTTGGAGAGAAAGAGGCCGAAAAACCTTTGGCGGATATGTTGGGAAATTCAAAAATCCAAAAAATCGGCTATTTCTATCTCTGCCAGAAAAAGGATGTGCTTGCGAGTGAAACTTTAATACTCGTAGAAAAATTTGAGCAAAATCCTATCAATGAATCTATGCTGAGAGAAGTTCAAGAGCGAATTGATGAGCTTAATTTCTCTAAGGGAGAATAATCACTCCAATTATCCAAAATAACCTGATTGCAAACGTGATCAGGTTATTTTTTATTATTTGTTTAAATAAGTTATAGTTAATTGAAGTATGGTAGCAAAAAGAACCCACAATAGATATGGAATCTGGATGTAGCTTATCCAACGCATATGAGGATAAATAGCTATCATCGCCCAAATAAGAGTACCTAAAACCAAAAAAATATCAATGGCCGCTAGTAAGTTATTTTTTAATCCAAACTGTAGTGATGTAAATGAAAAATTAAAAATAAGATTCAATATAAAAGGAAGCAAAACAATAAAAGGAATTTGTTTTTTGAAAAACATCCAAAAAACTTTCCCAAAAGAAATAGCTATCAAGACGTAAAGAAAAGTCCATACTGGACCAAAAATCCAAGCTGGTGGAGACCATGAAGGCTTGATTAATTGCAAGTACCACGTATATGATTCTTTCATAGATTTTTTTGATTTATCGATTTTAAAAAATAAAAATTGACGCTATGGGCAGATGGTTATATACTTTAGATAAGTTGGAGTAGTTATTGTCGTTTTAAAATCCCAACGTGGATAATAAAGACAATAATTCTTCTTATGAGACAGTACTAATCATATGAAGATTAATTTTACAGAGATATCTAGGTGATTTTCATCTCTGACTACCAACCATATCATCCTTACTTTTTGTCATCGTTACGAAAGTAAGGATGTTTTTTATTAGTAGTGATAAGTGGTGAAATTTTAAGCACCACAACATTTCTTATATTTTTTTCCACTTCCACAAGGACAGGGATCATTTCTTCCGATAGTATTATTGTTAATAATCGGTTTTTGCTTCACTCCGTCACCACCAGCATTATTATAACTAGCATTATCTTTCATTTTTTTTAGTGCCCCAAATTGTTCAATTTCATCACTAGCCCCAGAGAATTTTAAATTGTTTAATTTTTGTAAGCTTCCCTCAGCTTCTTTTATTTCTGTAGTAGGTGCAGGAGCAATTTTAAAAATAGTGTTAACAATCGTAGTGCGAATATTATCCATCAGAAGTGAAAATAAATTGTAGGACTCCTTTTTATATTCAATGAGAGGGTCTCTTTGTCCATAACCTCGCAGACCAATTCCTTGACGTAAATAATCAATTTCATCTAAATGGTTCATCCAAAGAGAATCGATAGTTTGTAGCATTACCATTTTTCTAATAGTGCTCATATTTGCATCCCCTATTTCTTTTTCTTTGGTACCAATATTCTTTTTAAATTCTCCAAAAACAAAGTCAATGCAATTACTAATTTTAGCTGATTCATTTTTGGTTTTATCTTGAGAAATTTCTTCGATTCTTTTTTTAGCCAACTCATTTAAGGAAGTAATACTATTTAATTCAGAAAATATTTTTTCTGTATTCCAGCCCTCCCCTTCAGTTCCTCGCAATACTGAAATTATTTTTTTAATTTCCTCAGAAATCATTTTAAGTAAGATATCTTTATTATCTTTATTTTCTAAAATAGCTTGTCTTTTTTTATAAATTACTTCACGCTGTTTATTCATCACATCGTCATAATCCAAAACATGTTTTCGAATATCAAAATTAAAACCTTCAATCTTAGATTGAGCAGATTCGATAGTTTTGGAAATAATTCCATTTTGAATAGGCTGATCTTCGGGAAGATTAAGCTTGTCCATTATGCCTTTCATTTTATCTCCTCCAAAACGACGCATCAATTCATCTTCTAGAGAAACATAAAATTGACTTACTCCGGGGTCGCCTTGACGGCCAGCTCTTCCTCGAAGTTGATTATCAATTCTTCTTGCTTCATGTCTTTCAGAACCCATGATAAACAAGCCTCCTAATTCTCGCACCCCTTCGCCCAATTTAATATCTGTTCCCCGTCCTGCCATATTAGTAGCGATGGTAATAGATCCTTTTTTGCCTGCATCCGCTATAATGCCCGCTTCCTTCTCGTGTTGTTTGGCATTAAGAATTTGATGAATTACTCCTTCTTTGACTAAAAGACTGCTTAAATATTCTGATTTTTCAATAGCAATAGTTCCCACTAAAACCGGTTGACCTGTTTGAGAAATTTTTTTTATATCTTTTGCAATCGCTTCAAATTTTCCTTTCTCAGTTTTATAAATAACATCCGCATTATCCTTTCTGATCATTTTTTTATGAGTGGGAATTTCTACTACATCCAATTTGTAAACCTTAGCAAATTCTTCAGCGCTGGTCAGAGCCGTTCCTGTCATTCCTGCTAATTTTTTATAAATTCTAAAATAATTTTGAAAAGTAATTGTCGCTAAAGTGCGAGATTCTCTTTGAACAGCTACGTTTTCCTTAGCTTCAATAGCTTGGTGCAATCCCTCGCTGTAGCGTCGACCTTCCATCAAGCGCCCTGTAAAATCATCTACAATTATCACTTGACCATCTTTAACAATATAATCTTTTTCTCTTTTAAATAAAACTTCTGCTTTTAAAGATTGTTCCAAATGATGAACATAAGTTATCTTGGTTGGATCATAAAGATTTTCAATATTTAATAACTTTTCCACCTTGGAAGTTCCCTCATCCGTTAAGGCAACGTGACGTTCTTTTTCATCTACTTTGTAATCTTTTTCTATAATTAAGCGTGGTACTATTTGAGCGAATTGTTGATAAAGTTTAGTCGATTCTGTATCTGGAGCAGAAATAATCAAAGGAGTCCTCGCTTCATCAATTAGAATTGAATCTACCTCATCTACGATAGCATAATGCAATGCACGCTGGCTCATATCTTCTATTCTGCCCGCCATATTATCACGCAGATAATCAAAACCAAATTCATTATTAGTACCGTAAGTAACATCCGCATTGTAGGCTTCTTTTCTGCTAACTTCTTTAAGATTTTCTACTTCTACAGTAATTTCGTTAGCGTCGATTTTATTAGGCTCATAAATATAAGAAAGATCGTGCATAATACAACCGCTAGAAATTCCCAAAAAGTTGAAAATCGAACCCATCCAATTGCAATCCCTTTTAGCTAAATAATCATTAACAGTTACCACGTGCACCCCTTTGCCTTCTAGGGCATTGAGATAGATAGGCAATGTAGATGTTAAGGTTTTTCCTTCTCCAGTTTTCATTTCGGCAATTTTTCCCTTGTGAAGAACAATTCCCCCGAGCATCTGCACGTCATAGTGTCTCTCTCCCGTAATTCTCTTAGAGGTTTCTCTTACTACTGCAAAAGCTTCTGGTAAAAGATTGTCCAAGCTCTCTCCTTTTTTAATACGATTTTTAAACTCAATAGTTTTATTTTTTAATTCTTCATCAGAAAGCGCAGAAATGCTAGTTTCAAGTTTGTTTATTTTTTCTACAATTGGTTGCAATTTTTTTATCTCTCTTTCGTTAGACCCAAATATTTTTTTAAAAAATTTCATAAGTTAATAATATTTATATTTATATATTTCTGCCCATTTTTAACTACTTAAGTATATAAAATTAAAGGGCTAAAGTCAAAGGAAGGTCTAGATACATTAGCATGGCAGTTTCTTATCAAAGAGCATCTTCTATTATTCAAATATTTTTAATAAATAAAACCTAGTTATTTAAACTAGGTTTTATTTATTACTTTATAACTTTAAAAACTTTATAATTTTTTTCTATTGCAATTCCGCTTTAATAATCAATCTTTTCCAAGTTGTTCGAAGTGGCCAACAAGTTACTAGAGTTATTATAGGCTTTCCATTTTCTTCAAAAATAACAGGATCATTGGCAACTACTACATTTTTGGTAGTAACCTTATAAACATACTCAAATGATTTGTTATTTTTTTGAGTAGTTCTAACTATAATTTCATCTCCTGGCACCAAATTATTCAGATCTTTAAAAATAAAATTATAATTCCCCTGGGCCCAAGCATAATTACTGCTGTGTCCTGAAATAACTGCATTGCCACGTTGTCCAGGAATTCCCGTATCAGGATAGCGTACGACTCCCCTTTTCAAATCAACTTCAATAGCATCTTCATCTGAATTAAGTGACCAAATTATTGGAGCAACTACGCCTATTTTTTTAATTTTTATCTCATAAGTCGGTTTAGCATCTCCCAAAGCTACGGGATCGTAGCCATTTTTAATTTCATTTAAATCGCTAAATCCATCATTGTCAGTATCACTTTTCAAAGGATTGGTAAGATGAGCATATTCTAAATAATTTGGTAGACCATCATCATCATTATCTAAAGAATAATTATTTTTTTTCATATCTAATCCCATTTCTTTTTCCCAAAAATCAGGCAAATTATCTTTGTTTAAATCAATACGACCTTCTCCTGTCGGATTATATCCATCGCGTACTTCTTTGCCATCTTTGTATCCATCCTTGTCAGTATCGGGATCTAAAGGATTAGTCGAATTGCTATATTCTTCTAACAAAGCAAGTCCGTCATTATCGATATCTTTTTTTAAGTCATCCTTGTTTTCTAATTTTATATCATATCTATTGAGCCAAGATTCAGGAATCTCATTCTTATCAATATTATTTTTTTGACAAAAAGAAATGCAAGTAGAATCAACGCTTCCTTTAAAATCAAAATTCAAAAGATAAAAAATTATTATAGGCAAAAAAATTACCAATAAAATCATTATAAATTTTCTCTTTCTATTTAACATATATTTTTCTATTACATCATTAAACTTTTCGAGCCCTCATTTTTCAATAAAGGCTCTCAAGTTTTCTGTTTGTATTAAACTAGATTAGTATTGACGAATCTTTGCTTTAATTGTTTATAGGATAATAATCCTATGATGGATATTAAACCTGTTAGGTATAAAGCTATTGTCCCACTTCCTGTTACGGGAGCTGTTCTAGTTTTATTATAACCAAAATCTGCTTTTTTGTGACTATCGCTTTTGCCACTTAATCTTACGTCTGTTTTATTATTTTTATTGCCGTCCGGATCAAAAGTTTGGATATAACCCGAAACATCTCCATCACTTACATAAACAGAATATTTGCCTTCACAAAGATTGTCAAATTCATATTTCCCTTTGCTGTTTGTATGGGTTTTGTCTATTTCTTTGCCATTGTTATCTTTTAATTTAAGCGTGATATTATTTAACCCATGCTCTCCTCCGTCTTGAACACCGTCGCTATTGGCATCCAACCAAATATAATCACCAATTGAACCATCACATTTGTCGTCTTTTTTTGGTTCATCCTTTTCTGGCTCATCTGGTGGTGGAGTATTTTCTACAGTAACTGAAGAATCATCGCTATCATTTAAATCTTTGGGATTATCTACAGAGGTGGCTGTTACCTGAGCAGTATTAATATAACTAGCTACAACTGATGAATCACTACAAGTATAAGAGAATTTTTTTCCGACTTCAAAATATTCTGTACTATATAATGACTTTGTTTGACTAGCCGTTCTATTACAATCAGCCACTTTAGCATCCGAAATAATCACATTTTCTAAATTGGCATCTCCTGTATTAGTAACTGTTATTTTAAATGTGGCGGCACCTTTTTCCTTCACAGTCTGCTTATCATCACTATTGTCATTATCATCTTTAATAATATTAATAGCAGGAGCTAAGACGTTCACTTGGATTTTAGTATTACAACTAACTGTTCCTCCTGGGCCACTGGCTGTTTCGGTATAGGTAGTGGTATTACTTGGACTAACGCTTTTTGAACCACTAGTGGAAACATTTCCGATTCCTTGATCAATAGAAACACTAGTAGCATTAGTAGTTGACCAAGTCAACGTAGAATTGTTGCCAATATTTATTGTTGCGGGATTAGCGCTAATAGTACAAGTTGGTTTTGGCACTACTATTTTATCGAAAACCACACTTAATACATCTATGCTTTCTACCGCACTGGCTGAACCCCATCTAGAATAATTATCCGCATACCATAACCCTGTAAAAATATCAGCATATTTATGTCTGGCTCTAACATTGACGGCGCCTGATAGATGTATCGTGCCCAAATCGTAGCTAGCAGTACCAGTAGAGGATCCATTTCCTCCTTGATCTGGGACAGTGTAATCAGCTCCATTAATTGTAATGATAGCTACTTCATATTTTTGATAATCAGTTAGACCGCCCAAATTTACTGTTACATGATAATCTCCATCGGACACACTGACAGTATGCGTATCGGATGCGCCATTACAAGTATTTTGATTGCCACAATAAGTAGCTAAATGATAAGGTGCTACATCGGCAGGACAGTGACAGTTTGGAGCAAACATGCTTCCATCAGAGCCAAAGCTAGCTGTTTGGGCTTGAGCAACTTGAATAGAACCTCCAATTAAAGATGATGTTACTATTATCAAAGTCATTATTATTTTTTTCATATATTTTATTATTTAATTATTTAAAAAATGGATTAAGTTAAGCGATAAAACCTCCAATAGCTATACCTACAACAAGCATCAGTAGTAATTTAATTAATTTGTTCATACGTTATTTCAATGATTATATTTAACCGTAGATAATAGCATACTTTTTAAGTTTTGTCAATGTTTTATTTTTAGCAAAATTTAGCTATAGAAGCTCTTTTTTTTGACCAAAGCGTTGATTCCTACTTAAAATCACACTAATTTCAATTTTTTATTAGGTTCAAGTTTTAAAAATACAACGAAATGCATAATAAAAACACTAGCTTTTTACAGCTAGTATTTTATTCTCTGCCCTTCTATTGATTTGTTTAGTTTACCTTTAAAATTGTATATTTTACCGCACCTGTGGGAGTTTCTACTTTAGTGATATCCCCTTCTTTCTTGCCTAAAAGAGCTTTCCCTAAAGGAGATTCATTGGAAATCCTAAAATTACTAGGATCAGCTTCACTGGCTCCTACGATATGAAAAGTAACTTCTTTATTATTAAATTTTACCCCAACATCCGATCCTATTTTTATAAACCCATCGGTGGAAGCACTATCATCTACAATTTGAGAATTTTTTATAGTAGATTCTAAAATTGCTATCCTGGATTCATTTTCCGCCTGTTGTCTTTTGGCTTCACTATATTCAGCATTTTCACTTAAATCCCCTTGTTCTTTAGCTTCTTTTATTGCTCTAGCAATTTCCTGACGAATTCTAGTCTGCCTATCGTTCAGCTCTTCATCTAATTTTTTCAAACCTTCTTTGGTAATCAATTTCATTTTTTCTGCGTTTTCTTTGGTGATTTTTGAAAAATCAGACAAAGAAAACAGTTAACTTAACTTTTTATATTAATAATAAAGGCAATTATATACCAAATAAAATAAATGTCAAAGCCCTCACCCAGAACTTATATTTATAAAATTTAAAATATCACCTACGGACAAATTTTAATTCACCCTTCAATTCAGGTGACCCTATGGGGAATTCTCTCACTTCGTCATTCGTCGTGCTTTGGTAAGCACAAGACTTATGACTCACTTCGAGCCTGGGTTTATAAAAAGCAAAACTCTTTGCTTTTTATTTCACCCTTCAATTCGGGTGACCCTATGGGGAATTGAACCCCAGTTTTATCCGTGAGAGGGATACGTCCTAGCCTCTAGACGATAGGGCCATTTTTGATAAAAAAAATAGATATGCACTCAGTGCATACACCACCTAATCTACCAATTTTTTAAAAATTAATCAAGAGGTTAAAAACAAAAAACAAAACCGTTGGCAAAGTGAAGTAAATATACTTCAATTCATGGCCAACGGTTGGACAACTTGGAAAAATTAAAATGCGCCTCATAAATTTTAGTCTCCTTGTTTTTTAATTATTTTTGGTATGATTCAAAATCTGCACAGTACCCTTTGATTAGCTCCCAACGATTAATAGGTGGCAGTTGCCAATAAAAAGGACTCAGCATTAAGATACGGATAGCTTCTCGGTGAGACATATTTCTACCCCCTTCTTAGATATTATTAAAATAAAAAACAAAACCCTAATTAGCAGAATTTTGCGCATTTTTTTCAAGGAACAATCCTTTTTGACAAAAACAAAAAACAGAATTATCCTCCTTTTTATATTTTACTTGGTTTTTGTTTTTGAACCTTCATGCCGGCATTATACCATTTTAGTCAAAGGGAATCAATGACGGCCAAAAAAGTTATCCACAGGGCAAATATCATTTAAAATGAAGGGTATTTCATGGCTTGGCAAGGTTGATTAATATTTTTACAATCATATTCGATAATCCCATCCTGATCAGTTCGCCAGACTTGTATCATTCTATTTTTAAATCTATCTAAAATTTCTTGATGAGGATGACCATAACTATTATTTTTACCCACAGAAATAATTGCGTCTTTGGGGTTAACTTTTTCTAAAAAATTTTCTCCCGTAGAATAATGCGAACCATGATGTCCTACTTTCAAAAAATTAGCACTAATATTTATATTTTTATCTAACAAAATATTTTCTCCTTCTGCAGACAAATCTCCTGTAAATAAAAATTTATTTTCTCCAAAAACTAATTTACTTACAATACTTGTATCATTTTTATCTGTGTTGCTTGGGATATTTTTAAAAAAAGGATATAAAATATTTAGTCTGGCGCCCGAGGGAAAAACAATTGCCGTTCCTTGAGTAGATTTTATTTCAGTTACCCTTTTATTTTTTAGCTTATCTATTAAAGTTAACCATTCGCCACTTGTGCTAGTAACATCTGTTTTGATGACATTCTCCACTTTGTAATTATTAATTATTTCATTAAATCCACCATAATGATCAGCGTCAGGATGCGTAATCAATAAGACTTCTATTTTTCTGTCCCAAAAGGGCATAACTTTTCCCAATCTATCCAAAACCGTTTTACCACTTCGACCAGCATCTATAAGAACTTGATTATTGCCACTTTCTATTAAAATTGCATCACCTTGTCCCACATCCAAGAAAAAAACTTTTAATTCATTTTTATTTTTAAAAGCTAAAACTATCACCCCCAGAATTAGAGCTGTCGCCAGTAGTGTCGTTAATATAAAATAAATTAATTTTCTATCACTCATTGGTTTTTTTTATTTTTATTTTTACAAAATAAATAAAGCCTATTAATAATATGTACCAAACTATAACCTTTCCTTCCTTAAAATCATTAATTTCTAAACTTGAGAATTTTAGTTTAGATAAAAAAGAAACCACGACTATTTCATATTTAAGCAAAATATAGCCCAACCAACCAAAAACTAATGCTATAGGATAAAAAACAAAGCTCCCAATGGCAGATAAAAATACAAAAAGCATAGTTGCGGGAATAATAGGAAGGATTAATATATTGGCTATTATAGAAATTAGGGACAGATTATGAAAATTATACAATATAATTGGCAAAACAAAAAGTTGAGCGCTAATAGTCATCAGCATAATTTCCAACATTCCCCCCAATTTATATTTATTTAAAAAATATTTTTCCCAAAAAGGAGCCATTTGAACTAATCCGACTGTGGCTAAAAATGAAAGCTGAAAACCAATGTCCCATCGCAAAAGCAAAGGATTGATAGCAAGCATAATTGAACCTGCTAATAAAATAGCATTATTTAAACTAGCTAAACGGCCGTTTTTTATCGCCCATAAAATTAAACACCCCATAACTCCTGCTCGCAAAGCTGAGCTAGGGAAGCCTATCATCGCTACAAATAAAAATATACCCAAAATAGAAAAGTAGAAAGATTGAGCACGCCATAATCCTAAAAAAATTCCAATAAACATCAGATATTCCGCAATAATAGTCACGTTGTAGCCAGAAACTGCCACAATATGTGTCATTCCTGTAGCTGAAAATGCTTCTTGCAATTCCTTGCTCAAAGCTCCGCCACCACCAAAAAGAATCCCATTAGCCAGAGAGGCTTCTGGTTGAGGAATTATTCTATTGATGTTGGTTTCTAGCTTATTTTTAAAATCTAAAATAATTTTATAGCCACTGCTATTTTTTTCTTCTATTTTATTTATTTCTGACTTTTTGCAACTATAATAAATTTTATCTTTAGCTAAATACATCCGATAGTCAAAATCAGAAGAAAGATTTTCTATAATTTGTGGCTGACATTTTAGATAAAGCTTTTCTCCATATTTAAAATCCCGATAAAGATCAGTTCTTATTAATAATTTAAATTTATTTTTACCGGAAGTTTTCCACAAATCATTTTCTGTTACTTTTACCACTAAATTTTGGTAGTACTCTTTTTTCTCAGGATCCTTGATAATTTGGACTGTAGTGGAGATATTTTTTGGAGAATTTTTTATATTTTTTATTTTTTCTAACTCTATTTTTGTTCGTCCGCTGCCTAACAGAAAAAACATTCCTATCAAGCCGATAGCCACCAGTTTTTTGTTTTTATGATTAATTATGATAATAACAATCGCGCTAATTAAAATCAGCCAGGCTAAAACTAGACTGACTGACCAAAAGGATTCACATAAAATTCCTCCGATGAAGCTTAGTAGCAAAAGAAAAAATATTTTAGATTTATCCATGCTCTAAAAATATAAGTTAAAATATAATTTTATTTGGGTTCTTTTGCGTTGGCGCTCATATTAATAATATCTGCTAAAGTAACAATTCCTAGCAAATTCTTTTCTTTGTCCGTTACCGGAATAGTATGAAAGCCTTTTTTTCTAAAAACTTCAAATAATTTTTCAATTTCCATTTCAGGTTCGACAGTAATGCACTTTTTGGTCATTATGGTTTCTACAGTAGTTTTGGGGGTAATTTGACTTTGACTATTTAAATCAGACACATCGGGAAGTTTGTTTTTTGTTACTGTTTTTATAAATTTAGATAAATACAAATCTCCGTCAACTTTAGCAAAAAAATTTGTTTCTGTTATAATTCCAATTACTTTATTGTTTTTATCTACTACTGGCACACCATGAATTCTTTTTTCAACTAATAAACTAGCTACGTCTTTTACTTCCGTATCAAGAAAAACGGAAACAACTTTTTTACTCATAATATCTTTTACTTGCATATTTTACGATTAGGATAATATATTTTAAAAAATATATCCCCAATTAAAATTTAATGTTTAAAACAAGGTTGGTTTTTCATTTAAATAATGCCTCAATGTATAAATCCAATTTTCATCTTCATCTTCCCCATTTTCTTGAGCTTTATTTTTTTCGCCCAATAACCATTTTAGATAACCCACATCTTTTTTAGCGACTTCTTCTATCCTCTCCCCGCTATATTTACCGAAATTAAATTTCTTTATCAAAACTGGTTGCGCTGATATTTTTATCATCTCCGAGATAGCTTCATGCTCATCATTCTTCAAGGATAGCATTTTTTCAAAGTAGTAATCGAAAATTGCTTCCAAAACCCTAATGTCTCCTAGTGCATTATGGGCAGGCGCATCAGGAATATCAAATTCAAAATAATATCTTAAATATTGTAGGTTATATCTTGGTATAATTCCTTCTGTGTCAAAGAAGCAAGCAATCTTAAATGTATCAATTATTTTATTTACTATCAAGCTTTCTCTTCTTAATATTTCTGCATCAAATAAAGCATTATGAGCCACTAAAATATTATCTTTTTCAAAAATATTTTTTAAATCAGTAAACATTTTGGAATCACTAAAATTTTCCTTATCAACTACCATTTTATTGGTAATGTGAGCTACGGACATTGCCTCTATTCCTATGGGGATGATGGGTTTAAACAATGATTCATTTTCTTGCCCTTGAAATTTATAGGCTACTTGGCACAATCTATCTTCTTTTCCTAATCCTGTAGTTTCCGTATCTAAAAAAACTAAATTTGATTTATCCATAAAAAACTAATTTTTAAAATAATTTATATTCATTGCATCTTTTACTTCTTTTAGAGTTTGTCCAGCAATTGCACGTGCTTTTTCTCCACCTTCTTTCAACATATTCATAATCAATTGAGGATCTTTGGACGCCTCGGCTCTTTTTTCTCGAATTGGTGTTAAGAAGTTTTCTAACACTTGGATTAGTCTTTTTTTTACTTCCACATCACCTACGCCTCCTTTTTGATAACGAATTTTTAAATCTTCTAGCCCTTGCGCATCTTTATCAAAAGCAGTCAAATATTCAAAAACTGGATTACCTGCTACTTTGCCAGGATCTTCGACTTTCAGATGATTTGGATCAGTCATCATACTCATGACTTTTTTAGCCACTTCTTCAGAACTATCGGATAGATAAATCGCATTGTTGAGGGATTTGCCCATCTTAGCATTTCCGTCAGTTCCCATCAATCTCCTTGTTTCAGAAAGCACCGCCTCACATTCTACTAATGCATTAGTTTTATAGGTATTATTAAATTTACGCACAATTTCGTTAGTTTGTTCCAACATTGGCAACTGATCCTCTCCTACGGGTACCAGTTGGGCTTTAAAAGCGGTAATGTCAGCTGCTTGGCTCACTGGATAGATTAAAAATCCAGCCGGTAAACTTTTTTCAAAACCTTTTTGAGCAATTTCGGTTTTTACTGTAGGATTTCTTTGTAATCTTGCTACTGTTACCAAATTCAAATAGAACATTGTCAAATCTGAAATTTCCGGTACAGAAGATTGGATAAAAATTGTAGTTATTTTTGGGTCTAAGCCAATTGAAAGATAGTCCAAAGCTAATTCTAAAATATTATCTCTTACTTTTTGAGGATTGTCAGCGTTGTCAGTCAAGGCCTGCATATCAGCAATCATAATAAACTGATTGCAATCATGTTGCATTTTTAATCTATTTTCTAATGACCCAATGTAATGTCCTAAGTGTAATCTTCCCGTTGGCCTGTCTCCGGTTAAAATTGTTTTTTTCTCATTCATAATTAAATTAGAAATTGCGAATTTCTATGAATATTAATATGTCAAAATTTACCTTTTTATTATAGCTTAATTATTTGAATATTTAAAGCTTACCAAAATTTATTATGTTCTCCCATCTAGAAAAAGTTGTTATTTTGAGGGTATCCCCAAAGTGTCAATCCAGTCGCACGTGGACAAAAGTGACACTTTTAAATTTAAAAACTGCGTGACTATGGCTATAGCCTTGCAATTTATTTTTATTTTATTTCAAAGATTTTCTTTCTTTAATCTGCTAAATAATAATAAGAGCTAAGCTAATGATTAGGAAAAGCGAACTCATCCAGATTGATACTTGCTCTATTTTTTTCTCAACTGAATTGATTTCCAAATTATTATCCCAAGACTGCTAATTAGAAATAAACTAGCCAAACCCCAAGTAGCCATTTCTTTATCTATACCGACAAATCCTCCGTATTGAGTTGGGGTAATTAAAATTAGAATTATTGCTATGGGTAAAAATATTTTGGCAAATTTTTTCCAGACATTATAAAAATCATGCCTTAGGAAAAAAAGAATAATTGAAACTACAATCAAAAACGGCGCACCAAGTAACAATGGTTCTCCTAAAGAAAAAACAGGAAACTTATAAATGCAAGCATTATCATTTATATTACACAATCCTACCATTTCAGGGTAAACTATTCCAATTCCGATAATAAACATTAAGATTCCTACTCCCAATAATATCAATATTTCTTTCTTATAATTCATATTTTTATTTTTATTTAATTAAATTTAAACGAATAGTTTCAATTATTTTCATTAGGCTTTCAGCCTCAACTTTTTCAATCCTAAGCTTTTTTAACATTTTTTTATCACTAAATGTTTCAATTTGTTTTTCTAAAATTTCCAGTATCTGCCCCGCTATTTTATTTTTTCCTTTTTCTATTTGTTTTTGCACCACTTTGAGCTCATTGAGGAAAATATTTTTTAAGATTAGATTGATTTTGGAAGACTTGATGATTTCTTCAAGAATTTCTAGAGAAGCTTTTGGCGTAGAATTTGTTTCTTCCGTATTAATTGTCACATCTATTTTATCATCATTATTCCAGTCTATCTTCATTATACCAATATTTTGAGATATATCTATATCAGCTCTCATATCCTTGATAACTGGCACGTCTTTAAAGATTGTAGTTTTATCGATATCATCTCCATTGAGTTCATCTATCTCGAAAGTAAAAGTACCCGTGTCTTCTCCGATTAATTTTACTCTGGTGACTCCATCTTTGGGGCTACCGAGATATTTAGTTTCTCCAAATTCTAGATAATAGGAATTGGGGATGTTTTCTTCGTAATAAATCAAATCTGAGTCAGGATTGGGGCTATCTACGAGCCCTGTGTGATTAGTTCCATCATAGAGATGTACTGCTACTGGGGAGTGCATTCGGTAACGTAAACTTTCATCTTCGTCAGATACTTCTGGTTTTAATGTAGTAATGTATAAAGGGAGAGTTCTATTATTATTTAAAATGTTTTTTATAAATTCTTGAACTGGGCTTATTTCTAAAATGCTAGCATGATCCCTATTTACTTTTGGTCCTTTATTGTATCCACTTATATTTACATAATAAATTTCCCCGTCATTCATAATAATCGCACTGGGAATAACAACTGTAGCATCTCCATCTTTTTTAAAAGTTAATTTTCTATCAAGATTACTAAGTTTATCGGGGCAAAAAACGATATCACAATCGTCATATTTAATCCCCGCTATAGTATCCAAGCCCCAACCAGCAATCTGAATCACTTCTGTGCCAATGGGAGCACTCCACTTATCCAAGAGATTATCATGAAGATTATTGGCTTTGGATAATAAATCCGTGCTTAGAACATTGGGTGAGTCAGTATCGTCAAAATCAGGATCGCTTCTTTTACCTTCATCTCCCGTTAAAAATTTATCCAGCTCCTCCTTATTATCTATATTATCTCCATAAAGTTTTTCAAAATCAT
>JBAZSW010000008.1:0-26973 GCA_041662245.1 Parcubacteria group bacterium
ATTGTCAGCTCCTTGGTTAGAATGGGCGTAATCCACCTCAACTTCTCCTCCTGGGTTGATTTGGGCATAGTTTTTGACATATACCCCCAGATTATCATGAAAGTGCAATATGTGTGTACACATTACCTGGTGGTATTGACATTTTATAATTTTTGTGATTTGATAATAAAAAATTGTTCATTATTATTAATCACAAAGAAGGAGAGGGGCATGAAACTTTGGCAAAAAGAATGGATTAAAAAAACTTTATTCATTGTTTTGTTCACGGGTCTTAATGTTGTTGGCGCGATCTTTTTTGAGCTAGGAGTCTTTGGAATCTTGTTTTTATCTGGATTTTTAAGTATTTTCCTGGACAGAAGCATCGCTTATCCTAATTATCGTCCATTACCACCAATAATTATTTTGCTGTTAACTCTGATTATTTTTTATTTTATTTTTCCCATAAAATTTGGGCACATATTAGACAATATTGTAATTATAATGGTTGACGCAATAGTAGTTGTTTGTTTTGCTGGTGGTGCTTTTTTAAGCTATGCCGTAGAAGTTATTTTTCCTCGTAAAAAAAGTAAATAATTTTTTACAATTTACAAAATCCGTCGCCTAAGACGGATTTTTTTAATGAATTAAACATGCTATAATATTTTTGTATGATTACTTATTATTTTAAACAAGAAAATGGCGATCAATTAAAAACCCTAGAGGCTTCCAGTGAAGACGCTTGGTTGAATGTTGATAATGCCACCGAAGAAGATTTGGCTCAAATAGCCACTTTAACCGGTCTTCGTCATGCTGACTTAGATGATATTTTAGACCCTCACGAATTACCTCGTATTGAGCGCGTGGGTGAAAATACGATTATTTTTGTGAGAACCCCTCAAGACAATAGTAGTCTTAAGGGTGGCGAAAAATATCTTTATACTGATCCCTTAGCGATTATTATTAATGATAAGTATTTCATTACTTTAGGCATGGCTAAAAATAGTTGTGTGGCCAGGTTGTTGGCGCTTAAGTCCGATGTGACCACGGCTCAGCGGGGTAAACTTTTAATATATTTGTTGCTGTTAATTTCTGAAGAGTTTGTGGGTGAAATTAGAAATGTTCGTAAAGACGTTTTATCAATGCAAAGAAAAGTGAAACGAGTAACTGATCGAGACATTTTAAATTTAGTAGAAGATGAAGAAATTTTAAATCAATATTTATCAGCTCTTGTGCCGATGAGCACAGTTTTGGAGCAAATGGTTTCCGGTCGGCGTTTAACTTTTTTGCCTGACGATAATGAGCTTTTGGAGGATATGATTAATAGCACTAGGCAGTCGATTGATTTGTGTACGGTGAACATTAAATCTATTCAAAGTTTGCGCGACTCTTATCAAATCGTTTTTACTAATCGCCTTAATAAAACGATTAAGACCTTGACTTTATTTACGATTTTGATGACTATACCTATGGTACTATCTAGTATCTATGGGATGAATATTAAATTGCCTCTGGGTGATCATCCGCAAGCCTTTTTGATGTTAATGATGATAGCCTTGTCGGCGATGGGAGCTTTTGTGCTATATTATCGTAAGAAGCTTTAAACTTATTTATATGCAAGGACCTAGTGAAGATTTTATTTCTTGGGATGAGTGTTTTATGAGAATGGCGTTTTTGATTGCCATGCGTTCTAAAGATCCTAAAACAAAAAATGGGGCCGTGGTTGTTGATAATAAGAATGTTGTCGTGGGTTTGGGCTATAATGGCTGGCCTAGGGGTATTGCCAATGATGCCCTGCCTTGGGATCCTTGGGATCATAATGGTAGCTGGGTGGGTACTAAATATGCCTATGTCTGCCATGCCGAAGAAAACGCCATTTATAATGCTAATGCTAAAACTGAGGGTTGTAAGCTCTATTGTACGCTATTTCCCTGTAATGAATGCGCTAAAACTATTATCCAGATGGGCATTAAAGAGGTGATTTTTGAGAGTGACAAATATCACGATTCCGATATGTCTTTAGCTGCTCGCCAGCTATTAGATTTAGCAGGAGTGACTTGTCGGCAATATTCTGTTAATATTGGCTAATATTGACTTTATGGCCTAAAAATTATATATTATGTCAAGGCGTTTCAGCCTTATTTTTAGTATTTATGTGTTTGGGTTCTGCTTTTTAAAATGTAAGTAGTTGCGGGAGCTACTCCTTTTTGCTATAATTAAAGAATTATGGCTAAGATTAATAATGAAAATTTTAAATTAATTTTTGATTATTATCAAAAAGGATTAAGTGCTAGAGAAATTTCTATAAAAATGGGAGTTTCTATTCATGCTGTTTATTATTTTTTAAGAAGAAATAAGATCCAAAGAAGAAGCGCTAAAGAAACCAACGAGTTAAGATTTAAGAACAAGTCGGCTTCTTTTAATGTTAAAAATAATTTATCAATCAGGGAAAAAGAACTTTTTATTGCCGGAGTGACGCTCTATTGGGCTGAAGGTTCGAAGTGGTCAGGAGAAAAGATAATTGATTTTGCTAACAGTGATTCTGAGATGGTAAAAGTATTTATAGATTTTTTAAGAATAGTTTGCGGAATAGATGAGAATAAGATAAGAATTTATTTATACTGTTATAAAAATCAAGATAGCGATGAGCTAATGTCTTATTGGTCCAAGCTTACTAAAATATCATTAAAACAATTTACTAGACCTTATATTCGTGATGATTATAAATTGTCAAAAATTGATAAAATGAAGCATGGGCTTGTACATATAAGATATTATGATAAAAAACTTCTTGACTTAATGAGAGAATGGATAAAAGAATTGCCTTTAAAATTTAATAACATGGGTCGGTAGCAAAGCGGTCAAATGCATGTGACTGTAAATCACACGGTTATGCCTTCGTAGGTTCGAATCCTACCCGGCCCACAGTTTACATAACAATGTAAATTTAAACATATGACAAAACTAAACCAAGTTTTTAAGTGTAGTGTGTGTGGTGACATAGTGGAAGTAGTCCACGCGGCAACCGGCGAATTGGTTTGTTGTGGCCAACCAATGATGGCGCAAGAAGCTAATACCGTGGACGCCTCTACGGAAAAGCATGTGCCAGTAGTGGAAATTGTGGGCGACAAAGTTAAAGTTAAAGTTGGCTCAGTACCACATCCCATGGAAGCCGGACATTACATTGAGTGGATTGAAGTTTTGACTAGTGTTAGAGTCTATCGTAAGTATCTAACTCCAGATTTAAATAAGGAAGCTGAAGCGGAATTTACAGTAGAAGGGGAAGTGGTGGAGGTTCGTGAGTATTGTAATCTTCACGGTCTTTGGAAAAAATAATTTTATTTAAATATTAATAAAAAAATATGTCACAGGACAACATGATTAAATTCCAGTGCACCGAATGTAAGACTATTAATTATTTTTCTCGTAAAAATAAGAAAATCTTAAAGGAGCGCTTGGAACTGAAAAAACATTGTAAAGGTTGCAACAAGCACACTTTGCACAAGGAAACGAAGTAAGATCAAAAAATTTCCGCCTTCGCGCCTTTTGCGGGCTTGCCTCGCCGAAGTCCGCTACGGCGGACGAAGGCGGGCGTAGTATAGTGGTAGTACAGGGGTCTCCAAAACCTCTAGTGTGGGTTCGATTCCTACCGCCCGTGCCAAGTAAGATTTCTCATTTTCAGTCGCCGAAGAAAGAGCGAAGATTGGCGACAATTCCGGTGTTCCATTGAGTATATCAAAATAGGTTGGAGTTTTATCAAAGACAAGCCCGAAGACGGCTTGTCTTTTGATTGGATTATCAATGTCCATAAGTCTTTCGGCCGGGTGTTCCATTATATTTTTAGCTTCTTTAATAAAAGCCGAGATATCGTATTCAGTTATCTCAATTTTATTTCTTTGGGTTTGGGCATTTTTAATTTCCTCTTCAAGCAAATCAACCTTTTCTTCTAATTTTTTTATGACAATCTCGCTGGTTGATTTAGCTAATGTGTTAAGAATGTTAGCCTGTTCATTTTTTAGGTCGGCAACCTGTTGACTGACTTGTGAAGAAAAATGCGCGAATTCTTTTTGCCTTTCGCGATACTTATTGATAAAAGTAATTTCCAAAGCCTTGGCTCTTATCGGATTAAATTTTAGGGATTGTAAAAATTTTTCCACATTAGTTTCAAATTCTTTTTTACTAATTCCAAAATATTGATGATCGCGATGACAGTGATATGTTGGAAAACCTTTTTTAGATTTGCCGGCCGGCGAGCTGCCTAAAAATGGCTTATGGCAATGAGGGCATAATATAAATTTGTAAGGAAATAGGGGATTATCCTTTAAGCGCTTAAAGATGCGTTTATTAGCGTAATAGTCGTATAAAACTTCAAATTGATCATTACCAAGCTCTTTAATAAAGATTTTGCCCCTATTAGCCGCGTTAAACGTGGCAATGCTAATTAAGCCTTCATATTTAGCTTTAATTGGCTTATGGTCGGTCCATTTGTGCATAATAACGCCGCAGTATATTGAATTTTGTATGTCCTTTTGCAACTTCTTAATGGTTAGAGGGTTGCCGCCGGCCCTTTTTAAAACTTCTTCGTGAGATTTACTCCAACGATTAAACTCCCTTGTTCTAAAACCCATAGCGTTGAGAGTATTAACGATTTCTTGATCAGTGTATTGGCCAGAAGCCCTCATTTCGAAAATTTTAATCCAATAAGGGGCGCGTGCTGGATCAGGTTTTTGGACACTTTTCTTTTTATGATTTACGCGAATTTTATCAATAAGAAAACCATCTGTTGCTTGGCCGATGTGGTAGCCTTCTCTGGTTAAAATAATTTCTTGGCCAATTGTTCTGGTTAAAATATCCCTAACTTCAGCATTACCTTGGTTGGCTGTAATAAGCTCAGCAACTCCGCTTGGTGAATACTTGGACCAACCATATGCGATATCAAGATGATCTAATGTGTTTTTCATTGGCTGAATAATTCCCGTGCTGTCCATTAGTTCTACTCCGTATCTGCATAACTCCTGCTTAATTCTTTCATATGGCAGACTACCGCCACGCGTAAACCGATCAATGCTTTTGACTATTAGATAAGTAACTTCATTCGGGTGAGTTTTAATGTAAGCCATTATTTCACCGTCAAATATTGGCCTATATTCTTTACGTCCGGAAAAAGGCTCTCTAAAAACCTTTAATACTTTAAGTTCGTGGCGTTCTGCAATACCACGGCAAATTTTTTCTTGAACATCAAGGCTTTCTCCCTCTTGAGCCTGAGTTGCTGTGCTAACGCGGCAATAGATAATACAATTTTTTTTAATATCCATATTTTTATTCTTAATTTATAAACAAAAAAGGCGCAGAAAAAACTGTTTTGAACCCAACCACCAAGTGATAGTTGAAACAGCATCTGCGCCTATTTCGGGCCACAATAATTAAGATTATTGCGACAAAAAAACACTTGGTTCTAAGTTGGGTTCATAATTATAATATCATATATGTTTAAAATTACAAGTTAATTAAGTTGATTTTGTTTATTTTTTTCGGCGAAAATATCAAAAAAGATGTCAGCAAGCCGATCATATAACGTCCGCAATCGCTCAATTTCTATTTCCGACATATCGTGAGCTGCTGGACCCAATGCTTTTTTGAATTCCGCCGAAGAAATCATATTTGATTACTTTGTTTTTTGCTATTGATTTCGTCCACCTTATTTTTTAATTTGGCTAACGCTTCCTGATTTCTCATAATATTGCCAATAGCCTCGGTTTCACTTGAATTAAAATTATTTTTTATTTCCTTTAAATCTTCCTTATTATCCTTCATAGCGGTTTCCTCGAGCAGATTATCGTTTCCTGGAATTAAAAACCGAGCAGTTTTGGAAAATAAACAGCGCAGTTTGCATCTCTCTTTAATTTCCAACTGCTCGAAAAAACCGAGCAGTTTTAATCTTTTTAGACATTGACTTACAGTTTCGTGATGTAACCCAGATTTTATGCTTATTGTTCTTATGCTTGGATAGCAAGTTCCTTTTTTATTGAAATGCCGACTAAGAATGCACCAAACTTTAAAATCATTGCCAGAAATTTTAGTCAAATATTTATCTATCAATTCATTATCAATCCAAAATTTTCCCATATTTTTATCCGCATATTTTAGTCGTATATTAACGATTTAAGGTGTTTGATTTCAGCTTCTACCTTTTTAAAATTAACCAATAATTTTGTGTCATCTTCTTTCCCAAAATTAAAAACCCGGACAAGATCCTGTGTCTCGCGGGTATTTTTAAAAACAAAAATTGTTTTATTGAAGTTAGTTTTTTCAATGCTATCCAAAGCAATCCCACTGGCCGAGAGAAAGGCGGCTAAATAAAAAGCATTGGTTTTGTAATATTTATTCTGATTCATATAAAAAAGGTATAATCAAGCGACTATACCTTTATCATATGAGAAAATTAACAAGATTGATTTTATTATTAGGTTTCCTTATATTTCTAATTTTTGTGCTTATTTTTTAATAGTTTCTTAGCTCCTTTTGTTAAATTTTTTACTATTTTTGGCACATCATTTTTTACTATAATATCCCTGTTATCCACAGCCACTTCTTCGTTAAATCTTCTCTTTACTTCTTCGTCATTAAGTCCGGATTTTTTGTAATTAAAAACGTTTAAGTGATGTTGCAACTTGCGACGTGATTTCAAACGCTTGTATCTTGCCTTTCCCCAGTAAAATTTTTTAGCTATTTCTTTGACGGCATTAAAGCTTTCCCCTAAATCTTTAATAGTGGTTTCGGGATAGATTGGCAAATAAACGATATTCTCGCCGTATTCATTTTTTATAATTCTATGGTTGGATTTTTTATACATTTTTTCTATATCATTTTCCGGTATTTCTTGGTCAAACTGAACAAGCCAAGCTATTTGGATGAAATGAGGCTCCGATAATTCATATTTTATTCTTAATTTTTCAACCTCATCTAAAATTGCCATTAAATTTTCAAACACGGCATCTTTGTCCTTGGCATTTTTTTGAAGAGTTAAATATCTATCTCTTAATTTTTTTACATCTTTGGCGATTTTTTTGTCAGTATTCAAAAGCAAGACTGTTTGTTTTGATTTTTTAGCTAAACTAAAAAATTGTTTTTTGTCATTATCCATATTTTTATACTTATATTGCCTTTATTTTACCTTTTGCTACCGGCCGATGCAAACAAAAAACTCCCCGGTGTGGGGAGCTTAGACAAGGCTTTGCTGATTTGTAATCTTGGGTGGCCGTGGTTTAATAAATCGGTCATTGTTCATAATTAGCCATTTTTTGTAAAGCCCGGGAAATTCAAGGCGCAGGAAATTGCGTATGTCGGGGTTATGAACACGCATTAGCCAGTTATAAAGATCGGGAAACATTTTATAACCGTTTTCGGAAACGACGACATTACCTTTGTCTAATTTAATAACATCGGACAATAAAACCATTTTTAGTATGTTTATATCATCTAAATATAAAATTATAAAATCCTTGAATAGCGTTTGATAGTGGGCGCCCCATTTGCAAGCCACAAAATGGCTCAAATAGCTGCCAATGTTAAACCGGACAGCAGTGGCTAAAAGTTGTATTTGACGGTCGTCATCGCCCTTGTATGAGGCTATGAGAGCTTTGTGTAGCTCGTTGTCGTTTTGATCCAACAACAGCTCTAAACCTTCAAACTGGAAGCCACATAAGGGGTTGGGGCAAGTTTTATTGATAAAGCTCAAGTCAAGGGTATTTTTACATCCCGGACATTTAATATAATTTAGGCGAAAATAATTATTCATTTTCTACGATTGAAAAAAATTTACCCCAAAGAAGGCCGGCGTAAATATCTTTAAATTCTTCTATTGGTTTTTTTATTTCCCGATAATTAACCAGCTCAACCTCAGAACACTTAATAATCACGGCCCAGCGATTGTGGTTTAGTTGGATTTCGTATTTGTCGGGATTTGCTTCATCTTTCCTGAAAATAAATAGTCCGCCGTTGATTTCCGTGTCGCCGGTCTGATATTCGGCATTTTTACAAAGCAGGTGGCCTTCGTAATAGGCGATAATCTGTCCTTCTGCGCATTGTTTAATTTCAATTAAGGCGGTTTTATTATTCTTATCTAAAACAACCTTGCCAATGTGATTGCCTGATATTGGTAAAATACCGCCGGCCAGTTCAATTAAGTCGGCGTTTTTAACATTGTCTTTGAAAAATTGAATATTATTTATCGTCATTTTTAAAAATATGCTTATTAAAAGGATTGATTATTTTGTCTTTATTTTTTAATTTATAAATTTTGTTTTGCGTTTTTTCGTATTTAGTAAAAAAGAATATAAAAATAAAAGTAATGATAACAGCGCTAATGTAAGACTTCCTGTCTTCATTTTCTAATAATTTAAGGGGAATAAGCGTTAATAGCCTATCAATACCAAAGAAAACAATAAGCAGAAGTAAACCCCAAGCAACGACGATAAATAGCCTTTTTATTCTGATTGTCAGCGGTTCTTTTAACATATTATTTTCTGGCCGAATTTATAATAGTGAAAATCAGAAATACTGGATAAAACTTTATAAATATTTTCCAAAGCGCCAATTTTTTATTATCCGACTTTGAAAACTTTGAGATTATAAAGGCAATAAAATAAGACATTAAGAAGGTGCCAAACAAATAAGTAATCGCATCGGAGCTAAATTTACTGCCACCGAGGTAAAGCAGGGAGCAGATGACGGTTAAAATAATGTCAAAAGCAATTAAGATTTTTTCGTAGGTTTTCATAGTTTTATTGTTAAGGGGCGCCAAAACAAAAAAGACGCCCGATTTAGTTGTGAAACCACACATTCGGTATCCGTGAGGATCCCTATTTGTGCTAATCGGACGTCGTTTCCGCGCGCAAATAAGGGTAAATAAGACTAAAATAGCCTTAAATCCTCACGTATTCATATGTGGTTTCACGTCTTTAATCTATCATAAAATGCCCCATAAATCAAATGGGGGTATTTTTACCACAAGTTTTATCTGGAAAACGTTTTTAGACCTTGTGGCATTGAATAAAGGGTATGAAGCGACAAATTATTTAGGCCTTTTTTTGTTTTTTATCAATGGACAAAATCATAAAAGGGGGGTATTATTGTGGCAAAATATGGAAGAAACTTTTTTAACCACACTCCAATCAATAAACGGATACGTGATCACACCGTTTTGGTTAGGTTATGATTTCTTATTGGGAATTATCAATGTAGTTATTCTCGCTGTTACTTTGTGTTATTTAATAAAATACACTAAGGCGACGGAGGAAACAAAAAATCAAATTGAAAAGCAAACCGATTTAGAACAAATGCCAATATTAGCTTTGTATATAAGAAGTATGTGGGACTATAACAAAGAAGATAATACTGGCCCTGCCATAAAAGAGAGACTAAAAAATAAATTTAAGGATTATTTGATAACGATAAATGGCGAGCAAACGGAGTATTTTTTTAGGGTAAGGAATATGGGCAAAGGAGTTGCTTTCGACATAGAAGTTGAAAGTGATAAATTTAACACAATAAAGTATCAATCAAGATTTTTGGCGCCACTAAAAGACGAACAATCAATTGCGATAACAGGGAAAACGGACATCAAGGATTTGAACTTTTTTAAAGATGCCGTGTGCTATGTGAGTTGTAAAAATGTTACTGGTTCTTTGTGTATTTTTAGCTATAAAATTAGGGATATAAAGGATAAAAGGGTCGAATATCTTGCCTATAATTAAAAATATGACTAAAAAAATATTTTTAGCATTTCCGGGGTTTGAGGTTGGTGTTGAAAAAATAGAAAAACTATCAACAGTGAAGTTGTTTAACTTAAATTCAATTAGTGAAGCGGATTTTATTAATTTAATAAATAAAGAAATTAAACCGTTCAATAAAAATGTAGTTAGAAATAATAAGAATGATTTTGCTAAGTTAGAATTTAAAAAATCTTATAGTAGTTCCAATTGGGGCATATCTTTGCCAATTTATGGCAAGGAAAGTTCTCTCGCTGGCATATATGAGGCGCGATATTTGATGAAATTATTTTCTGGGTCGCCACTTCCCGTTATGTTTTCGGTCGGATCAATGGGGGTTGATGTGCGCAAAACGGGAATATCAACACTGGAAAAAGCAATGTTTCACGGCGAGGACAAGAACTTTTTTAATAATGATTTCCTTAGTTTTTATAAAATTTTGTTTCCCATAATCCAAAAATCAGGTTGGGATGCCATAGCCGTAGCTAAATGGAGCTTAGAAGATTGGCGTTTATGCGCCGCCTGTGTAGTGTTTGATGATTTAGAAAAATATTATAGATCAAAAAGAATGATGACTTGGCAGTCTGAGTGTGCAGACTTAGCTTCTTTTTATGAGATGTTGTTTTCAAGACGTAAAAATGACGGAGGAATTTATAAAATAACCCAAAGATTAAGTGTGCTATTAGGAAATAGTTTTAGTCCACAAATGAAAAAAGATTTAAGTCTTTTGTATAATTATAGAAATGAGTTTGTTCACGGTTCATTTTTTGAACGTTTAAAAAGAAGCACTAAGACTTATCCTGACGATAATAATATGGCTCAACTGCCAAACCTTGATTATAAATTTCTTAGTGAGCAGGCAAATTTAGCAAGAAAAATATTTATTATTTACTTGTATTTAGTAAAAAAACTATCCAAAGGTCGTCTTGCCGGCCAATCAGTGTCTCAAATAATTCACGACGGAATAATGGACGTGAAGTCAAGAAAGCAAATTCAAAAGTATGCCAATGAGATATTGACTAAAATGTAAATTTTTATGAAGCTAAATATTTTGAATTTTAAAAAGTATTTATTTATAGAGAAAAAAGGCTCTTGCCCCTATTGTAATAAAGAGATAATGCCTTTTCCAACGAAGGGAAAAAAATGCAGTTTTTGCGGCAAAAAATACAGAGTTAGAAAATTTCCGAATGAGAGTGTGCCAAGAATTATCAAAGAAGAAGACATTGTGGCCTTAGAAGATCTATGGGCCAAACATTATTATATAAAAGAAGCCGGTGATGAAGACCTTAAACGCACAGAATATGATGAGATTGATAGAATTATAATAAAAGCCAAAAAGGCATACAAGGCAGGAAGGAACAATGAGGCTTGGGGGCTTTATAACAAAGCTACTCTTGAAGCGATCAAGGGAAAATATTTTAATGGCCAAGCATATCTTTCAAAGCAATGGTCTATATTTCGGTCTATGGCCATACAACTAATGGCCGAAGAAAAATATGTTGATGCCGTCGTTATGTTGCTAAGAGTGGCAGTGTTAGATACCGTCTCTTATGGCAACGAAAAAGAAAAAGATGGATTTATTACGGCGATAGCGCCAGCTACTCTTGAAATGACGAAAGAAGCCATTGATAGAGGTAAAATACAGAAAGAAAAGTTTTTAGAATTATTGAATAGAGCGATAGACATAACTAATAATTTTGTTAAAACGGCAAAAATGATTGATAAAAAAGCTTTTGAAGGATTGGATAATTTTGAATATGGAGTAAAGGATTTAAATGAAGATCTGTTTAAAAAACAAGTTATGGATTATTTTTTAAAATAAAAACCACAGCCACTATGGAATTAACTGAAGGAAAAAATTGGATTGAAGAATTAAAGACTGCTTTATTAATTACGAGTATAAAGGGTGATCTGCGCCAGCCTCATAATTATGCTATGTCCAGAGTTCCTGCGAGATATTCTCGCTGGCATACTGCGCAAAATTATTTTTATGACATAGAGAGAATATTAAAAGAATTAAAAACAGCAGCACTATTTGTTGCTAACCCGCCGGATGATGTTTATTTAGGTGCTTTTGAAACTAATCAAGAAGATTTTATAATGTATCATCAAGGCTATTTTCTTGATCTTGTTCATCAACTGAAAGATAAACTGTGCCAATCAGTCAATGCGATGATTACTTATGATGACAAATATTCTAAAAAATACGAAAGAGAGATGAAACTTAGCAGATTGTTGAAAAATAAAAACGTCTTACGAATAAGAGGTTTAGTGGATGCGGTTGAAGAATGGGATGCAGATAAAAAATTAGGAGCAGGTGAAAAATGTGGTGAAATCGCGAATGCCCTTAAAAAGCGAACACAATACCACCATTTTAAAAATCCTGTGCCGGCTGCGGATAATTATGTTCAAACTAAGTCCAGTAGATTTTTATTAAGTCCAAGTTTTCAGGCTCAGTTAAGTGATTACGGTAAGCAAATGGTTGAGGAGCGCGGTAAACAAAGTTTTCAGTTATGGCAACAGGAAACGTCGGCAAAAATGAATAATACCTTGGAAGCGATTAATAATAACCTCCAAACAATAGCAAGGCTTATTGTTAAATATTATAAATTGCCTGGTAGAGATAAGGATGGCTCAGGCGCAAAATTATTGTTAAGTTATACAAAACTTGATGATTTTATTTTAGTAAAAGAAAATAAATGCGACAAGTCGTTAATAACACCCGAGTTTCGGCCGGTATCAAAATTTTTAGAAGAAGAACTGCCAAAAATATTAGAAGAAGAGCTGGTAGCTCTTTATTTGACTGGTAGTATTGCGCGCGGTGATTTTATCTTTGGATTGTCAGACGTTAATTTAGTAGTTATTTTAAAAACGCAAAATAAGGCAGTTACTGACTTGTTAAAAAGTTTTATAAACAAACCAGCACTTCAATTTAACATACCAATAGACACAAAAATTATTTCAGAAGAGGAATTTAACGTTTCTAATAAACTTCGTTTTATCTGCAAAACAGATGGTATTTTGCTTTATGGAAATGATTTATTGAAAAAGGATTACCCAGCAAAAATATGTTTTAACCTTGCTTGGATGCTAAATAAGGATTTTAAAGATTACTTAAACGGCATTAAAACCTTAGTGTCGGATAGTAAATTAAATTTATCAGAAGTTCAATTGGGTTTTTTAGCAAGATCTTTAGCGAAGAGGGCTTTTCGCTTGGGTTTCTCTCAAATTATAGGGAATGATGTTAAATACTCTTCAGGTTATAAAAGAATGTTGGAGTTGATGAATCTTTATTACCCAGAAAACAGAATGTTTAATGTTAAAATGTATTTAATAATTACAAGGTTTGTAAAGATTGACAAAGAAAACCTTTTAGCGTTAATTGAGTTTTGTGAAAAAAAAGTGATGCCTTTGTATGATGCAATAGACGTGGTTGTAAACGGCGCAAAGAACAATAATTAATATGAAAAATATTTGTCCAAAATGTGGCTCCGACAATATCCAACAGACTGGGCCTATGGCTAAGCTAAAAATTGGGTGCGAGCCTACTGATTATAATCAACAAAATAAGACGTTTTGTTGTTGCGATTGTGAACATAAATGGGAGCTACCCGCCATAAAATAAAAGCTTGGGTGACTTTTATTATATTTGACCTAATAAGGTTTTAAGAATAAAATGATTTTATAAGACAAAAACATCATCATTTTTTTAATTTTTCTTTAATTTTGGCTAATATTTAGCATTTTTTATTGTTTGAATTTAGGCTTTTGTATGACTAATAGCGGTAATTCATATAAATACAATGACGATAAAGATATAGCCAAGGATGTTTTTTGTTCCTTTGGAAATTATTTAGAGCCACTTTATAAAAGCTATCAGATAAGTAAAAAGACATTTATTCTTCAAGTTGTTAATTTGGTTTTAGTTTTTATACTTGTAAATTTTTTGCTCGACAGATTTTTTGCTTTATGTCTAAAAAGCATTAACGGAAGCGCGGTGGTTGGTTTAAGAATTTTATTATCAATAGTTATACTGTCTGCTGTTTCCGCTTTTAAAGAAAATAAGGCTCTTAGGTGGCAAACTTTGTTTGATATGGGGTATGAGCTTACTAAAAAATGGTTATTTAGGTTTGTCTTTTTAGTTGGCGCATTGTATTTGGCTAAATATTCTTATTACAAAATAAAAGATTATGATAAAGCAGGAAACTAAAAATAAAATAGCTGCTCTTGTTGTTTTTGTTGTGGTTATAGCGATAACAGTATTGATAATCCAACTAATAGGGATCGGCGTTGATTTTTTAAGAAAGAAATGGGGGCTGGAAAATGCCACGGTGCAAAGTGACCAGCCAATTACGCAACCATCTTCTAAGAACAGTAGCAACGACACCGTTCTTAATAATGTCGTGCCAGAAAAAGCATCTTCTGATTTTGATAAGTTTAACTCTTATAAAAAATTTGATGTTTACCCAGATGGGATAGTCACGCCATTAAATTTTGTTAATAATGCCGAGAAAGACTTAAAAAACGCCGGAAGAAAAATAAAGATTTCAGGAAAAATTGAAGATGCCTATGTTTATATAAGAGCTGGCGCAAACGATCAGAATGGCAAGTTTACATCCATTATGAGACAATATGACAGTATTTGGTTTTATATAAGTAATGGTCATTTTTTAGGTGGCCAACTTGATGTGGGCCAATCTATCTTTGGTGGAACCTCTGAATTAACAGATTTATTGTTTAATTTAAAATCAGTTCCAGTTGCTGATGATTTAATGCAATATAAGAAAGGATTTTTCAAGAGCGAAAATTTATTATCAGAGCTTAACGGCGAAAGAACTATTGGTAGCCTGGTTTCTACTGTGCGATACGGGAGAATTGATGTTTTGGAAATTGGTTATAAATGCGTTGAGAATAGTGATTGTAATATTGAATTAGTCAATTAAAGGCAGGCTTATAGCGGTTTTCCAGCTTAACACCATTGCTTCAAATGTGTTCCAGCTAAATCCCTGTAAGCGTGCATAGTAGAAAAAACAGGTGAGACAAAGCCTGTTTTTTCGTTTCTTTCGCCAAAATTTTTAGGTTCGAGCTTAACTCCAATTTCCTGTAAACGGGAATTAGAATTTTTTATTAACTCAAGGTGTTTAGGCAATGAAACAATGAGCTCCCCGTCTTTTATGAGCAGGTTCGAGCCAAACCCGAGTATAATTGATTTTTTCATTAAAACATCTCCGTGTTCATAATGATAACTGGCATAGCAAGCGAAATTAAACGCATCAATTGCCATATCAGTCCATTTGCTCGCTCTATCCTCCGTGTCATCTATTTTCTCTTTAACTTGCAACATTTCGCTGTTTATCCGTTTCCTTGCATTAAAAAAATCTTCATCGCTTAAGATTTCACCTTTTGTATTTTGGGGGGATATTTTTAATGCCAGCAAATTATCTAATCTTTTTTGACAGTCATTGTAGTTTTCTTGTAAGGATTTTTGTATTTGGCTTCGGTCAACAACTTCTTGTTCATTGTATTCATTCAGATTTTTGATATACCAATTTTTTATGTTCTCGGATATTTTAATTCCGCTTAATATTTCCACCACTTGTTTATCTAATTTTTTTAATTCAATTGACATTTGATTACAATCTGGATTTTTCTTTTTTGTGCATCCGTAATAAGTATATTTTAGTTCTGTCGGGTTTTCCATATTGGTAATTTCCAGTCCACATTGTGGGCATTCTTTCTTATGTATGGAAGAAAATTTATATTTACATTTTGTGCAGATAGTTTGGGTTTTTTGGTCAGGAGTAATCACAGAGCCACAATCAGCGCATCTAAATAATCCATAAAAGGCTGTATCAGGGGTGTGACTTATTCTTGGTCTTGGGTTATCTTTTTTACCTAGTATTCGTTGAAGTGTGTCAAATTCGGCAGGAGTTATCATTGGCTGGTGTTTGCCTTTATACCAATTTTCTGAACCAGCAGGGTATTCAAAATCACCGCAATAAAAGGGGTCTGACAGTAATGAGTAAAAGGCGCTTACCGCCATTGGTTTACCACCAGATTTTTTTCTTTTGGGCGAACGATAGCCCCATTCGTTATTTAACATATCCAATACCTGTGCTGGTCTATACAAGCCAGTAAGCATTTTATCAAACACCATTTTTATTAACGAAAATCCTTTGGGGTCTATTATTATCTTTTTATCTCCTTGCTCACCGCCCTTTTCGTTTAAATATCCAGGCTTGGCAACACCAGGTAGCCATCCCTTTTCCGCTTTTGTTCTAAGACCTCTTTTAGCGTTATTGCTTAAATCTCTAATGAATTGATTTGCCATTCCAAATTCAACAGCCAATAATAAACTATTTTCAGCTGGGAAATAGTCCCTATCGTGAGTTCTTATGTGATTAATCTTTTGCCTCTGCAACATATCAATTATTGTTCCGCCGTCAACCATATTTCTTGCTAATCTGTCCAGCTTCCAACAAAGTATGCCGTTAGCTTTACCGGACGCAAGAAAAGAAATCATTTCGTTGAATCCGTTTCTCCCAGTTGCTTTGGCAGATTTTGATTCTTGTATAGTCTTAACTATTTTTAAATCAAACTTGGTTGCAATCTTTTTTAATTCGTTGGTTTGCGATTCTATACTTAATACTTGCCGATCTTCTTCTTCGGATGATTTGCGAACATATAAGACATAGGTGTTTTTATTTTTTGTTGTGTCTGCCATATATTTATTGTTTTAAATATAAATGTTGTTAACTATAAAATTTTTTTACAAAGAGGGCAACCATTTTTTTGAATATTGTTTTGATATAGGCTTGTAAACATTTTTCATTTGATTAAAAAACGCGGTAGCAACTTGTTTAGCTTCTTCATAGCTTAAATTTACCCCGTAATCCTTGAGGTAAATTTCCATAAATTCATTTATTGCTTGCTTACTCAATTGCATTTTATTAGTCTATAGGATTAAAACGGGGGATAGGGTGGAAAGTTGATATATATAATAGAGCAACTTTTCAACCTTTAGTTTTCAACATATTTATATAGCAATGTATTGCCGTTTCCTCCGGGAGTGCTTTCAATTTTTTTGTCGTCTAATAATTCCTTTAAAGCTTCTTTTATCGATGATTCGCCAATGGACTTGTTCTTTAATAGTGAAAATACTTCTTTTCTGAAAAGCTCTTTTTTGTCGGAGAATAATTTAATAATTAAGTCTTTAGCGATTTCTGGTTTGCTAATTTTTTCTATCAATTCTTCATCAAAAATAAGTTTAGTTTTTTCGGTCTCTTTTTCGATTTCGATGGTGATATTAAATGGCTCTCTCTCCGTGTCTGTTCTTAATTTTGTTTGATATACCGTAATTTGATTTTTATTTTTATTCCGTAAGGACAGTCCGCAATCAAGGAAGGCAAGAATTTCACTTGAACCCCTGATATCCTCTCTGGGATTGTTATATTTGCCAGTCTTTCTGTTGTGGTGGCTGAAGACAATTGAAATGTTGTTTAACTTAAATTTTTTGAATTCTTTAAATAATTTAGCCATATCCTGCGAGCTATTTTCGTCAAAGTTATGTATTCTTATTAGAGAGTCCATTATTACTAAGCCGATTTCATTCTCCTTGCAGTAGTCTATTATTTCGTCAGACCTACTCAAGGTAAAATTTTGGAAAGGTAGAAATTCAAGTGGAATATTTTTGTCTTTTGTTAATGCTTTAATCCTTTTTTGAAGGGTTCTTTCGCCGTTTTCTTCGTCTATGTAAAGAACTTTGTTTTTAGTAGTGTTAAAAACTTCAAGAAATTTTTCGCCCTTTGCAATTCTTATTGCCATATCAAGCATAAACCAAGTTTTAAAACTACCCGGATAGCCGGAAATTATCGTTATACCGCCTGCAGGAATTAATTTTTCTATTAACCATTCTTGCTCTGGGTATTCTTTGGTGGCAAGCTCAAGGTATGCTATTGGGGCAAATTTTTTAATGTCATCGGAATTGATAATTTCCATAAATTTTTGTAAATAAAAAAACTGTGAATTATAATCACAGTTAAACATATTGATTTTTTAGAGTGATGACAAAAAGAAGTTTTATCTTGTCATTATGGTTTGATCAATTTATTGTTTCGTTTTCTTATTTGTCTTAAATTGTTTATTCTCTTTTTCTCGGTCTTTAAGCTTATGTCTTTTTCATTTTCCCATATTTTGCATACTATGTTTCTGTCTGTTGCTTTAATTATTTCATCTTTTCCTTTTACTGGGTCATACATAGTTTTTGACGTAGGGGTAGTATTAAATTTTAACCCCTTATCATTTGCCCAAATTAAAAAGTTCTCTATGGTTTTTTTTGAAATTTTTTGTTGTTTAGCCTTTGGCCACACCTTTTTCTGTAATTTTTTAATTTCTGGCCAACTATTTTTTATATCCTCAAGAGTGGTATATGGACATATTTCTAGCTTTATTCTTTTATCTTTCACGCAATCAGCTTCATTACTTGTGATTAAAAAAGATTGATTAGGAATGGGCAATTCTTTCTCTGACAGAAAAAATTTAAAATATGGAAAGAACCAATTTATTCCCAAATCAAAATCATAAATTAATTTTATTATATCTTTAGTCAATCTATTAACAGCACTTTCACCGTGGTTTTTTTTGAATTCATTTAAGTAATCACTTATATTTTTGCCTTTTGCATTGCATAAAGGCAATTCCCATTTTTCAAAAATTTTATTCACCCTTCCATTAAAATCACAGTCCAAACAGTATACAGCGTTGTATAAATACCAATTTTTTGCCCTCGTATTTATTTTCTTTGCCATAAAAATAGATTTATTAATCTATTTATCATAGCATAATTTGCTTAAAATGGCTCAAAAAGCTCATAAGAATGCTTTATGGGTAAATAACCTATTATATAATAAAAAAGCCACTACAGTGTATGCAGTGGCTTCACAACGCCATTTAATTGTTTGTTGGTCTATGATTGGATAATATATTTTACAACAACATAGTAAATAACATATAACCACGATAAAATTGCGTGAATAATTGTCCACAAAACAGAGTCGTAGTTAGATAGTGAGATAACTAGCGATACAACAATACCCCAAACATAAAAAATAAATTTTAAAATGGCGATTGCCAAAGAGCTGGATGTGGAGCTGTGATTGTCTTCTAATTCTTCGAGTCGAGCCTCTAATTCTTCAATTCTTTCTTCGGCAGTTTGATATTCATTTTCTTCCTCGCAATAGTCGCTATCTTTCATATGTTTTTATTTCTTGATTTTTTCACATTCAACATTCAAAACATTTTGAATGTCCTTATTTACCGTCCTAGTGCAAGAAGTCTCATCTCCAAGTTTTTCCTCATTACCGCCATTACAGTTAATTAGTTTAAAACCATCTCGGCAAAAGACGCGCAACAAATCAGCAGATCTATTTAGCGATATTGATACCCACTCATCTTCGGGCACTAAGTATTCTTGATTTTCGGGATTATAAACCTCTTTTTGTATTTGCCTTGAACCAGCCCCTCCAATCAATATGATGTTTGCGCCATATTTATTTATTCTCTCAGCAATCTGATTGGCGGTTTCGCCATTCCAGTTCAATTGTTCCTTAGGTTTGATTTGTTCTTTGATTTCTTTTATTTGAAAAATAATATCCTTGTTTTGTTTAGAAAGAAGAGATGTTTTCCAAAAAGAGAAAGTAGAAATTAATAATAAAACAAAGAGTAGAAATAAAAATTTATGTTTTTTAAATAATTCTTTTTTCATATTTATTAAAAGTTAAATTATTTATCGACATTACACTGTAAAAATTTTTCGCTAAGTTGATTTTGCGTAAAGAAGCACGTTTGGCTGTAATTTTTATTATCGCTTGGGTCAGTGTAGGCTATTTTTATTTTATTATCCTTAATTTCCAAAATTTCTAAATTAACAGGTTTCAAAAAACTGATTCTAGCAACAACTTCCGCTCTTTTATTGTTTTCTTTTACTATGTAAATTCCAGACCCACTTGATGCCCAAGACCACCAATAAGGAATAGCAACTACATCTATTTTTTTGTTATCAATATCAAATGCACCAATGATAGCTTTGTTAATTACGAGCCCCATATCGGCATTACCATTTCCACCTTTTTCTCCGTTGAGGTTGTTTTTTAATTTTTCTGGCAATTCTCCGTCAACAAAGCTAAATGCTGGGCATTTTCCACCTTCACCATAGCCACATAAATCGCTATACATAGACGGAACATAAAGATTTTTTATCAACTCATCCCATTCAGAAGAAAGGACTACCGTTTGGTTGTCTTTTACGGTTATTAATGTGGATTGTTTGGAATCATTAAAAGATGTCTTATTTTGCTCGCTATTGTTAATCCGATAACTACATCCAGCCAATAAAATTAATAACAGAATTGGAATAATAAATAATATTTTTTTCCCCATATTTTTGTTTATAAAAATATTAATGAGTTTGATTATAAAAGATGCGAGAGAGAAGGGCAACCATTTAAAATTATTTTAAAAATGTCATTGTTTTAAAATAATCATTTTGTTTAATGTCAGCCAAGAAAATTTTTTAGATAATTTGGTTTTTTAATAAATTTTCTGCCCACTTTTTTGACCTTTCGTTTTCCTCTATAACAAATTCCTGCCCTCTGCCTGCTGATTGAAAATAATCTTCTTTCCAGGATTGGGGAGCGTGATAGCTAATGGATAAATTTCTCAACTCTTTTATTTTATCAATATCCCAATGTGATTTAGGGTGTCCTTCTTTTGTTAGTATTAATTTTTCTGAAAATTTGAAAATCCCGAATCCGGCTTGATTTTGGCGCAAGGCAAGTTTTTTCTTCGCGATGTAAACTGTATTAGACTTATCCTTTCGCACGCCTTCTCGGCTAAAATGAGGATGATTTTGTAGCCATAGGGGAGGATCTTGTGTTGCGGTCTTAATTATTTCCCCGATTTCCAAATAACCAAATATCAGATGGAAGCCATCGGGATATTTACTGTTACGTTTGAAGTTTATTTTGCCATTTTTATTTTCAGTTTCCTTGAACCAACCGAAAAATAAAAATAAGTCATTCCTGCCAACCCCCTTGTTTTCTAAATGTTTTTGAGCTTGAGCCATTTGACCCAATGTTCCGCGCCATTCAATTGTGTTTTCTCTTTTTTCTAAAATATCAAATTTTAAATCCGGGTCTAAATGGCAGATAGAATTTTTATCATACTTGTCCATTCCTAGGTCAGTCATTAAATCAAAATAACTTTTTCCATTTTTATATATTAAGTCAGAATATTTTATTTTATCTTTATTATCTGGAATTGGGAGCGATAAGGGTATCCCGTCAATAACGGGACTTGGATAACTACCAGCGGTTGAATCGAAACCTTTGCGACTTAATACAACTTTCATTTTGTGGTGAAGATTAAGGTCGTTCACCAGAAAAACAAAAACGGACACCCGACCTGCCAAACTACAGCGGTATCCGCAAGGAATCCCACTTACGTTTTGGTCGGAGTGCCCGATCCTGAACGCAAATAGGAAACCATAGAAAAAATGGCTGAATATATATTCTTCCTTGCGGTATTAAATTGTAGTTTGGCACTTTTAGAGTATCATAATAAAGTTAGAAAAACAAGGCTTTTAACCCTAGTTTATTAAAATAAGGCCTAAATGTTATTATTGTATTTATTCGGTTTTGTGGTAGTATTGTAGTAGAATGGCCAAAAACATTGAGTTATTTTATATTAAACAATTTGGCTACAACAGATTTAAAATGAAGCAAAGAGGGGGCAAAAATTAAGGATATGGAAAACAAAAATGAACCGAATTATATAAAAGATTGTGAAATAAACTTAGAAGAGAATGATCTTCTCGGAACTCGTTGCTATGTTGATGCTATTTCGCAAATAATTGAAAATTCAGATACTCCATTTACGATTGGTTTATCTGGTGGTTGGGGGTCTGGTAAATCTTCAATCATAAGGACTCTCGATGAAAAACTAAGGAAAGATCAAGATAATAAGGCGGAAGTGTTTATATATGATGCTTGGAAATATTCTAACGACTCTTTTAGAAGAACATTCATTTTAGAGCTAAAGAAAAGATTTAAATTAGATTTTACTGATGAACTTGAAATATTTTATAACGACAAGAACGAGGAAGTAGACCACAGACTCGCGATTAAAAAAGGGTGGGGTTTCAAATTCTTTTTATTGAGTCCTCTTTTGTTGCTACTTATTTGGTTAATTAACGCATTTGGAAGCGATGTAAAAATTTCGGTATCTATTTTATCTGTTGTTTTAGTGCCTATTATGTTTTTAATAAGGGAGTCCTTAATTGAATATAAAATATCAATAACAAAGGAGAAAATTTTTGCTCCAGAGCAATTTGAAAATATTTTTTCTGAAATAATTGATAAAATTCTCAACAAAGAGAGGGGGGTTTGGGTTTATATAAAAAATATCTTAGGTTTGTCTAAAAAATTAGATAAAATTGTAATAGTTATTGACAACATTGATAGGTGTCACGAGGATTTAGCTTTTGAATTATTACTTACGATTAAAAATTTTTTAGAAAAACAAGGTGTTATTTTTATTATTCCAGTCGACGAGAATGAAATAAAGAGATATCTAGAAAAAAGAGGACACGACGCAAACGAATTTCTTAGAAAATTATTTAATACAACATTAAACATAAAAAAGTTTTCAGAACAAGATCTGCACTCATTTGCACAATCACTCAATGATAAGTATAATCTCAATTTACCGGATAATGTGATATCACTAGTTGCTCAAGAATTTTCGAAGAATCCGAGAAGAATAATACAATTCTTAAATGTTTTGCAGACTGAAATATTATTTTCAAAAAAACAAGAAGAAAGCGGAAATATTCCCGTTGGTATAATTAGTGGCAACTTGCCATTCTTAACAAAAGTTTTGCTTATAAGGGAAGAGTGGTTTGATTTATATAAAAGATTAAGAGACAATCCTTATTTATTAGAAGATATTAATCAAGCACTTAAACGAGGTGAAAAAGTTGATTTTATAACGATAGAGAAGGATCAGCTAAGATTTTTAGATAGAACTCGTAGCATAGAAACGAAAAATTTAGAAGCATTTTTTACTAATAAAGATGTCTTTTTAAATATTCCAGACGAATTAAATAAACTTGTTGTTTCCCAGGACTGGGAAGAGATTAAAACAATTTTAAGTAAAGACGTTATAAACTTTGATCAAGTAATGAAGTTTATAGATAAAAGATTTAATGAAGATGTTGTGACTAGAGGTTTAATGGATACCACGGGATTTAATATTTTTTCTCTTATTTTTAAAATATCTAATGATAAAGATTTTTCTGATAAGTTTAAAGAAACTTATTATTCAAGTTCAAAGTATTTCGGTAACATAAAATCAAAATTAAATTGCGTTGACATTGGTAAGATTGCAAATAAGTTTAATCCAAAGAATCTTATTGGTTTTATTAGGACCGATTTAAGTCAAAATCAAACACTTCTTGACACTATAATCAACGGTTTCCAAAACGCGGTAATGGCGAATAAAGACAATTACGAGCTTTTTAAAGAATTTATTCTTGAATTTGTGGATATGCCAGCATATTTAAATCGGGTTAGTGATAAATTTTCCGAAACAATTAAAACTAACCCAAATTATTTTAATGATTTTGAGAGCATTTTAAAAAATAACGATGTGGCAACCATACTTATAAAACCAAAACTTTTAAGAGAATTTATTGATTCTTTGGAGGTTGATCCCGATTCTAGCTATACAGAAACAAAAGTAAACATTATTGAAAGCTTTAAAAAATCAACCGTTTTTTCCGCTAGTATCGCAGAGGAACTCATAAACAAAATTACAACGCTACTCAATTCTATTAATGACTATGGCGTTGCGGAGTTTTGGCTTCGAAACTTGAATGGATTATTGGTTAAAACGAAAAAAGTTGATGTGCACGACAATGTTTTTAATGCGTTAAATAATAAATATAGTTTATTTGTAGACAATTATCCTGCTCAATACAATAATGAAGAATATAAAAAATCTTTGAATAATTTTTTAAACATTTCAAAGGAACTATATCTAGGCAATAAAGCAACGAATTGTCACACCATCCCTGATTGGTTAACCACTTTTTTTAATAAGAATGATGATAATAAGCTTTTCTTAATTATAAATAAAATTTATTTGGAATTGATAAAACATTTCTCAACTTGGAATTGGCCTTTTTCTCAACAAGAAATTGATAAATTCAATACGCTATCTGAATGGGAGGATAGGAAAACAATAGCGGAAACCCTTAATCTAATGGTCAAAAAAACAGAAAAAGACAAGGGCATAGATCGTGATAAAATAAAATCAATATTCTTAAATTACTTAAATGTATTTAAAACACAAGGCGACAAAGAGAATGAGGTTTTGTTGTGGATAAAATCAATGTCTCAGAACGGACTCGCTAAAGAACCAATAGTTGAAATAATAAAGAATTTTGACTTTAAAGAAAAATTAAACATAATAAAAATTATTAAAGATGTCGATGGTGATTTGTTGAAGGAATCTGTGAATGAAATTATTTCTAATTTTGAGTGTTCTGATTTGCAAGAAGCATTAAATAAGTTTAATGCCAATAAAATTAATCAGACTCTAATAAAAGGGGCCATTAAAACCATTTTAGAGAATTTAACTAAGGAGAATAACGAATCGCGTTTTAAGTGTTTTTTGGAGTTTGTCGTTGCTAATGGTTTAATAGACAAAAACATAACAAATATTATAATTAATAAAGTTAGGCCTCTTCTGGGCGCAACAAACGAAGAAATAATTTTTTCATTAAAAATTATCGATAAATTAGAAGATATTGATGACAAAAAGAAGCAAATGATTAAAACAATTTTAGAGGGATTAGAGGAGAATGACTTTGATGAACAGGGAAAAGAATTATTAATCAGTGCAAAAAGTAAGTTAAACGAGATTAACAATTAACTATCTTAGATAGTAAAATTTGATACTTATTTAGTATAAAATAGGTTCGCATTTTTTGCCCCGCACTAAAAATATGGGTGTAGCTTATAAAAATTTTTGGTCATTGAATACTGATGAGGCAGTAGTATCTGGAATATTAAGAGATGAGACTCATAAAGACATTGAAGTATTAATGCCAATGAATGCGCAAATGAAAGGTGTTGATTTAGTATTAATGAACGTGAACACAAAAAAAGCTGTAACAATTCAAGTAAAGGGCAGTAAAGCATTTGAACCAAGGAAAAGTGAATTAAAAAAATACGGACACGGAAATGTTGGTTGGTTTTATTTAGATGAAAAAACCATACTTAAAGCCACCGCTGAATATTTTATATTCTTAGTGTATGTTATAGAGGAGGATGTGAAAATTGGCAGAAGAACATTGAGTCCGCATTCAATTGTTATCCCTACGAAAGAACTTCAAAAGTTAACCAATAAACATAAAAAGACACACGGTAAAAGATTTAGCTATTATTTTTGGATTAATCCAAAAACTAAAGAAGCTTTTGATATTAGAGATAAACATTTTCAAGTTAGTGAATATTTGGATAAACGTGGATATGAGAGATTGAATAAGGAAATTAAGAATTAACTAGCTTGGGTAGTAAAACTTGGCACCTATTTAGTATAAAATAGGTTCGCATTTCCTCTATTACCCCGTGCATCTGTAAAAAATAACGTCAATTTGGCGTTATTTTTGCGTTTTTGCTATAATGAAAGTATATGAAAAAAATTAATACTCAAGGTCTGCAAATTTATACCTTTACTCAGAATGACGGTGATTATATTTCTTTGACTGATATTGCTCGATATAAAGATAAAGAAAGAACCGATTATATTATTCAAAACTGGATGCGTAACCGCGACACAGTTGAGTTTTTGGGTATCTGGGAGAGGATTAATAATCCTGGTTTTAAACCCATCGAATTCGATGGGTTAAGAAATAGTGCCGGATTTAATAGCTTTTCACTTACTCCTAAAAGGTGGATATCAACAGTCAATGCAATCGGTATTATAAATAAATCCGGTCGATATGGCGGGGGCACTTTTGCGCATAAAGACATTGCCTTTGAATTCGCATCTTGGATTAGCGCCGAGTTTAAATTGTATTTAATTAAGGAATTCCAAAGATTGAAAGCAGAGGAAAACGAGAGACTGACTCTTGGTTGGGATGCCAAGCGGATGTTGACTAAAATTAACTATAAAATTCATACAGACGCCATAAAAGAAAAAATTGTTTTACCGCAGAAGCTATCTGTAGCTGACGGATTGATTGTTTATGCCAATGAAGCGGATGTTTTAAATAAAGCGCTGTTTGGGATGACAGCCAAAGAATGGCGAGATAAAAATAAAAAATTGGTCGGCAATATCCGTGATTATTCCGATGTCACCCAATTGGTTTGCTTGGCTAATTTAGAATCGCTTAACGCCGAATTTATTCGGCAAGGGTTGACTCAAGCCGAACGACTTCTGAAACTCAATGAAATTGCCATTATCCAAATGCGCTCATTGCTTGGCAATAACTCAATAAAAAAATTTAAATAATTTTAGTTCTTGTTCCACGACCCCGTGCCGAGAATTTAGAACAAGATGACTCGTGATGAGTGGTGACTTAAAAAACAAGCTTGGTTGGGCTTGTTTTTTAAGTTTAATTTGATAAAACAAGGAATAATTTAAGATTTTTAGCTGATGGATTGTTGGCTTGACATTTTAGGGGATTTGTCCAATAATAGTGGTGGTAATGTTTTTTAACAATTTAAATGGAGAAATTATTATGGCTGAGCTTATCGAATGCTTGTATTGTGGAAGAAGCCACTGGAAAGGTGAGTACCACAGTTGTGAAGAAAGGATTAATCATATGAAGGAGAGAGAAAGAAGAAAAAAAATAGAAGAAGATGAGGAGGTCTGGGATCTAATGCAAGATTACGAAAAAGAAAAAAAGGAGGAGGAGAGAAAAAAGGAGGAGGAGAGAGTAAAAGAGCGAGAAAAGAAGAGGGAAGAAACACGACAAAAAGAAAAAACACCAAACTGGGACCGCATAGTTAATGCTAAGCGTTTTTAGACAAGACTCTGTTTTAGGCACACACATTTTGCACCCCAACTAAGGCCTCATTTGGCGTTAGTCCGTCCAGGGCGCAATGTTCTAAATTATTGTAATTATTATTCCATTGTTTGATAGCTCGTTTTAATCCTAATA
>JBAZSW010000009.1:0-6310 GCA_041662245.1 Parcubacteria group bacterium
ATCGTTAAGGTTGAAATAATTAATGGGCATCACTAAATCTTTAATTGTCATATTACCGCCTAACCCCTAAAAATTGCCGTTCACTTTTTGATTTTCGATCAAGCTCATAATTTCTTTCTCTTTGTTCATTAAAAAATTCCAACTGCTCTTTCATCATGTAGTTTTGATTTTGAGAATTTTCATAAAGTATTTGATTTGTCAGGGCCGTATTTAATGCCGTATTTTGCGAATGCCCGGACGGAGTATTGGTTGTCTCCGTGACGGCAAGTCTTCGATCTAAGGTTTTTTTATCAATTTCAGGAAACTCGATTGAATCATTAATCTTTTCTTTAGCTTCAAAGGTTGATCCGTAGTTTTGCTCAAATCTTTTTTCTAATCTTTTTGATTCACTTATTGAGTATCTTATTTTTCTTAACTGCTCGTTTAACTCAGCATGATTTCTCACTTTCATTTTAGAAAGTTTGTCAGCTCGATTGCTTAATCGCTCAATCCGATCCATCGTTTCCATATGAGTCGAAATCTGGCGATTGGCATCTGTTATGTTTTTCTGGGTTTTCTCGGCGACATCGAGAAGCTCAAGAGTTGCCTTAAGTTCTTTCGCTGTTGAAATTGCTATTTGTGCCAATATGGGAATATCTCCTCCAAAAATATCGGCCCTTAAATCTTGAGAAAATAGAGTCAAAAAGAGAATTGTGTATTGAATCTTAGTGTTCATATTTAATCCTCGTATAAGAGTGAATCGCGTCTCTAAAGTGATCAAAAACCAAGCTATTTAGACTCATCCAGTGATTAAATTTATTTCGATCTTCTGGATCACTGGTATAGAGCTCATATTTATCTTTTGTGACGTAAAGTCGAACAACTTTATTAAATCCCGCTGAAGAAATGATAAATTCTGAATAATTCTTTTTTTCAGATTTGAACTCATTATTATTTCTAAAGGTATTTTCACTTATAGAAAGAAAGAGATCTCTCGCATGTCCCTTTATGTATGTTTCCGCTGGTTCTGTTTCATGACGAAAAAGAAATTTATGTTGGGTATTTTCCCAAAGTACATTAAGTAATGGGTATAGTTCGATATCATTTACTGATTGAGTGACACCAACCAGGGCCCCGCCTTCTTTTCTAATTTCTCTTGAAATTGTTCCCACAATCGAATCTGGTGTTGTCAGCAGATAATTATGAATTTCTTCAAAAATAAAAGTCACGTTACCTTTGAAATGTTCAAAAAATTGAAACAAAAAAAGAATAACAGGACCTCTTAACTTGGCCGGATATTTTTTCACTTCGCAATAAATAAATTTTTGCTCAAGATAGTTTGACTGCTCATCGCAGAAGAAATGCAAGATATCTGAAAAATAAAATTTTATTTTATTAAATTTGCTTTCTAAGTAAGCAATAAAATCGTCGTGGGTAATGAACCGATTTTCTTTTATTCCAACATTTATCCAATCGAAAAGTTCGCCTTTTTGAATTTTTGAAAATTCATCTTTTCCAGCGATCTCTAGAACAAAATCGGTCAAATATTGAGCATTTTTAAATGTTAAAAAATTAATTTTTGTATCGAGCAATAATCCATCGTGATATTGACAAAGTTTTTTATAACTCTCTCCTTTATCTAGAACTATGACATTTTCGCCCTTGACCAAATAACTCTCAATCATGTGTTGAACAAGTAATGATTTACCTGATCCAGTAGGGCCTGCGACAAAGGCATTTTTATTTTGAAATGACCTGTCTTTAATATCAAAAAATAGTTTTTCTCCTGTTTTGGAAAAGATCTCAAAACCTTCTTTCATAAGCATATCTTTTGACAGAGGAATCAGAGAAGAAATGAAGCTTGAATGCACTATTTTTGATCTGCTGCTATTAAAATTTGGGGTGACTCCAGGAAAGTTTAAAATAAACATTTCTGACAAAGAAACAGATTCCAAGTAGAGCTTGTGAGTTAATAATTCTTGAAAAACTTTTGATACTTTATCAAAAAGGACTTCCTTGGAAACATCGGAAACAATAATCCACGCTTCGGCCTTAAAGAGCGACTCATTGCCATTGGAAATGTCATTGGCAATTTCTTCGATTACATTGAGGGCCGAATCTGCCTTGGATAGTTCAATCTTCGACTTTGATTGGTTTTTCTTTCCTTTATAAGTCCCATCTTTAATTTCAACAAAGGCCTTTTGCTTTGCCTCACTCATCTTTTGAAAACTAAAAACGAATTCATGTCCGAGTTCACCTAGATGATTTTCTGTAATGTCTGATGGAAATTCTCTTATGTTGATAAATTTGTGAAACTTTCCATTATACATCAGATAATCATCTTCAATTTTAACATCTGAGAAGAAGTCAGAGCTTCCAATATAGAAACTTAGAGGATTATCAACAGGGGCAAGTACCACATGGGGAAAAATCAAATCTTTCATTGAAGTGACAAGATAGGTTTCATCGGAAATATTATAAAATCGAATGTACTCTTTATCTGAAAAAGAATTGAGAAAATTTTTAACATTTACGTAATAAGAACAAAGAATGTCATAATCTAATTGTTCAAAATCTAAAGGAAGAAATTTGTAAACATAAGACTTTTCACCTTTTTTATTGTTTAAGCAATTATCTTTTAATTCTAGTATGGGAAAACTCACTTCTTAATCTCCTTAATAACTCCGGCCCAATGAAGAACCTTTCGTTTTCTAAAAAGGGAAATATAAATATTTCCCGGATGTTTTCTGTTTAAATATTTATTCAGTGAAATCAACATCAAGGGTATTAAAAATTTCAAAAAGGCATTAATTTTAAAAACTGGTGAAACCAACAAAAATAGTGAAATGATCATAAAGTCCATGGAAGTAAGTCCCAAGACTTTAGCTGTCTGGGACAATTCTTTAGGATTTGAAACTCTAAGTCTGCCTTTCATAAATTTACCCGATCCCGAAAAAGCCACCGATTTCTTTCACGGCAAAAGGAACAGCACCAATAGCACTGGCAGCAATAAGTGCCTTTGCGATCCACGCTGAACCTGATTCGTTGTTAAATGAAAGCATGATGGCCCCAACGACACCGCCAAGGCCACAGACAGAAAGTCCAATTGTTTGGGCGTAACCTGTTGTTTGAGTGACTCCAGTACTAACCGAATCAGCAAAGGCTGAATGGGATAAAATTAAAGACATTATTAATAGTTTTTTGGTCATAAATTTCCCCTTAGTATTTTAAAATACCTATTATTTTGGCATCATATTTTAATTCGTATTTATTGATATATTCATCATTTGAATATTTAAGTTTAAAACCTGGACATGTAGATGAGACCCTCCCTTTTCTTAGGCGATAAGAATTTTTTAAAGGTTCAGCAAAGTCAATATTGATCTTATTGAGCAATTGGGGCATCGGATAATTAAACTTGAGAATCACATTTTGGTTGTAAGAAAAGAGATCTGCTTTAATCTGATTTCCATATTCATCACTGATAATAATGATGTCGTTTAAATTTATTTTATCTATTTCTAAATGACTTGTACGAATCACTGGCAAAGAATATGTATCAGAACAAAAACAATTGGCCCCAAGTTCATTGCACGTTTTAACGGGGTATTCAGTCAATTCTTCTTTCATTTTTGTCATGGTTAATGAATCAATTTTTAACGTGACTTCATCCCCCCAATTAACTCTATCTATCACTATTGGATTATCTGATTTTTGTTCGCTAATTTTTAATTCTTTTTTTCCAGATGAATCAAGTAGGTCTTTCATCGTCGCATATGAAATGAGATATGTACCTTTGGCCATTAATTGAACTGACAAATTATCACTCTGCCCAAAAATTGACCAAACTCCCTTACTAAGATCACTGCTCGTTATTGAATCAAAACTTATGGGTTGTGAGATATTAGTTTGCAGATGATCGAGCTTATCAATTGTACCATCTTTATTTTGGGTAATATTTTTACCTAAAATCGTTAAGGCCTCTAATAAGCTATAATATGGGGCCACGTAATAAATTTCAGTTTTTTGAAGATCTGAAATAATAATTTTGGCACACTTCTCTATAATATTAGTCATGACAATTGAATAACGATAATCAACTCCAACAATACTATAATCAAAGTCTTCAAATTCTATCCCTACTTCATGTCTTTCATTTATTCTTTGCAAAAGATCAGAAGATTTTATTTCGTTAGCGAACAAGTAATAATTTGTTAATGGTAAGTATTCGTTATCGGACTTGGATAATTCAATGATTTCTTTTGCTCCACTATCCTTGAGGAGATAATGGGAGTAAACATCATCAGCTTTTTGATTATTGAAATCAAAATAAAATGATTTCAATTTAACTTTTGAAATTTGAGAAACATTTTTAGCGTTATGAATCTTTAATGTAAAATTGGTCTTAAATTTTCCACTGGTATTGTCTTGTAAATTTGTTAATGTTCCGACTTCTCTTTTAAAATTATAAAATTCGCTATCTGTCCAGTTAGATAAAATCGACTTGCCTAGATCATCCTTGGTAATCGTATCTTTTTCTTCTGACCTTATATTGCGCAAAAAATTATACTGATTGATCATAATTTTTTTTCTTAAAACTTTTAAAAAGTCTAGATCACCTCCACGAGGAGAATCTGATTCAGCATATTTTTGACCAATCATTAAATAATCTTTGTCCTGCCCATCTTTCTCTCCGAATATTGCACCTAACGATATCTCTTTAACGAGGGCCACCGAGAGCTTTGGGAAATAGGCGATATTGGGATTTAACCCCATTTCAATTTTCTTTTTGTCTGAAATGCCATCTCCTGTACTATCAATTATTTCCTCTTTCAGTTCGGCCCCTTGTGAAACCTCTCCCTTATTTGGTATTGATACTTCTTCAGGTTTTTTAAATGAACATGAGGAGATTAATATCAAAGTCACAATTCCTAATGTTTTGAAAATGGTCTTAATCTCTCCATCTTCTGAGCCAACTGAGGCCACCCATTTTTTAGCTCTTCTCTTCACAGGCACTCCATTTTTTATAAAAAAAGTTATAAAAATCCGCTAGAGCATTTTGCTCTTTATTGTTTATCGAAAATATTAATGCGTTTTAAAAAATTAAAAATATTTTGTAGTTACTGCCAATAAAATTTTTTACTCACATTCAATGTCGTCCATTATTTTTTAACAAAGCATAGTTATAAAGTTAAACAAACAGTCAATGTTAAAAATAATCCTTTCTTTTGAACTCCAAATATATTTTTAAGCAATTTCAGAAATGTAATCATTCCTTCTTTTATTATTAGGTCAAATTGCAATAAAACGACCTCCACTTTCTGAACCACCAAAAGAGGCCTCTCCACCGCCTGAAAAAATTGAAACAAAACTTTTTTAAAACTTTTCATGATTACACTTCCAACTGTTTAAGCTATCTCAATTTCAAAAATGAGCAAAGCAATTCCCTTGAACTAAAAATATTCAAAGATAATATTATTTTTATAAATTAAGCTGACGTTTTTTGTTTTTAAGTTAACTTTTTCGAGTTAAATTAGACTTGTCACTTGCAACGACAATTATTCAAAAAAACTTTTTCACTATTTTCCACGTTCCCCATAAATATTTTCCAATTAATTATTTCCGCCTTCTGATCCTCCATTACTTCCTTCAAATAAAAATATTTTATCAAGATTATGATATCTAATCATATTTTCTTGATCATTTGAAACTCCTCCACTACCGACTTTTCTTCCTATTAAAGCATTAACACTGACAAATAATAAACATAGGTAAACCATTACTTTCTCCATAACTCTTCCTGTAAAATAAAAACATCATTCCATTCCATAAATATTTTCATGAATATATTTACTTATTTAATAGTTTACAAATTTTTGTTTCAGTAGATTTACTGAAGTAGATTTTTTTAGTTTTTTTAACGATATAATTTTATAAGTTACAGGAATTGTGTTCTTACTATCCTTTAAAATGAAATCAGCAAATCTACTGATTTCATTTTTTATGATTTTTTTTAAAAAAATAGTGAAAAATTCTAAAAAAAATAGCCTTATGAAAAGGCTATTTTAAAGTATCTAAATAATTCTTCTGACTTAAAGCTATTATTCCATTAAGTTTTCACTATTATTCAATTCAATGGTTTCACCATTTTTTAAAACTAGTTTATCTATTCCTAGTTTTTGCAATTTTAATGCAACTTCGTTACTAATTAGAGTGTGGTGCGTTTCAGCTTAAAAAAATACATTTATTTTCAGTTATTATAAATCCCGGCCTGTTCAAAGCATAAAAAAGCTCCTAAAATTCTTTTACTACAGAGAAAAAAAGGAGCTTT
>JBAZSW010000010.1:0-3494 GCA_041662245.1 Parcubacteria group bacterium
TTCCAAAAATAACTGGAGTTGAAATGCATTTACTGATAGTTGATGATTATTCACCTGACAAATCAGGAGATTTAATAAAAGAACTTCAAAAGAAATACAAAAATCTGCATTTACTCCAAAAAAATAAAGAAGGACTTGGTTGGGCATATATTGCTGGATTTAAAAAAGCGATTGAGTTAGGTGCAGACGCAGTTATGGAAATGGATGGAGATTTTCAACACCCAACGAGGTTTGTCAAACCAATGGTCGATGCGTATCTAAAAGGTGCTGATTATTGCATTGGTAGTAGATATATAAAAGGTGGATCAGTACCAAAAGAATGGGCGTTTTTCAGAAAGGCAATTAGTTTTTTTGGAAATTTGTTTATCAGGCTCGTTTTGACTAAATTTAGTATTCATGATTTAACAACAGGATTTAGATTGACTAGGGTGAAAGGTGTTTTGGATCAAATTGATTTAGATCATTTAATGGAGCCAACAAGATTTGCTTATAAAGTTGATCTACTTTACCAAAGCATAAAATTATCAAAAAAGACTGTAGAAGTTCCACTAGAATTTGCGTCACGTACTAAGGAAACTTCGAAGTTTAATCCAAAAGAAATGATTTCTACATTTAAAGTCGCAATTATTTTAGGTATTAAAGATAAACAAAAAATTATCAAATTTGGCACAGTTGGTTTTATCGGTTTTGTGGTTAATTTTGCTTTTTTAAGAATATTTAGGGGTTTAGGTTTGTCCGAACTTTTAGTTTGGGCGTTTGCCACAGAATTAGCAATTATAAATAACTATGTTTTTAATAATATCTGGACATTTAAAGATAATGAAATAAAGGGGCTAAAAACAATAATTCTAAAGTTTTTACAGTTTAATTTAACTTCTGCTGGAGCTTTAGTAATTCAATCAATCGCTGGACCATTTGGTACAAAGTTGGTTGGAGAAAAGTACGATTTTATTGTTCTTGCATTTGTGGTTGCCTTTTTAGTTCTTCCATATAATTACTTGATGTATACAAAAGTGATTTGGAAGAAAAAATAATTTAAGTATATTTAATATCATCAAGTGACTCGTAAGCATTTGGATTTGCTTCGTAGATTACGATTTTTGCTTCTGTATCAGCAATTTCTTTTTTAGATTTGATTATACTTTTTGCTATGGCAATTACTCTTGCCTTGTCTGGATCACAAATTTTACAGACATCATCGGGTGGAAATGCAGGATGACCTTCCTCACACACATCTCCAACCAATCCATATCTTTGATCTTTTAATCTCCAATGTCTTGGTATTTCCACTTCATATAATTAGTCTGAAGATTTTGAATAATCCCACGAATTAGTGTTTACGGTCTCCAACCCTTTTCTCTTAGTGGTTCAATTAACCATGTTTTAATGGACGGCGCCATTTTAAACCAAAAGGATTGGTCGTCAATATCAATCGATTTTCTAAACTTTGGTTTTGCTCTAAGCATATTTCCATCTAGACCCGCAACAACGGGTGCTTGAACAATCTTCATTTCTTGAGGCAAAAAGAAAAAGTCCGTGCCGTTTTTATATCTCGAAGTGTTGTCTCCGCCCTCTATATATTTTGGTAAAAAAGTAGGAAAAAAACGGACCGAAACAATAGAATCTACTAGCTGTTTGATCCTATTTTTTAATTCTGGAGCTGTGCTGGCCATAGCTTCTCTCATTTTTTCTTCTGCCATTGCAGATGTCTCATGATATCTGTCAAACTTGGCATTAGGAAATTTAGCTTTTATTTCATCTACTAAATCGTTAAATTCACTAAATATTGGCTCAAAATGATTCCAATCTCGACCAAATGTAAATTCAATTGAAGGCTCTGGTAAGTTTATCCCAATTTGTGTTGAGTGTGGATATTTTCGAATTTGATCAAATCCTTCAAATTCATTTCCCTCTGGATGCATTGTTTCGTATAAAATTGGATCGAACTTAGCGATTTCTATTCCATTGTCTTTAGCATTATTCCAAGACAAGACCCTGTATTTGGATGTTACATCACCGCCTAATTGTATTTGGTGGTCACCGATTTCGGCTTTTATATCCATTTTGTATGATCTTGTTCTACCTAAATCTAGATACTTTTTACCACCAGACAGTTTTTCTAGACTCTCAATTAATTTGGTTGTTACATCTGGTATAAATTCTAAAGCTTGTTCTACAACTATTGATTGGCTGTTTCGAATTGCATTATCAAGCGAAGAATAGGCTAATGAGACCTCTGGATATTTATTTTGATTTTCATTCTCACTACTGTTAATGCTCATATTTTATAAAAATGGGGCCCAGTTTGATATTGGCATGGCATTTTGAGAAATGAAGGCAAGTGAATAGAGATAAATAGGAATTATTAATATAATTATTGCAAACTTAATCTCTTTTTTAAGAAGAGACTCTCTATATCCAAGTAATAAAAATGGAACAAGAGGTAGAGAATATCTCATTAAATCTCTATGAGCCACAAATAACAATGGTATGAAGAAAACTAGAGAAAAGTAAAAATAAGTAATTAGTTTTTCTTGATATAATTTATAGATTCCTAATATTCCAATTAAATAAATAAAAATAACTTCTTCAAGCCAAAATGTTCCAACCCAATCTGCTGAATAGTTAAAGATTTGAAAAGGAGGAAAGAAAAGATGCATGTTGTCACCTGATTTAAAATAAACCCAAAAATCACCATATGTAATCTTGTAAAATGAAAAGACCAAAATCACTCCGAGTGGTATTAATAAAAGTGGCAAATATTTTTTGACATCGATATTTTTCAAATTTTTAATATTTGTTACTAAAATTTGTAATACATAGGCAATAAATAATAATATTGCAGGCGATTTGGTTATTTGAGCGAGCATTCCCCATATACCAGAAAGTAAATATTTTTTCTTTCCAAAAAAATATGTTGAGGCTAAAATTGAAGCTATAAAAAAAGGTTCAGGTGAGCCTACTGATCTAACTATTAACCATCGTGCAGGAAAAATCGCAAAAACAAAAGTTAGCCATAGTGAGTCGTTGTTGTTTAAGAATCTTCTCGCATGTTTGTAGAAGAAATATAAAGCAAGCAAAGAACCTGAAAGAGTTACAAAAAGCATTGAATAAGGACTGCCAAAAATTGGTGAAAATGATTTTATAAGCATTGGAAACATTGGAAAATGTGCAGAATAGTACTCATTTGATAATGGAAATTGATAATTTAGGCCTATTAATTCAGGATTATATAAAGTTTTTTCAGCAATTATATAAAGTGGACCATCAAAATTAGAGACAACAGTTGCCATTCCCTGCTCAGGCAATGGTATATGCCAGAAAGTTTTTAATCTGAAGAAAAATGGCATCCAAATAAGAAGAGTAGGGATTATTGTTAACAATAAAAGTGGGATCAATTTTTTAAATTTATTCACCATAGTTTGATAATACCACAATTAGGCTCATATATGTTAGACTTTAAACTATGGATTCAATATCTGTTTTTTTTCCTA
>JBAZSW010000011.1:0-3491 GCA_041662245.1 Parcubacteria group bacterium
ACCGGAAATTGTAAAAGTCATTTTGGGATCCGATTCAGTCTGGCGAAAACCTATGAGACCGGCATAATTAGTACTCGTTATTTTTCCCGTACCAATTTCCCCCAAAGTATCTTGGAATTTATAATTTGTGGAAGTAGAAGTTTCCTCACCGCCAAAATTTAAAGAATCCATCCAGTTAATATAACTTTCCGAATTCATTAAGGCTAAACTGATCGGAGCCCTCCACAAAGCGACAAGAGAAATAAAAACAAGAGTGATTATAATGACTTTTATGAAAAATTTTTTCATAAACAACGTCGATCACCTATTTCAAGGTAAAGCCTAAGACTAAAATTTCTGTTCCAAGGTACTCGGGTACAAGCACCTTTGGGGTACTAACGGGCACTCCCGGGATCGCAAACTATTATTTATCGTTCCGGGACGAAGCTATCTCGCACAACAGCTTCGATTGGGAAAGAAATCTTAATCTCCGCCACCTTTGTATTAAATTGTCCGAATAATTAGTCAGAAAAAGAACTAAAACGCTTCCTTCTAATCTAATTATTAATGTACATTACAATTATACCATTATTTTTCGAAAAAGTCAATCGAGGGTGTGAATAAATTTTGTGTTCAAGGCTATGTGTAAATTAATATATACACAATGTTAAGATTATTGTTCACCTTTTAGACAAAATACTTGAACTAATTTTAATCACCAATGTTTCTTCTTCCCATAGATTATCCCCACCATATCTTTATCTTAAAAAAATTACAAAAGTTATCCACAAATTGTCTTCTTTTTTCATTTTTTCTTAATAATTTTTTTAAAAAACTATCGTGCAAAAATATTCATTAAAAGGTAATTTATTAATTTTTCATTAATTATTAAAATTTTTTAATAATTAATAAATTATAATCTTTTATCTACTTTAAGTATTTTCTAAACTCAGGCCAAAGATCTCGGTCTAACAAAATGTTTCACGTGAAACATTTTGTTTGTGAAACACTCTTTTTACTAAATTGTTTCACGTGAAACAATTTAGTAAAAATTAAAAACAGGCCCTTGGCTTGTTTTTGTAAACTTAATATCTTTATTTTTTCCACTAAACACTCCTACTCGTCAATTAACCATTGGTTACTAGAACTTTCATTAAAAATTATTTTTTAACTTCTATGGACCTAGGGAGAATCGAACTCCCGCCTCCGCAATGGATAGTTATCAATAATTTGGGTGGACCCAGGGAGAATCGAACTCCCGCCTCCGCAATGCGAATGCGGCGTAATACCACTTTACTATGAGCCCGGATCCACCCAAATTATTGATTTTTTTAAGAAACACTTAATATTTAAAGTAGCTACCTATCTTTATAAATTTTTATTTTAGAGAAGCTACCGTGTAGCCGTAATACCACTTTACTATAGGCCCGCAAAAGTTAATAAAAAATTCATCCACTCAAAATAACCAGTCATGCCCTCGGAGGGAATTGAACCCCCATCTCACCCTTAGGACGGGTTTGCTCTATCCGTTGAGCTACGAGGGCAAAAATTCCTCAAGAGGGGATAGTTTCAAAAAAGATAATTTCTGAATATTTTACTTATTTTAAAGTAAAATTAAGTGTCGTACAATATTATAGAAGTAAGTTTTACTTCCTATTTATCTACCAAGGCACGCCCCCTTATTGTTTCTTTTCTGCCCGGATCCTTTCGGCCAGGTTTATCATGAGGACGAGGTCCCTTAATGTTTTTGCCCGCTTTTCCTGCCCCAGAAATCTCACGAGGATACCCCGCTCTGGTTTTACCCGCATCCCTGGTATCATTTATTTGCTTTGAAATTTCCTCCTCCCCTACCAACCGCTACTCTTGCCCGCCAACGTCCACCTCCTCTGCTGGTATCATTTTTCCTAATTCCATACTTTTATAAATAAACAAATTGTCAGACTATTTCATTTTCCCCTCAATTCTGATATAATCTTAATAAATAATCCGTAATAAGTCAAAAATGGAGCTTTATCTAACTATTGTTGTTGTTGTCATTCTCGCCGCTCTGGCTGTTATTTTTTATTTGATAAGCCAAAAATTTAAAGACCTTAGGGAGGGGGGTCGCGACAGCCAATCACTTGTCCTTCTCCAAAATCAAATCAACGAACTTACAAAGGCTGTAGACACAAAACTTTCCGAAACTCATCGGGCAATCCAAAACCAATTTGGCGCTAGTACAAAAATAATTACCGAAGTTACGGAAAAATTAACTAAACTTGATGAAACCGGAAAACAGATTGTAAACTTTGCCGGGCAATTGCAGGATCTCGAAGATATTCTAAAAAACCCAAAACAACGAGGAATTCTTGGAGAGTATTATTTAGAAACTGTTTTAAAAAACGTATTGCCCCCGACCTCTTACCAGATGCAGTATAAATTCAAGGATGGGGAGATTGTTGACGCCGTAATTTTTTTGGGCGATCAAATCATTCCCGTTGATTCAAAATTCAGTTTAGAAAATTATAACCGAATTGTCGCGGAGCATGATCCCGTTGAACGAGAAAAATTAGAAAAACTTTTCAAGCAAGACCTTAAAAATAGAATTGACGAAACCGCTAAATATGTGCGGACCGAAGAGGGGACAGTTGAATACGCGTTTATGTTTATCCCCGCGGAAGCAATCTATTATGATTTGCTTGTAAATCAAGTTGGAGCGGTAAAAATAAACACTCGCGATCTTGTTGAATATGCTAATCGCGAAAAGCACGTGATTATTGTTTCACCAACCACTTTTCATGTTTATCTCCAACTTTTTGCCGAGGGACTTCGACGAATGAAAATTAGCGAATCAGTAAAAGAAATTATTAAGAGAGTGGGGGATTTAGGAAAACACTTAAACGCCTACGATGAATATTTTGTAAAAATTGGAAATCATCTTAGCACCACAGTCGGCGCTTATAATACCGCCTCTACGGAATTAAAAAAAATTGATAAAGATGTTATTAAAATTGCCGGCGGCGAAAGTCAAATAGAACCGCTCATACTTGATAAACCAAAGACAGAATAATTTTTATAATCAAAACCCTCTTGACACTTTTGCTACACCCTGATAACATTTAAACACATTTAACTAACATAAATTTTAGTGACGCTAAAATATGCCGATTAAGAAAGCAAGTTTTAAAGATTTGAGACAAAGTAAAAAGAGAATGGCTCGTAATTTCAAGATAAAGAACAGCCTTAAAAAAAATCTTAAAGAAGGCCGTAGATTGATTGAGACAAAAAAGGCGGATGAAGCCCAAAAACTAATTAAACAATCAATCAAAGAAATAGACCGGGCAATTTCCAAGGGTATTATTAAAAGAAATACCGGAGCAAGAAAAAAATCCAGATTAATGAAGAAACTCAACGCCTTGATAAAAAAATAAAATAATAAAAAACCGGGGAATGAAACCCCGGTTTTTTTATTGCCTAGCTCTATTATTTTTTCATTACGAGAAACATCCCAACGCAAATCGTTAAAATTCCCA